>JBARRO010000097.1:0-43376 GCA_049644265.1 Bacteroidota bacterium
GGTTGGATCTCAGGTCTCAGCCGGATTACAAACGTTCGACCCCGACGGGGTCGAGTCGACGGTCATGCTGCCGTCTGCTGCCTGCAGCCGCCAGAAAACACGGTCTTAAACCTGGTTTTCCCCTTTACCTTTTACCTTTTGCCCTTTTCCATCTTCCGTCCTCCATCTTCCATCCTCCATCACCCCTCATCCATCTGCTATCTGTCATCTGCTATCTGCCGTCTGCTTTCTGCCATCTGAAATACAAATCCCAACCGACTTGTCCGCAACATCTGCAGATTAGTCGATTGGGACTCTTCTTACATCCACAAATAACTTCACGCGTCAATCGTTATCGCAGGACGGTCAACTTCCTCGTATCCGCGAAGCTCCCCGCTGTGAGGCGGTAGAAGTACACGCCGCTTGTCAGCGCGGAAGCGTTGAAGACCGCCTTGTACCTTCCGGCAGACTGGAACTGGTTCACGACCACGGCAACCTCGCGACCCAACATATCGAGAACAGTCAGAACGATGTGCGATTGTTCAGGTACGTCGTAGACGATGTTTGTCATCGGGTTGAACGGGTTCGGATAATTTTGGCCGAGCCGGAAAGCCTTTGGGGGACCATCCGACGTCGCATTCATCCCGGTTGCAACTCCGAAGGTGAGATCATCCACGACAAAGGTCGACCCGACGTTGGGAAAACCACCGGGGTGGGTGATGGAGAACGTAATGACGGCATTGTCGGGAATGTCCGCGCCCGGATACAGGATCGTAGCGATAAACTCCTTATACACGGATTGCGCTGACAAGTCCAGGTATGAACCCGCACCGACACCCGAGGTGCCTTTCTGATCCAGATAGCTGACAAAGAACGCGTCTCCGTTGACTGGTGTAAACTTGTAGAATCCGCGCAGCGATCCGTATCGTTGGGATATGGCAAAACCGACTCCACTGGTGGTTGCACTCATCAATGTGCCCGACATGTTAAATGCGCCAATGTTGACGACAGCTCCCTGCGCGGCCGACACTCCGCCATGCGCCGATGACGATTGCGTAATGAACGTATAGAGCCCGTTGTTTGTGTCCCAGCTGACAGGATTTCCGCTCGTCCAGTTCTCAAAGCCAGCGTTGGGGATTTGCGCGAAACTGCTTCCAGCCATCACGAGAAGTAATGCCATGAACAAGGTACCTCGGGCGCCAGGTGTCATTGTCATTCCTTTCAGTCTTTTTGAGTAGGGGGAAGTACTTTCCCTGTTCATCAGGGAGAACGAGGAAGCGTAGTTCGAAAATCGACCAACAATCGATTCTTGACCTGCAGAGAGGTCTCGGGTAGAGGTGGGTGCGTAAGCAACAGGACGAGACGAGAAGAGACTTTCTTGCGCGCTCAGATCTGCGAGAGAGGGGCCTCCCCTGGTGTGATCAAACCATTGCTAACTTACCGACAAGCATTTGGAATGTCAACAGAGAAGAAGCTCTTGAGTGATTTCATACGAAGATTTTTTTCTCGATTATCAGAATCGAGACAGAGTTTCAAAGAAGGTGAACTGTCGCGCAGGTGAAGCAGAAGCACTGTGTTAGATGTGGACTCCGATAGGAGTTCAACCCTTACGGGGTTGGATCTCAGATCTGAGCCGGGTTAAAAACGTTCGACCCCTAAGGGGGTCGATAACTCTTCACCAAACTCAGCCAGAGTCCTAAGGTACAAACGTCTGATTCCTGCGGGATCGTGTCGACGGTCATGCTGCCGCCAGACTTGGCTCACGCTGAAGGTTACCTTCAACAGAGCTAATCCTTTGAAGAAGGTAGCCTTCTACAAGACTAACGCAACTCCAACCGAACAACAACCACATCTCCGGTATCGATTCCTTCCTTGTGTCTTACGCTTGCTTTGACAGGCAGGAGGTATGTGCCCGTCTTGGTCGGGAAGATCGATGTGCGCCATTCAGAGTCGCCGATCCTTGCCTTCACACGGATTGAGCCGAATCCACGTATCTGACCCTTCATGAGGGCCTTGATCCTTGAAGACACCCTCTTCCCTAGCGTAAAGAAATGCCAGCCGCCAAACTCAGGATACTTCCAGACTTTTCCTTTGACTTTCAGTGTCATGACGTCTTTGTCGAACAATCACACCTTCTTGTTCACCCGTGCAAAAGTCCCTTCACGCTCTGCTTCTTGAAGAGTCGCTTCTGGGTAATGAGGTTTCTCGCCGCGTCAACCTGACTCCATGTATTCCAGAGAAGGACTCCGCGAATCCTTTCATTTTCCAAATAGTAAACAACTCCTTCCCGAAATTTTTCCTTCCAATCCTGCACGGTCTCAAGACGGGCATCCAGTTCGCCGACGGCTTCGTATCCCAGCTCAAAGAGATCGGAATAGAAAAACGGAAGGTACCGATATGGAACCGTACCTCCCGCCATATTTGATCCCGCCATCTCCCCCATCGTGTTCGCGTTGTCTTCATGTTCCACTCTCACCCTCTTGTCGAGGGCTGTACTGAAGAAATTCGCCACATCACCGGCTGCATAGATGCCGGAAATTGATGTCTCCAGATACTCATTCACCAGGATTCCATTCCCGACCTCGATACCGGCCGATTGGGCAAATTCAATGTTCGGCTGAATTCCAAGCCCGGCGACAATTCCGTCAACCTCAATCTTTTTTCCGGTTGTGGTCGAAACAACATAGCGATCTTCCGATTGTTCAATATTGGTGACAGAATCTTTCGCGAGAACCTCAACTCCTTTTTCACGATAGTACGTGTTGAGGAACTGCGAAAGAGCCGCAGGATAGACTCTTGCTCCAATACCTTCCTCGGGGATGATCATCGTGACCGATTTGCCATTCATCGCCAGCGCCGCAGCGACCTCAGATCCAATGAACCCTCCCCCGATGATGACAAACCGACGCCCTCGCTCCGTCAATGACCTCAGGGCCTGATAGTCATCAAGCGTGCGAAAATAGATGATTCCCTCCACCTTGTACGGCAGCCGTCGAACCCTCCCTCCCGTCGCAAGAAGAAGCTTCCCAAACGAATACGTCGTTCCCTTGTCATCAACGACAACCTTCTTCTTCACATCAATGCTGATCGCCGTTCTGGACAAATGCACGTCCACATGCTCGTACGGCGTTTTTGGCCACACGCTTTCTACCGGCTCGCCTTTCCAGAGGGACTTGGAAAGCGGGGGACGTTTGTACGGCCGGTGTGCTTCGTTGCTGATGATCGCGATCGCACCGGATGCGTCCATCCGGCGAATTCCGGCCACCGCCGCATCCGCGGTCATTCCACCCCCGATGATCAGATAGGGATACTCAGGCATGCGTGATCTCCAGGTTTACCTTATTCGGATTCGATCTGTCGCAGAAATTCATCCTTCTTTTCCTTCACCTCAAATATACCACAAAAGTGCGAAGTTCGTGTAAGGCTGTTGACGTCCTTGACACCGCGTGAAGCGATGCACAGATGCGTAGCTTCCATGACCACCGCAACGTCGTCTGTTCGCAAAGCCTTCCCCAGTTCGGTGCCGATTTCGACCGTCAAGCGCTCCTGCGTCTGGGGCTTACTGGCCAGGTACTGCACCAGGCGGTTGAGTTTCGACAGTCCAACAAGATGATGCTTTGGAACATATGCCACATGCGCCTTTCCGAAGAACGGAACGAGGTGATGCTCACAGTACGAGAAAAACGTGATTTCTTTTGCCGTCACCATCTCCTTGTATCCGTTGCTGTTTTCGAAGAGCGTCATGTCCGGCTTCTGGGCCGGATCAAGTCCGCTGAATGCTTCCCTCACAAACATCTTCGCCACACGCAGCGGAGTCCCACGAAGTCCTTCCTCTTCAAGGTCCAGTCCCAGGATTCTCAAGATCGCGGAAATATGGGGCACGATCATCTCTATCTTACCCGTATTGCCGACGTGCGATGGAATGTCCGCCGAAATTTGTCTCAGTATGGTCTGTGTTGTCATTGAAATTCCTGTTCTGCTGACACCGGAAAATGGGCTCGCAAGGCGACTCCTTGTGAGCCGCATCGACGTTTACCTGAACTTCGCCTGGAACTGGCTGATGATTCCGCTGCTCAGCATGTCGGACATGTGCAGGATCTGTTTGTGGACCTCGTCGTATGCCCGGACATCTCCCTCCCAGTCCTTTTTGAGTCTGGCCACGACTTCTGTTGTTGTCGCGGAGAGATGGCTTCGCATCATTGATTTCATTTCAGCGGGGGGCCAGTTTTTGGGATTCGCTCCACTGAGGAATTCCGCGATTTCGTCTGCATTCGAGTTCCAGCGCGTGCCGGAGCTGTTGCTGCGCGTGGTATCGCCGGACTTCACGGCATCGATGAGTTCGGCCGCAATGAGAATATGGTCCCTGAGAAGCGCCGTCAGTTTATTGCCTGCCGCATCGCCATAGAGCGGTTTGATTGCATTCCCGATGTCTGTTTGATTCTGGAGCAATCGGTTGGTTGTTGCACTCTTATCTGACAGATTTTCCATTGCACTGATGATATAGAGGCGGGTCCAGGTCACGTGATCTTCCCACAATTTTCTCATGTCACTCCGGAAAACGGCTTTGTCGAGTGTCCGCTTTTCGGAGTGCTTTGCAGGATCATGCCTTGCGATGGCGTTTCCCGTGCCGACCAGCAATGCCAGCGCCACAACGGCGAAATTAACGATTCGATGGTTCATGATGGTTCCTTCCTTTTGTTTGTTTTGAATTGTTGGTTATGGATTAGAGCAGGAAGGGACCGAAACGTTACAGGAAAAATTGATTATATTTTTCGTGTAACCTTTTGCGGGTTATTTCATCCAATACGTGACCCGGTACCGGAAAAAAGGCCCATGGAAACCGAGAAACAGAGCGTTGCACTGGCAGTGAACGACGAAGAGGTCGTTGGCCGCGTATTGGCCGGCGAGAAGACGGCGTACGAGCTGATCATGCGCAAATACAATCAGCGCCTGTTCCGAATCGTCCGTTCGTACATTGTCGACAAGGATGAGATTGAAGACGTTATCCAGGACGCATACGTCAAGGCCTACGAAGCGATGCCGCGTTTCGAGAAGCGTTCGAGTTTTTCGACATGGCTTATTCGAATCACGATCAACGAGGCGCTCGCAAGGGTAAAGCAGCACAAACGGCGGCCCCACCAGCTTTCCGACGGCTCCGAATCTGCCGAGCAGCTCGTTCAGGCATCGAACAAAGAAAATCCCCTGGGGACACTCATGAACTCCGAACTGAAGGATATATTGGAAAAAGCGGTCGACGGACTGCCGGAGAAGTACCGGTCGGTTTTCCTGATGCGGGAAATTGAGGGGATGAGCATCGTCGAGACAAGCGAATCGCTCGCAATCAGCCAAACGAACGTCAAGGTGCGCCTCAACCGGGCGAAGGAGATGCTTCGCGAGGCCATCGGCAGCTTTTATCACGATCCGGAGGTGTTTCACTTCGACCTGGTCCGTTGCGACCGGATCGTGCAGAACGTTTTGCGGCGCGTCTCGTAGAGGATTGCGGCGGTCCATACCAATAAAAAAGCCCGTCACTGGACGGGCCTCGAGAGTTTGAAAAATTTTGGGTTACCGCATCAACACAAGTTTCTTCGTTTCAGTGAACCTTCCAGCTTCAAGCCGGCAGAAGTAGATCCCACTCGGCAATTCCTTCGCATCCCACGTCGTCCGATACGCCCCCGCAGATTGTTCCTCGGTCACCAGCGTTGTGACTTCGCGGCCAAGGATGTCGAATATTCTCAGGCTTACCTCACTGGCGACTGATAACTGATAACTGATTGCTGTCGTCGGATTAAACGGATTCGGATAATTCTGCTCAAGCGCATATCCATCGGGTTGCACTCCTGACGCAAGCCGATCGACAGCCGTGGATGTCTGAATCTTCACCAGCTCTATTCCTGCTCCGATGCCAAGGTCGCGGGAATACTTCTGTTCGGTGGAATTATTCCAATGTTCATGGACTCCCAGACTTCCTATCACGGAGCCATCGTTTTCGGGATCATACCGGACTCCTGCCGGCCAGTTAGCAGAATCTGCCGCCTGGTGCAAATGGTCGTCAACGCCTTCCATTTGCGGATACGTTTCCGCGTGTTTGTCGCTGGTGAACTCCGCCTTGAGGATGTCGAAACAGACCGACTCCAGCGCTATCGGATCCTGAGACATCAAAATCGACGACGGCCAATCGTTATTGAACGGCGCAATTTTGAAGAAGACCGGTTTCAGATTCGCTCCGGCTCCACCCCACAGACCGTCGATCACAAAGAGCATGGCGTTTCCCCCAAGGTTCTTGTGTCCCATCAGGTCGACCAGCACACGATACTTGTTGTATCCGAACCTGCTATTCTTGTCTCCCGCCGGAGAAAACCCCTCCGGATTCACCAATCCCATATGTAAATGCATAGCGTTGGACCGCACATGAGAACCGAAATCGCATTTCCCAATCAAGGTCACACCTGCCCGTTCGTGCACTTTCAGGGCACCAACATAGATCAGATAATCGGCTTGCTCAATAACGGTGTAGAGCGTGTCCTGGTAAATGGGATTTCCCGCCGACATGTCGCTCCAGCTTCCTGACCGCAGCACAGAGCCCTTATCGGCATAGAAGACCGAAGGACTTGCTCCTTTGACTGACTTTGTACGACCTTGCCCTCCCTTAAAACAGATGTACCTGACGTTTGGAAATTCCGCATGCCAGATATCCCAATACTCACTCTGAATGTCGCGCTGTGGATCTCCGACGGAGATATTTTCTTGTGCTATGCCGCAGTCATTGATCAGCTCCCGCAGGAGAGCCAGCACCGGCTGCGGTGAAGTTCGGGCCATCGTGTAAGATGCCAAATCCATTATGTTGTGATTGCTGCTATCTGCGACGGTCGAACCAATCCCGTTTGTCTTTATGAAAATCTTCTCGCCGGTTTGATATCCTCTGGCTCCTCTCCCCTTTTTTTGGTTGAAATAAGTGAACAGTGTATCCCAGGCTTCTCTGATGGAGGACTTGCCCGTGAGGTTCAGGATGGATGAACGGACCATCCCATTCACTACATCCATATTTGTGTTCTTGGGCAAATAGTATGCATCGCCGAACTGGTTGTTTCCGCACAACTCATTCGTCGCATTAGGATTTCTCGTCCACACAACGCGGCCCGGGAACATTCCCCTCGCAATTCCCATGGGAGCGTTCGGTACATCGAGATAACTCGAGTTGGCATACACCGGAGGCTGGTCTGACTGGAAAGAAAGGAATCCTGCCGCGAGGGCAATGACTGCAAACCCCATCACAGCCCAATAGTGTGAGTGCCTCCAATGGAGCTGTGCTTTACCGAGTGCAAAAGCAGTCGTCGCGAGGCCCAGCAGGTAGACGACAAATGCGGATGCCATGGGATACGCAACCCGCATACAAGGATATGTGGCCCGGCTTGGCTTGGGGATGACACGAATGAGAAACCACAGCGATGCGAGCACTCCGACGATAGGGAAAAACAGTTTGCTGACCTTCGGGGACTTCATATCTCTGTCCTTGGTGAATAACCGTTGTCGACAGTAATGTATCATAATATTGGTGCCCAGGCCAACCTGCTCCCGTCAAGTGAAGGGTTTGAGATTCTCGATTTTAAGACTTGAAACATTCTGTTTCCAGACTTACCTTCTCTAATCAACGAGAAACAACCTGGACGCATCACCACAATGAAGGCTTTTTTTGTTGCGGGAATCGGAATCGCCCTCCTTATTGAGCTTTTATTGGTCAGTAAGAAAAACAAGTCTGAATCAGACAAGATTCTCACCCTCTGGATGTTTCTGATTCTCGTCCACCTCTTCTTATTCTACATCTACATCACCGAAGATATTTACAATGTGTCGTTTCTCCTGGGTTTCGAACAACCCTTCCCTCTGTTGCACGGCGTTCTTTTGTACTTCTATGTTTCCTTTGTGACCAAACAATTACCCGAAAAAAGATGGACGTTCCTTCTCCATTTCATTCCGGCGTGTGTTGTCTACCTCTACCTCGTTCCATTTTTTTCCCTCCCTCCCGATCAGAAGATACACGTATACAGGAATCACGGGGCGGGATATGAGCTCTACGGCGTGATCAAGTGGTACGCCATTGCATGTTCCGGAGTCTTCTATGTAATCTGGTCAGCGGTGTTGCTCAAGAGACACGGGCATAACATCCGTGATCAGTTTTCGGACCTGGAAAAGATCAATCTGCGTTGGCTGCAAATCCTGACATTCGGTATGGGCTGCATCTGGTTTCTGGTGTTGTTCTTTTCAAGTGATATTCTGATTAATGCCGGGGTTGTTGTATTCGTGTTTCTCATAGGTTTTTTTGGAATTCAACAGACCGATATTTTTTCTCACGGCCCGTCCGTGTCCGACAGCGATGAACAGAAGGAAAAATACCAAAAATCAGGACTAACGGATGAAGCCGCAGAGACATTGCATCAGGAATTGAAACGTTTGATGACCGAAGAAGCTCTGTATAAGAAGGCTGAATTATCAATCGACGATCTCTCATCCAAACTCGGGGCCCATCCCAACTACCTCTCACAGGTCATTAATCAAAAGGAGAAAAAGAATTTCTATGATTTTGTGAACACGTATCGGATTGAAGAGTTCAAGCGATTAATTTCCCTCTCAAAGAACCAGCAATTTACACTCCTCTCCCTGGCGTACGATTGCGGATTCAGTTCCAAAACCTCATTTAACCGATTCTTCAAGAAAGCAACCGGCCAAACGCCCTCGCAGTACACCACCCAGATTACCGGAATCCAAATTCATTCCTAGAAGGCTGCCGTAAGAGAAAAAAGTGCCCGCGGAATACGCGGAACTACACGGAAATGTTCTTAACCAATCATTCCGCGTGATTCTGTGTGTTCCGTGGGCATTTTCCGTTGGTGCCGGCTTACAAGGCCGCACTCCTAAACCGCGTCCCACCTTACAAGGCGAACCGATTTCCCCTCCCAGACGGCGTATTTTGCATCAGATAGCCAATCAACCATTTACAATCACTCACTAATCTGGTGCATATATGAAAACACTCTTCCTGTTACTCGGCGCGGGGGCTTTGGCGGCTGCCACGTTTAGTTCCTGTGAAATCCTTGATCCCATCACCCCCGGGCAGTTGGTCCCGCTCACGGTGGACGAGGATCCTTCACTCCCTAGTCACCCCGGTAAAATAAGTGGAGTTGTCTTGAGTGAGCCGGGGGGCTTTACCTGGAGTGACACAAAAGGGTATCTCAGCAGATGGATGACCCTGTCTTTCTTTGACGAGACGAGCAATGACTTTGTCTATCTGGATCAACTTGTTACCGGAGACGACCACATCACGCTTGACTACAAGGCGGCACTGCAGAGTGCAGCCGGGTTTGCGCTGGGAAACAAGCTGGGAATCGCGGGCCCGATGCCGTTCTGGAGAGAAGGAGCCGTCTGCAATGCCGCAATGAAGAACTACGCGGAAGATCATCCTTTTGATTTTACGAAGAACCTCAGCCAGTACACAACGCGAGTCTTGTTCATGTACAGCGAGTTGAACGAAGCGTACGGGAAAGCCTACGCCAAACAGGTATCCTCGGCTTATCCCAATGTGCAACTTGTTGAAATCACCGGCTCAGGCCACGAAATGCCCTATTTCGGCTGGGACAAGTTCTATCCGATAGCCAAAACGTATCTCAACACAATCAAATAATACAAAAACCTCCTAGGGGTATCTCTATGAAAACCATTATCGCAGCAGTGATCATCGTGATGGCCTCGTCCGAAACCGGCTATTCCCAAAACGTCAACTGGAGATCGTTGCGTGAAGATCAACGAAACCTCGTTCAGTTGAATTTTGGATATGATTTCGGGGTGACATCCCAGATAAGCTACAATCGGTTCATTTCAACGATCAAACCGGCCATGTTGGGATTGGATATCTCATTTCCCATGGGGAGCAATCTCCTCGATGACTTCAAAGTCAAGCTTGGAGGGCAAATTGAGATAGCAGAGATTGATGGGTTTTCGGCCACGATACGAATCTCTTCCATCTTCAGACGATACCAGACGGAAATGGTAAGCATTGCAAGCTTTGGTTCCGATTTTGCGGTCCTGGCGGGATATGACGCTCCCACTTGGTCCGTAGGCGGCGAATTTGGATTTGACAAATCAATCACGTCGCATTTCAAGCACTCTGATATCATGCGAGCCGAGTTCCCTGCAATCAGAGACGGGTGGTACGTTCCCACGGGAGGCCATTATTACTACGGGATCCAGGGAGGGAAGACAATCGGAGAGAGTTACGATCTTTCCCTGCGGTTGGGTGCAACGAGAGCGCAAGCCAACGATGAAGACGCCATGTTGCCTTACTATCTTCAGCTGGGGTTGGGTGTGAGATTTTAACCAGGACCGCAAAAATGAAAAAAGCGATGGAAGTTGCTCTTTCGATCGTGCTCGTCGTTATAAGCATAACTCTTTGGGTGGTGGCAATCTACCTGATGTTCCAGGAGTGATTGAGTCCGATTACTATAAAACAAACCAATCGAACAAAAGGAAGACTCTCATGAAAAACATGACAATGACTGCATTAGCCGCGGCTTTCGTTCTTACTTTATCTCAACCTACAGCAACTGCAAATGGTGGCAGTAGAAATGTGAGACTCCACGTCAATCCAAGATGGAAAGAATGCTCGTTTCAACTCGATCCGGCACTCTCGCAGACAGCCTGGCATCAGTTTACACAAGAGGCTGGCCTGGTTGTTTATTTCCGTTCTCTTACTGACGCAAAACCGATGGGTGTTGGGAACTATGAGTTTTCAGTACTCGAGTGGGAAACCGGATTTGACGACACTCAAAGCGCCTGGAACGATACGTTTGTTCACCCGGATTCCACCCATTGGCTCAAAGAAAGCGACAGACTGGGAATTCCCGGGCTCACGTTCAGGGCGGCTCTTACAAACAGGATTGATATCGGCGCCTATTGGATCAAAAATCCCGGCGCAAATTATGGATTCTGGGGTGGACAAGTTCAGTACAATGTTGTTCATGATTCAGAAAGAAAATGGGATGCTTCTGCCCGCGCAAGCTTTGTTTCTTTGTACGGTCCCGACGACTTTGATTTCACAGTCTATGGTATGGATTTCGTGGCAAGCAAGGAATACGCGCTTTATTCTGATTGGGTTTCCGTTTCGCCCTATGCTGGCGTTTCAACGTATCTTTCAAGGTCGCATGAAAAGACGATCGCAGTTGATCTGAAAGATGAAGACATATTCGGAGTGCGGGGTATGGTTGGCGCCGTGGCACAAATCTCCGTAGCAAGGATTGGCATGGAATACAATGTTGCGGCGGTCAATTCATTCTCCTTCAAAGTTGGAATTGGCTTCTAGTGTGGATGAACTTTGAACTAAGTAATGCTTTGGGGAAGGTGGAAGACCGGCTGGTCGAGAAATACCGGCCGGTTTTCCTGATGCGGGAAAGGGAGGAACAAAAAAGCCCGTCACTGGACGGGCTTTCCCTGGGAGTTGGACAGAGCCTGGTTACCGCAGGAGCACAAGTCTCTTCGTTTCAGTGAACTGTCCAGCTTCGAGCCGATAGAGGTAAACACCGCTGGGTAATCCTGTCGCATCCCATGTCGTCCGATAGGTTCCCGCAGATTGTTCCTCGTTCACGAGTGTTACTATTTCACGGCCGAGAATATCAAATATCTTCAGACGTACCGTGCTGAACACTGATAGCTCATAGCTGATCGCTGTAGTTGGATTGAAAGGATTGGGATAATTCTGATCAAGATTGAAATGCCTCGGCAAGTCGGCCGACAGCATTTCCACTGAGGTGATCATCTCCGACAACGGCCGTCTCCAGACGCCGCTGCCGTGAGTCCCGGCAAAGAGATTCGTACCCGAAACGGCGAGTGAGAAGACAGTAGTACTTGGAAAATCGGTATTAACAGCGGCCCAACTTGTACCATTGTTGGTGGAAAGGACGACGCCCTGACTGGTTCCAGCAAAGAGATTCGTCCCGTTGACGGCAAGAGAGTAAACATACCCCGTATTAACGGCGGCCCAGCTTGTGCCGGTGTTGGTGGACAGAAAAATGCCTCCGCCATTAGTCCCTGCAAAGATATTCGTCCCGATGTCGGCAAGAGCCTGAACATTTGTATTTGTCAAGCCAGTATCGACTCCGGTCCAGCTTGTGCCGTTGTTGGTGGAAAGAAAAACGCCACCACCCCCGGTCCCGGCAATGAAATTTGTTCCACTGGCAGCAAGAGCCTGAACATTAGTATTTGTCAAGCCGCTATCGACTCCGGTCCAGCTTGTACCGTTGTTGGTGGATAGAAAAATGCCGCCGCCATTAGTCCCGGCGAGAAGATTCGTCCCGCTGACGGCAAATGCCCGAACGTCGGTGCTTGTCAAACCGTTATTGATGATACTCCAGCCTGCACCGTTGTTGGTTGAAAGAAAGACGCCGCCAAAGGTCCCGGCAAAGAGATTTGTCCCGCTGACGGCGAGAGCCCGAACATACGTAATTGTCAAACCAGTATTGGCAGCAGTCCAGCTTGTACCATTGTTGGTAGAAAGGAAGACACCGCCGCCTTCGGTCCCGGCGAGGAGATTCGTTCCGCTGACGGCAAATGCATGGATAAAAGTGGCTTTTAGGTTGGTATTGGCGGCAGTCCAGCTGGTACCGTTGCTGGTGGAAAAGAAGACGCCATCGCGGGTCCCGGCAAAGAGATTCGTCCCGGCAGCTGCAAGAGACGAAACACTACTATTTGTCAGGCCCGTATTGGCTCCAGTCCAATTTGCGCCGTTGTTGCCGGTCATGAAAACACCGCTCCCAGTCCCGGCAAAGAGATTCGCCCCGATGATTGCAAAAGCCCGAACATCCGTGTTTGGCAAGCCGTTGTTGACTGCATTCCAGTTTGAACCGTTATTGGTGGAAAGGAAGACGCCGCCACTAGTGCCGGCAAAGAAATAGGTGCCCGAAACGGCGATTGACCAGACAGTGGAATATGTCAGGCCCGTATTGACCGCAGTCCAGCTTGTGCCGGAGTTGGTGGAAAGAAAAATGCCGCCGCCGCTGGTGCCCGCGAGGAGATTCGTGCCGCTGAAGGCAAGAGCCCGAACGTTCGTGCTTGTCAAGTTTGTGTTGACGGCACTCCAGTTTGTGCCGTTGTCAGTGGAGAGAAAGACGCCGCCTCCAGTCCCTGCAAACAGATTCGTTCCACCGACAGCAAGAGCCTGAACATTGGTATTTGTCAAGCCGGTAGTGACAGCGGCCCAGCTTGTCCCGTTGTTGGTGGAAAGGAAAACGCCCCCGGTAGTCCCGGCAAAGAGATTCGTCCCGCTGACCGTAAGAGCCTGAACATTGGTATTTGTCAAGCCAGTATTGACGGCAGTCCAGCTTGAACCGTTGTTGGTGGAGAGAAATGCGCCGCCGCCAGCAATCCCGACGAAGAGATTCGAGCCGCTCACAGCCATGCATTGAATATTACCGCCGTACGGTCCATTTGTTTGAACCCATTGGGCTTGCAATGGGTTCGCACTGGTGAATAGGAAGAACACAACAAGAAGGAATTCACCGCAGCGGACAAATTGTAAAATGTTTTTCATCTGTTACCCCTTATTGTAAATTAAGTGAATGCCAATTGCGTAGAGGCAAGTGATGTTGATCTCGACTCCTCTGTCTTTTCTCGCCATCGAGAAATGAATTCCCGATAAATACCGTCGCGATATTCCACGACGATCCTTCGGACTCATCGATGAGATGCTACTGAAGACAACATGGAAAGCCTCTTGCCATCCACACGCCCTGTAAACGGGCGACAATGGGTCAGGTCCAAAAGAGAAGTCTATGACAGAGGTGGGTGCGTAAGGAAAGATGAAACAGAGGAATCGCAGGATCGAGAAACCGACTCTTCTCGCGCGCTCAGATCTGGAGAAAGTGAAGCCTTCCCAACAATCAGAACTGTTGCTAATATAGCGGCATGCAATGACAATGAGACGTCAAAGACTGACGAGAGAATAGGCTCTTCATCAGCTGAAGCGATTCTCCTCTTTGAGAATGAGAGAGAAGTCTTTGAGACAATGGTCAATTGCTCTTCTTTTCCGAAGTTGGCATTGTTGCGAAATGACACCCAGGATGGACGACAACGGCGTCCAAGAATTCCACCTGCGTGCAGAATGAAATCTCAAGGATCGTAATCTCTCAGTTCTCCGCAAAAGTGCGAATGTAGGCAACAACGTATTCAACCTCCTGCTTGTTAAGCCTGCCACCCCATGTAGGCATCAGCAAAGATCTGTTGACTCCCCTCCCTCCCTGAGTCACTGTTTCGACAAGTCGCGCATCGCTCAAAGCCTTCATATATTTTGCATCCGTGAAATCGCGCGGTTTTGTGTCAAGGTTGAACGCGTTGAACCCATCCCCCTTGCCTTCGGCACCATGACAAATCAGGCAATACTTCGAGTAGAAGTATTTTCCCTGTCGTTGCTCGTACGTCAATGACACGAACACACTTGTACTATCCTTCCCTGGAGTCTGATCCTTCGAGCCAATGTGCCCCTTCGAGCAATCGGTACAGAACAATGCGAGCGAGAGCACCGTGCAGATTGGAGCAATTCTGTTTTTGAACGCGTTCATGTGTATCACTTGAGCGACATGAGATACGCCGTGAGAGCCTCGGCTTCTCCATCGGTGAGCTTGTTGTTCGGCTCAATCGACTCCGGTTTGAAAGCCTGAGGGTTCTTGAGCCAATGGAATATCCAACCGGCCGTAAGTCGTCTGCCTGCCCTGTCCAACGGCGGCCCCACATAGCCTCCCTTGCCCCCAACCTGATGGCAGCTTTGACATCCATATTTCCCACCATACAAATCCTTTCCCCTGGCAATGGCGGCAGCATCCATGGTGACGTTGCGATCGAGGCTGTCAGCAATGAACACTTTCTGCATATACTCGACGATTGTTTTGATCTCTCCGTCCGACAGAAACAGGTTCGGCATTCTCTCGGTCAGAATCGGGCGGAGAGAATACGGCACCTTGAAATACCCCGCGATCCAACTGGCTTGTGCCTGGCTCCCCTCAAGCGACAAGTCTGTGGCAACCAGACGCCCGGATCCGTTCATTGTGTGACATCCCAGGCAGGCGAGCTCATTGACGATTCTTCCGAAGGCCCCCTGAGGCACGAATGTGCCCTGGGGTTTCAGATGGACGAGATATTCTTGCGGAATTTTGTCGCTCGTATTCCCCAGCAATGCGACCGTCACGGCCTGTGCTTCCTCTCCGGAGAATTCAAACCGAGGCATTTTCATCGTCGGCGAAAATGACCTCGGATTGGTCAACTTCGTTTGAAGATAGGAAGGGAGTGTTTGTTCCACCGTTGTTTTCCCAAAATCAATCTCATAAGTCTTTTTGCTTCCGATGAACGTCAAGTCGGGTGCAATTTCCTCCGGTTTGTGCACCGCCTGGAACTCATGGCAACCGCCACAATTGTATTTCTTGAAAAGCTCCAATCCTTTTTCGTAAAAAGCCGGATCCGACCTTTGCGGCATCGGTCCTTCGCCGGCCTCCGTTTCATAATCCACGAACTCGCTCTCCATGTACGCAACGACTCCCATGAGCTCGCCCTCGTTCAACCGGTATCTTGGCATCTGGACGTCTGCCCAAAGGTGTTTGGGATTCTTGACGTAGTTGTAGAGCCATTGTTTGCTCACTTTGCTTGCAACTTTTCCCAGGTCTGTGGCGACCGATCCTCCTTTACCGTTCACGGGGTGGCAACTAATGCACCGCGCTTCCCGGAAGCGGGTCGAGCCAAGATCGATCAGCGCTGCTTTTCGACTTTCCGAGGCCGACGTTAATGGCGCAGGCAACGGCTCAAGCTTCGCTCCGCCTGACAAGTCTGTGAACGTCATGAGGAAATCAGCAAGGATCTCCGTCTCCTCCTCTGAAAGCAGAAAATTGGGCATCCGGGTTTTCGCGAAATATGCCTTCGGGTCCTTCAGCCAGCGGACCAGCCATGGCTTGTTGACCTTGGATCCAATGCCGTCAAGAGAAGGGACCCATTGCTTTTGATAGCCTTCGATCTTGTGGCACCCGACGCAATTCGATTCCACAATCAAACGCCTTCCCAAATTCAAAATCGGTGCTTGTGGAACATTGCGCTCTTTGTGGCATTTTGCGCAGGACGCTTCCATGAATTCCCGCGGGAAAATCGGCCGGTCCCAATACTTCACCTTCCCGACGGATTCCCTGTATTCCGTAGCCAGCCCCTGCCCTTCATGACACATCGTGCATCCGAATTCCTCGACGTCGTGGTAGATTTTTGGATGGGTACGGAACGGTTGTTTCGCCTGTTTCAATGCGTCCACTTTCAGGCCCAGATGGCACGTTACGCAACGATCGACGCGATCCAACTTCGACACCCAAATTTGCTTGATCCCGATTTCTGCCGGTTTGATGCGTTGGGGAATATTTTCAATCAAACGATTGTACTCGTATTGATACAGTTTCCATTCCCGAAGAAAGTCCTTGAGCGGCGAGACTGCGAGAACGACGAGCAGAAGGATACTGGACAGTGCAAAGTATGTTCGGCGGTTTTTCATGAAGAGCCGGTCAATAGATTTCGTTCCAGGGCCATGTCCACGTCCATTCTGGCCCACGGAATAACGTACCGATGGCAGTGAGCACAACGACATTCACGACAAACCACGTCATGATCCACCACGAGAGAGGCCTTGATCCAAGCCAGCCGACGATACCATGGTCCTTTTTTCCAAAGTACGGGACGAGTACGAGTGCCGTCATGAGCAGCGTGGGAACCAGCATTGCATAGACGTCATAGGCGACAAGAACCACGGAAAGACCGCCCACCGTCAGACCAAGAACAACCAATGTTTGCTTGCGATGTTCTTTCCAGAGTCCCTCGTGCTTCAAGTTGATACTGAAATACGGAATGACAATGAGTGCGACCACCGCCAGCGTCGGAAGAATCACGCCGGCGATAATAGGCGGAAAATAATGGAGGAGTTCCTGCAACCCGAGAAAATACCATGGCGCCTTGGCGGGGTTTGGGGTATGCTCGGGATTTGCGATCCACTCCAGTGGCGCATTGAAAAGGAGCGAAATCAGCGCAAGCACGACGATCATGAGTTCAAAGGCAATAGCCTCCTTCACAACCAAATGCGGGACCGTCATGACCATCTCTTCCTCTTCCCTCTTCACCCGGGCAGCGACCCTCCCCTTCACGAAGGCGAGGCGCTTTGGCACCGTCTTCGCATTTGACGATTGCTCTATTTGAAAATTCTTTTCTGGGCTCATGGTTTTTGCTCTTCAGATATTCCTTTCATCGAAAGGACCCGGCAAATCAGCGTCATTTTCCTTTTACACACCTCCGTCTTTCCTTACCCTCCAGAAGTGGATTCCCATAAATATCATAGCTGCAACAGGAATGATGAAACAGTGCAGAACATAGAATCGGATGAGGGCATTCTCGCCGACAATGTTTCCCCCGAGAAGGAGGAACGATATCTTCTCGCCAAAGCCGAACGGCACCGCCCGCACCATATTTGTTCCAACGGAGATACCCCAGAACGACAATTGGTCCCATGGGAGGAGATAACCGGTATAGCTGAGCAAGATCGTGATCACGAGCAGAATCACACCGATAACCCAATTGAACTCTTTCGGGGGGCGGTAGGAACCCGTATAGAATACACGGAGCATGTGAAGGAACACCACGGCGACCATGGCGTGTGCGGCCCAACGGTGCATATTGCGAAGAAATTGCCCGGAGGAAACAACGAACTGCAGGTCCTTCATGTCCCAGTAGGCCTGCTGGACCGACGGACGATAGTAGAGCATGAGCAAGGCGCCGGTCACGGTAAGAACGATGAAAAGGCCGACGGATAACCCTCCGAGCCCCCATGTGTAGGTGTACTTGATCGACCGTTTTCGGACCTTCGTCGGATGGACGTGAAGGAAGAAGTTGTAGAACACCACTTCTGCACGTGTGCGGTTGGAGGTGGGAAGTCCGTGTCGGAAGATGGACCGCCACACGCGAGACCTGAAGAGCGTTGTAAAGAACTGGCTCATTCCTAATCTCCAAACGCTTCCGGAGTTCCTTCCAGCGGAACCCGCACACCTTGGACGACGTCGACGATCATCGGAAAATATCGGTCGAGTCCGCAATCAACCTGCTTGCGAGCAGCGCATGTTCCATCTGCAGACTGCTCTTTGCACTTCTCACAGACGTTCTTTCTCAAGGCGCTCACGTACGGTTCGAGGCTGTCGCTCTCAACGGAAAGGATTGTCTCAACAATCCTGGGAAAATGAGCTGTGAGACCACATTCCCGGCCCTCCCCCAGGCGACAATATCCGTTTGAATCTCCGTCGATACATTTGGCACATACTCTGGCACTCACTGCCTTCCAGTACTCATTGAAATGTACCATGACATCCTCCATAGACTAAACCTTAAGAGTCACTTCTTCACCGACGACGATCGATTTATCGACGACCAGCTGCCCTTGATCGTCGAGTGAAAGAGAAAACCGGGGAAGCGGTCGTGGTGCCGGACCTGAGATTTTTCTCCCTTCCCTGTCGAATTTGCTGCCGTGGCAAGGGCAAGCGACAATGCCTTCTTCGGATTTCCAGTTTGCGATGCATCCAAGGTGGGTGCAAACGGCGGAGAGGGCATAAAAATTTCCCTCTTTTGCCCTGACGATGAAGAGCTTTTGTTCCTTGTTGAGTGTCACACTCTCCGGCGGGTAGTCTTCCGGAAATCCGGCCTTAAATCTTGTCGGCGGTTCCTTGACAACATTCGGGGAAAGGTATTCACCCGTCAATACCATGCTGCCGATGGCTGTAATCCCAAGGGCACCGGCCCCGATACTTTCAAGAAAGTACCGTCGGGTCAGGATCCCTTCCTTCTTCTTATGAGAATCTTTGTCCATGGCTCGCCATTTCTCCTATGCTACCTGCAATGTTTCTGAAACGTTGTATCCTTCCATGGTGATACACCCGACAGGGCAACGCATTGCACACAACCCGCAACGAATGCATCGCTCTTCGTCCTTTATCATGACGGATCCGAGCATATCGTCGGCGGCACCCTTGATGGTGAAGTCATATTTGCTCTCGAACTCTTGCTGAAGAGTCTCGTCAACGCCCACGCGGTCGGTGGTTACAAGGTCGATGCAACTCTCGGGACAAATATCGACGCATCCACCGCACAGAATACATTCGCTTCCCGTTTCTTCGCCCGCTTCGTTAAATATGGTGTTCTCCCAACAGTGCAAGCATCGGGATGCCTCCTGTTGTGCCTGTCCTTCCGCATATCCAAGCTCGATTTGCGAAACACCAATCCGTCTGTCAATGGGCAGCGTCGGTATGGGGATCCGTTCCATCTTCTCATATCCCCAGTCCCGTCGATAGCGGGAAGTATTTGCGACGATGATTTCAACTTCCCGTTCAGACAAGGCTATTTCGACCGGCGTCGACCGTTTGCCCGTCAGATACTTGTGAAGAGACTGAGCTGCCTTCTTTCCGTTCGCAATGGCATCGATAGCGTTCCGGGGTCCGAACGATACATCGCCCCCAGCAAAGATACCGGGCGCCGTCGTTGCCAGCGTCTTGGGGTCGACCTTGATCGTATTTCGCGGCGTGATTTCAATGTTGTCCTCGGGTCGAACCCACGTCAGGTCGGATGTCTGACCGATAGCCATGATGACCGTGTCCGCCTCGATCGTCCGTTCCGATCCAGCGGCGAATTGCGGATTGAATCTCTTGTTCTCATCGAATACGGAGACGCAATCGATCGTCTCGAACCCCACCACCTTGCCGTTTTTGCCGACGATCTTGCTTGGGCCTTTTCGCGGATGGATCTGAATCCGCTCTTCCAGGGCTTCCTCTATTTCGCTTACCGATGCCGGCATTTCGTTCCAATCCTCCAGGCACACCATGTGAACTTCTTTGGCACCGAACCGGACGGCGGAACGCGCGACATCCAATGCTTCGGCGACCTCAGTCACGTGTCCGACATTGATGGGTTCCTGTCGGGCGGCGGTTCGGGCGACATCGATGGCAACATTCCCGCCGCCGATGACCACCACTTTGTTTCCCAATTCCACACGGTATCCGAGATTCACGTTCAACAGAAAATCAACTGCACGGAATACGCCGTCCAGCTCAACACCTGCAATACGAAGATCACGACTCTTGTGAGCACCGATGCCAATGAAAATCCCTTCGTACCCTTGCTTCTTTAGATCCGCAAGGGTAAAGTCACGGCCCACGGCGGAGTTCAGCTTCAACTCCACCCCAAGACTCAGGATGGCATTGATTTCGAGCCGGATCAGCTCACGCGGCAGACGATATTCCGGGATGCCAACCCGCAGCATCCCTCCCGCCACCGATTGCGCTTCGAATACAGTCACCTCGTACCCCAGGAGGGCCAGATCGTGAGCGCATGACAATCCCGAAGGCCCACCACCCAGCACTGCAACTTTGATTCCGTTTTTCCTCACCGACTTTCCGAAAACTTCCTTCAGTTTTTCCAGGTCCACCATACTCTCGACACCGAACCGTTCCGTCACAAAACGCTTGAGTGCACGGATGGCGATCGGTTGGTCAATTTCACCCCGGCGACAAGAGGATTCACACGGCGCCGCACAAATACGACCACAGATGGATGCGAACGGATTTGGCCGGCGCGCAATATGGTACGCCTCCCGGTACCGTCCTTGTGCGATGAGGTCAACGTACCTCCCGGCTTCCGTATGGACAGGACAAGCAGCCATGCACGGGAAATTGGAATCCAACCACTCAAGATTCACAAATTGTAGTCGATCGGCCATTGAAGGGGTGCCGGAATCGCTATCGATGAATGTCAAAGTCGACCGTAACGTCACCACTTTCAGGGACCTCGACGGTGACGCTTTGGCCTTTTAGTTTTTCATGCCAAATCTTCAACGTATACTTCCCGGCGGGGATGTCTTTGATCCGGTAACTCCCGTCTTTTTCGCTGACGGCATAATAGGGGGTTTCGAGAACGATGACGTACGCCTCCATCTCGGGATGAACATTACAGAGCATAACAGGAGCGCACCCCGGGGTCTTGAACGTGTAGGACCGGATTTGTCCTTTGGGCCATGTGCCGAGGTTGAATTTATCTGCACACTGTTCTGGTGAGAACACGTTGTGGAGCACATCGTCACTATTCAGAAAATCGACCGTTGTTCCGGCAAGGACAGGAAGAACATGCGGATGGAACATGAGGTTTTTCTGGTCGAACTTTGGATGTTCCTTTGGCGGTGTGAAAGTCTTTGAGGAAACCTTCTCGATAAAGACCACCGCGTCTCCGCTATGTTTTACCCCTTTCGCTTTGACCTTGCCGACAATGGAGCCGGCGAATGAGATGCCTGAAACCCAGATGACCAATGCCAATACCACTTGGAGCTTTCTCATTTTATTTCCCTTCCTTGAAGGCCTTCACGTTCATGCTACGGTGAGTGAAGATATATCCGACTCGGTTCTCAAAAAATGTGAACCTGTTCGCCTGAGTCGACTTTACAGACCAAACGTAATTCCGAAGGCGAATTCATTGAACTTCCATTCCGACTTTGCGGGATCCGTCTCCGACGGCTCCGTCCCAAAATTGAATTCCAGAGCAGCCCGGACATTTGCCCGGATGAGAAATTGAATCGCTGAGATCAATCGTGTGTCCGAAAGCTGGGCATTTTTCATATTGGAATTTTCAATACGTACGAGCGGAACAAGCCAGGGATAGACCATATAGCTTGCTTCGGCCATGAAGCTGGTCAATGTGGAAGCGCTGTCCGGATTCGCGACGAATGGTTTCTTGTCACTTTGCACACTCACAGCGCCGATCAGATTCAATCGGTCAATCCAGGCGTTAATGTCCCCCCCGATCATGGTGAACTCGTCAATCGAGTTCGCAAGACTAAGCGCGGACCCGTCCAGAGTCGCAACTCCCTTGTACAGGAATCCCCCCACGGTGACAGAATTATCCTGCCACGGCTGGCTGGCTCCTGTGGAGGCTCCTGTGCCACTCGGAACAACTCCGTCAAGCCGCATTCCCCCGACTTTGTAATTCACATGGGCATAAACGTCCTTGTCGGAATTGGCAAGGTTCTTTCGGCCCTCAACGAGACCCACGTTATATCCCAGCCGACCGTCACCGATGACGCCGTTGACCTCGACGCCTTTTTGAGCAGTTTCAAGCGACCAGTTGTTGTCTCCCAGCGTTTTTGATGTGATTCCATACTCCGGGCTGATGCGTCTGAGATTGGAAAAAGAAAAAATACCCGGCTCAAACTTGCCCATTTTCACGTTCAACATTGCAGTGGTTCCGCCGAGGACGTTGCTGAAGATGATGTTGGCGCGCTCTATTTCAATCGCGTCATCAACGACTTCCATTTCACCCAGAAACGAGATATCCTCGCCGAGCGTGCCTGCACTCAGAAGCTCCACTTCTCCTTCGAGACTTCCAAAATTCCATTTGGGTGTTTCGCGCGGTGCGTATGTCGCCTCAAGCTCTGCGACGACCGACAACGGGACACTCCCGGGAATCGAACTCGGCCAAATTGCATCAGGGAAGGCTTGCTTGTTTCCTTCCGCTCCCAGACTCACTGGATCTTCCTTCGTGGCAGCCGCATCGCCACCGTCGGGGAATTGATATCCATTTCGCCTGAATGCCTCACCAAAAGCGTTAAGCTTTGGAAAAGCAACGTGACACGTGGCGCAGCTTGTTTTGTACTTGCGCGAAAAGGCAGGAATGGCATAACTTCGTTCGCTCATGAGCTGGAACATCATGATACAGACGCTCAGAATGAATAGGCCCTTTTTCATGACTTGCCTTTCTTTGTTGATGGTGATGGATGGTGGACTTATGCTGCATGTAAACATGACCTCACTGCCTGGCGAAGTTTCTCAAGCTCCAAAGGCTTGAGAAGCAAATGATCGGCACCGAGAGCGTGTGCCTCCTTTT
This sequence comes from Bacteroidota bacterium, assembly GCA_049644265.1. Taxonomy (GTDB): domain Bacteria; phylum Bacteroidota; class Ignavibacteria; order UBA10030; family UBA10030; genus JBARRO01. The sequence continues at coordinate 22,945 of JBARRO010000097.1, forward strand.
CATCAATCGCATCCGGATAGCCTGTGATGACGATGACATGGAGGTCCGGGCGGATAACCTTTGCATTCAAAAACAGCGTCACACCGGATTTTGCTTTCAGTCTGATATCGGTAATCAGGAGATTGATTCGCTCCTTCTGAACGTGGGCCATTGCTTCTTCTGTTGTCGAAGCGGACACCATGACACAATGCTCTTTTCTCAGGAAGTCCTCAAAGGCTGAAAGGATGTTGATATCGTCATCGACAACGAGCACTCTTGGTTGCACCGCTCCTACTCCCGATTACTTGCACCAGGCACGGCAACCGACGTGCCAGGCAATACGCCTTCGAAATTGTGATGAAATCGGGGATTCGTCGACAACGAGCGGATCAATCGCACAAAAGTGCCAAGCGTTGCTTGGCAGGGTGTCAAGGAAGAATTGCAGGGGGCAGAGGGTTACCGGAGAGGGAGAAAAGGAACGAATTCTTTGAATTGCTTCGAGAGGATGAGAATCAGCGGAACTTGTTCGACCTGATTTTGTATTTCTTCATGAGCCGTTGAAAGTTTTGGCGCGTCATGCTTGATTCCTTCGCTGCTGCGGTCACATTCCCCCGATGTTTCTTCAGTTGCTCGAACAAGAACTGTCGCTCAAATGTCTTCAGAACGTGCGCACGGGCCTTGGTGAATGTCCGACCGACGATCGGGATGCGTGCCGAATCGGCCTTCGACGCTGTCACCGGCTCCCGTAACACGTCGGGCATAATTGCGTCGCCTTTCGTAAAAATCACCGCCCGTTCGATAATGTTCTCGAGTTCACGAACATTGCCCGGGTATGAATAGCGCTTCAAGACATCCATCGATTCGCCCGAAAAACCCCGAATTGGCTTCTTGATCCGCTCGGTGTATTTTCCCAGGAAATAGCCGGCGAGGAGTGGTATATCTTGCCGCCTTTCCCGGAGGGGCGGCAAGTGGATTGCTACGACATTCAGGCGAAAAAACAAATCCTCGCGAAATCTCTTTTGCTTTACTTCTGCAGAAAGATCCAGGTTGGTGGCAGCAATAAAGCGCGCATGAACGCGCAAAGTCTCATTCCCGCCTACGCGCTCAAACTCGCGCTCCTGCAATACACGAAGAAGCTTTTGCTGGAGTGTCGCTGAAAGCGTGCCGATTTCGTCCAGGAAAATGGTCCCTCGTTGGGCAATTTCAAATTTCCCAAGTTTGCGGTCACCGGCTCCTGTGAAAGCACCTTTTTCATACCCGAAGAGTTCAGACTCTAACAGGGTTTCGGGTAACGCTGTGCAGTTGATTGCAACAAACGGTTCAGAGGCCGCAGGCCCGCTGTGGTGGATGGCACGGGCGACAAGTTCTTTCCCCGTCCCACTTTCACCCGTGACCAGAACGGAAGTATGGTTGGGCGTCATCGCGACAGACCCGATGGACTTGTAGATCTCCTGCATGGCCTGACTGTCACCGACAAGCTCATATCGGTCAATAATGTCCGCATTCAGACGGGGCTGCCGGTCAAACGCTGTCGGAGACCCGTTGTTTGCCAGGGCTTTCTGCGTTATCGTGCGAATTTTTCCTACATCAAGCGGCTTCGTCAGATATTCAAAAGCTCCCAATTGCATTGCTTTGATGGCGGTTTGCATGGTACCATGCCCCGTAATCATGACCACCGGAACCTTGTTGTCACGCTCTTTGATTTGGCGTAATGCCTCAAGCCCGTCCACGGAAGGCATGGCAATATCCATAAAGACCGCCGATGGTCTTTCAGCGATGATTTTCTCCAATGCTTCTGCACCGCTTGCCGCAACGATACAGCGGTATCCTTCGTGTTTGAAAACTTGCTGAAACGCAAAGAGGATCTTTTTGTCGTCGTCGACGACGAGGATGGTTCCTTTGTCGGTCTTCTTACGTGTCATGATGGATTGGCAGATAGATCCTAAACGTAGTTCCTTTCCCTTTCACACTTTCAACCTTCACAGCGCCTCCGTGTGCATTGACCGTTCTTTTCACCAACGGCAATCCGAGCCCAGTTCCGTTTGTCTTCGTGGTGTAGAAAGGATCAAAAATTCTCTGCTCCTGACCTTGTTCGATTCCACAGCCTGAGTCTCCAATCTCCACGAGGGCGCATTCCGTCCCTTTATCTATTACAAGTTCTGGTTCAGGCTTTTCTGGGCCCTCATGGTCAAGGTTCCTGGCGAAAGCAAGTTCACGCAAGGTTTCCTGAAGCCGGGCTTTTGTGGTTGTCACACAAATCTTACCGCGGCTTTTCCGCTGAGAGGGGGCCTCGATTGCCTGTATGCCGTTCAAAAGAATGTTGATGATCGCTTCTTTCATCCGGGATGCGTCCAATACGAAATTGAACCCCCGGGGCTCAAGCTTCACGACCACCGCGATATGCTTTTCCTTGAGATGAGGTGCAATAAACTCCAGACTTTCCCGGACTATCTCGTTGAGGTCCGCCTTCACCATTTGCATTGGCTTTGGCCTTGCGAAATCGAGCAGTTCGACGACGATTCCCTCCATGTGGTGCATTGAATCGAGCGCCACGCCCAGGGATTTCTTTTCCGGGCGACTGATGCGTCTCGACTCCGACAACAACTGCATGATCATCTTGATGGAGGTAAGGGAGTTTCGGAATTCATGCGCGATAATGGATGACATTTCGCCCGCCGCACTCAGTTTCTCTGTGTGCAGCAGTTCCTGCTCCAATCGTTTTCGTTTGGTGATATCCGTGATGATCTGAAGAACGGACCCAACCTTGCCATTCTCTTTCATGGGAATGGCTATCCGCTCCACAAACCGATCGCCTTTCGAGCGGTCGATCAGGTGCTCGACCCGACTTTCGATCGACCCTTCCACCAGTGCTTTGCGGCAAAGACACTCTCTGCAGCCACCGTCGCTCTGAAAAATCACCGCACAGTCTTTTCCCCTGACCTGGGAGAGGGTATAACCGGTAAGGGTGGCAAAAGCAGCGCTTACAGTTTGTATCCGAAACTTGTTGTCGAGAAGAACAAATGCGCTGGGAACATGATCGAGCAGTGCCTGGAGTTTCGTTTTTTCCTCGAGAAGCTCGCCCGTGCGACGTTCCACCATTTCCTCCAGTCTGTTTCGATGTTGCTGAATCTCTCCTTCGTGGGCTTCGAGGGAAGACGCCATCACATTGAACTGGTCGGCAAGTTTCTCGATCTCATCATGCGTGTCGACTTGAAGCCGATGTGCGTAGCTTCCCTTCGCAATGATTTCCGCCCCCCGCTGCACCTGACCGATGGGCCTGGTAAATTGTCTGGTCGCCAACAATCCCAGTCCTATGGCACCTCCAAGAAACAAGACAAGAAAACCGATAAACGTGAGAGCTGACGAGCGCACGGGACCCATGATGGCGCTCTTCGGTACGCTTTCGATAACAAAAACCGGAACAGAGAACGCAGGGGTGGTGTTCGTTTGCTGTGACAGGTCGTTTTGAGAGAACAACGGCGCATAGGAAATAACCTCATCAGCGCCTTCTGCGATTGTGCCCTTGTTCCCGGAAAGGATGGACGAAGCAACAAGAGAGGAATAGTCGCGCTGGAGATTGTCTTCCTCTCTCGAAGCCAGAAGACGGTTCCAATCCGTTTTCTTTTCGGAGTGATACAAATAGTGCCCGTCTCCCGTAGCCAGAATAATCTTACGATTTGGCTCAAATTGTTTCTTGCTTTCGATAACGCGAATGAATTCCTTTTCGAACACGTTGGCAATCAGGATGCCAACAATGCCGTGATCGTCCGCCAGTGGCATGGCGAAACTCATGACGGGAATTCGTTCGCGGGACCCGTAAAGAACCTCCGCCGGGGTGAGCGTCACCTGATTATGGCTCACGGTTTGGATCAACAAGAAATAGTAGGACTCACGGCCCTGACGCAGTTCCTCGCTCGGAACGATTCGATACGTCCTTGAAGAATCGTCCGGGTTGGCGCGTTCAACACGAAGGATTTCGTCGCCATCCCGTCCGATGAGACGAAATTGAAAATAGATTTCTTTTGTTTCTGCGAAGGCCAGCACTTCGCTGCCCAGTTGCTCAAGCTGGCTTTGTGTCGATGACGGAATTGTTCCCTCTCTGTGTATCCAGGCCCTGAGATGCGACGAATTCCTAACCACCCGCAAATCGGAAGATATATTTTCAAGAAAGTTGGCTGTTTTTTCCCTTATCGTTTGTACATCGACCGTGAGTTCCTCAAGCGCAACAGCTTTCATCAGGCGCATATTCGAGAGAATGCTGTAGATACCGACAAACGTCAGCGGCAAAATGGAAAGCGCAGCGAACGCGATGAGGAGTTTGTTCCGGATCGAAAGCCAGGGGAATATCTTATTCAGGTTGACCATCATGCACTGTTCGTCGATCGAACATGGCCGGAGCGTCCCCATGAGTTCGCCCTGAGCCCGGGAATTTCTCTAAACATACTTAAGAGTCTCCTCTGCTTCTTTTCGCACGACAAACGCCCGATCCCACTCGAAATTCTCATCTTTTCCCAGAATGAGGAGGCAAGTCGTCTTCAGCGTTGTTCTCTCATCAGGAGAAAGATGTTTGTATTTGGCAAGCTTCCCAAGGCTGCGCACGGCCTTCGACCGAATGCCCGCATTGCTGTCGGCAAGATTCTTTTGGAGTCTGTCCAGACAGAGCTGGCGCTCATGTTCCGGAAAGCGGGCAGGTGGAATAGATTCGGCGAACTTTCCAAGAGCCCGGGTGGCGGTGTCCCGCAGTTCCAGAATCGAAGAGTGGGCGGCTTCCAGGGCAAGCGGTAAGGCTTCCACGATTTCCGGTGATTTTATTTTGCCCAATGCGTAAAGAATAAATGAGCGACGGGCAGGATCTTTTGATGAAATGTACTGTACGATGAGGGGTTTTATCGCATCGGGCCCTATCCGGCTGAGCGCGTGAGCAAAAGCAATTTGTGCTTTCAGGTCGCCCGCGTCGAGTTTCTCCACGAGCGCAGGAATAATCGACGTTCCAAATTGCGCCACCAGGGAAATCGCCTCGTCGAGTAATGGCACAAGGGCAGGTTGATCGAGCGGGTCAATATAGAACAGTGCGGAAAGCATTTCGAGGACCGAGTACCTGTCCGGCGAAACAGTTGAGAGGATCTCTTTTCTAGCGAGCACCAATCCATGTCGAATCTCTTCGGGGTCAGTGCTGGTTAAGAGCCTCCTTATTGCGGCTAACGGTGATTCCCACATGTTGGATCACGTCATAAAAGGATTGTGGATGATGCCGGACTCATGTCTCCTACCCTGGCGCACCGCAGAAAACAGAAGCATGCCATTTGGGAATTCTCTGTTAAAGAGCATCATTTGACGTGCCACAGAATCCTCCTTTAACCACTCTCCGGCAGGGGTTTATGAGGCCCCTACGGAAAGTCGAAAATGGTGTGGAGGTTGTATTCCTATTTCCGAGAACGACGTTTGAGTCAGCTTTGCAAAAATGGGAATCTGCCCGACTCGAGGAATGCCCCGCCGACCCATTGACCAACAAGAAAACGTGCTGACTCACCCAATTGACAAGTCAAGTCGTTGACCATCGATTTTGAGCGGCAGCTTGTCGGCCAAGAAACACGAAAGCCGGCTTGTTAGCCGGCCCTACAAAATGCAATTTTCAACATATGATTGTTTCAATAAACAGCGGCATCCCAAAAAGGATTATCGAACGACATTGGGACCTCCTGACCTTCGTTTCCCGTTCACAACCACGAGGCTCAGAATGATGAGAGCCGTCCCCGTCAATAATTGCCAGGAGAGTTGTTCACCCAGGAAAATCGCGCCAAGGATTACACCTCCCACAGGAAACAGGTAGGTTACAAGAGTGGCACGAGTGGGACCGATTTCATGGATCAAATAGTAGAACATGATGGTCGCCAATCCCGCGCCCAGAATTCCAAGCCACAGGACTGCCACCCACGTGAGCGCCAGAGTGGGGAACAGGAAAGGTTTCTCAGAGGACGGTCCGACGATCCACATGAATGCTGATGACGTAATCAGTGGCATGGCGGCGCGTGCAACGCCTTCCACGTTCCTGGTCAGTTTGCGTGCAAAGACAGCGCTTCCCGCGTAGAAAATAGCTGCGAGAATCACCGCCGCCTGGCCAATGACGGAATTGTGTTCGCCAGCGGACAAGTCTTTGCTCAACAGCACCACCACGCCCACAAAGCCAATCAGCAAGCCTATCACTTTCTGCACAGTCATCTTATCATCGTGCAACAAGAAGTGCGCGATAACAATCGTAAACAGGGGCACTGTTGCGTTGAGGATTGAGGCTACAGCAGAATCAATCGTCTGCTCCCCCCACGAGATAAAGAAGATCGGAATGGCGAGACTCGTGGGGCCGAGAATGACAAAAACTCTCCACGTCTTCCAATCATGCGGCCATTTCACGTTTTGGAACAAACCGATGGCAATTGCTGTGAGAGCACCGAAGGACATCCGGAGAGCAACGAGTGACATAGGACCAATTTCGCGCACTCCAATCTTGATCCAAAGAAAGGAAGAACTCCAGATCAGACCGAGGGTGATAAAGACAATCCAGTGTTTTGGCTTCAAGGGGATTTAGTTATTCAAAAGAATCATCATTTGCGACTTATGTTGAACGATTTCTCCCCCGCTCAAGTTCCGCAGGACCAAGGTCGCCAGAGAGAGTGTGCGATGATCCTCACTTCAGCTTTTTCATGTGTCGGATCCTCAGAACGACAAAGAAGTCAGCTGCATCCCGCTGGTCACGAGTTCGGTCGGGTGTGATCTGTTTCTGTCAGTCACAAAACAGAAAAGCCGGCAATTAGCCGGCTTCACGATCTACGGATCCTATATCTACAATCTATCCCGCCAAAAGACGGTCAACGACTTGACTTGTCAAGCGGGGCGCACAGCGCGCAATCTTCAAACAAGGTCACTTTTCAATTTACAATCTACCATCTACAATCTTCAATGTTATGTAGCCTAATACGATCCTCGTCCACTCTGAAAATGCATATATTATCACGGAGTTGGAGCTGGTTTGACGATGCTGCTCATCTGGCCGATTTTCGGGTCCCTTTCCCGTTCTCTCAGGCAGTTCTTCGAGTAAAGTTATTTGGGAGGTAGTGCAGTAGAGGAAGGGGACAGGATTCCATCCACCGTATGGGACTCCATAAGCTCAACACGCGTGCCGTCCGGATCGAAAATATTGCATTGCCTTTTTCGATTAATCCCGATTTGCGTTTCAAGCTTGTTTGGATATGCCTTTCGCGCTGGGCGAGACTCCAACATTTCCTTTGCCATCGAGACGTCAGGTACCTCCAGGCTGAAGTGATTCATTGAACCGAGCCGGGCAAGCGTTGGCGGGTCTTTGTAAAGCATGAATTCGACATAATCGGTTCCATCCGGCACCCTCATGTTTACCCACGAAAGCATCTTGCCGTCTTTGCTCCCTCTCCACGTCTCCTGGAAGCCCAGAATGTCACGATAGAACTTCAGCGATCTGCTCAACGAATCAACGGCAAATCCGATGTGCTTAATGTGCCCGCCGATCCGTTCATCACGCAAGTGTTTGCCTGAATCCAGCATGGTCCAGCCGTCCGGTTCGTACTGGACGAACTCCACAATGTGCCCGTCAGGATCTTTCGTGGTGAAGTTGTAGTTGCCAATGCGTCCCTTCCCCACCTTTGCCGGTACTTTCAGCCCACAAGAGTCAAGATACGCCCGCATGGCCTCCGCATTATCTATGATGAGCGCAATTTGATAGAGCCGGTCCGTGCCCGCTTCGCGCTCCGGGAAAAGCTCCACACACTGCAAATCGTTGACCTTGACAAAAATCGTCGATGGATCACCATTGGGTTTGTTGAGCCTGTATTGTTCTTGATATCCCAAAAAGTTGCAGTAGAATGCAAGCGATGAATCGACGTTGTGCACCAAAACGGCGACATGCGATATACCAAGAATTCGAGGGCGCTGGAGCTCTTGTGTGTAGCCAATCAGAGAACAGAACACGAATGTCAGTATCACAAGCAGGGGTCTACGTTTCATTTCAGTTCGTCTTCCTTTATTCTTTGTCTCGGTGTGATCGAAAGAGCACCACAAGGTTCACCTGCCTGCCAGCACCAACGAATGATCTCCTCGGCATCAGTTCGGCTCCGTTCGTTCTACAAGCTCGATTCGAGTACCATCCGGATCGTAGAGATTTGCATGCCAGTTCTTCTTCTGAAGGACATGTGTTTCGATCGGAATTGATGGATCCCTTTCCTTGATCCTGGCGACGGCTTTCTGAAAGTCCGGAACGACCAAACAGATATGATTTCTGCTTCCACGGAATTCAGGAGTTGGCGGTTTACGATATACCCCAAATTCAATGCGGTCCTCACCGTCCGGCACGCGCAACTTCTTCCCTCCCTCAAAACCAAGAATATCAGAATAAAACTGATACGCTCTCTCCTCATCACGCGTCGTCACCCCGATGTGTTCGATATGCGTGCCGATTCGCGATTCAGGTATCGATTTCCCCTTCTCGCGCGAAGTCCAACTATCCGGCTCATACTGAACGATTTCCACGGTGTGACTATCCGGATCCATAATCGTGAATGCGAGATTCCCGGCACGCCCCTTGTCAATTTTTTCCGGAACCGGAATCCCTTTTGCGGCAAGGTAGTTGAGCATCGCTCGGGCGTTGTCCGTATAGAACGCAATATGGCTGAGCCGGCCATCGTTCTTTGGTTCACCGGCAATGAGCTCAATATATTGTTCGTCATTGATCTTCACGACGGCCGTTTTCTTCGAACCATCTTTCCCCTTGAATGAATACAGCTCTTCAAATCCCAGAGTCTTTGTGTACAGGTTGACCGCTGCCTGGAGATCGCTGGCATAGAACGCCACATGGGCCACCCCAAAAATCGATGGGCGCTTCATATCTTGTGCACAGACAATCGAAACGCTCTGCTGCAAGGACCAACAGATCAATACGTTCGTCATCCAATGCCGATTCATCGCAAGCTCCCTTTCCTTTTCATGCTCATCTCCTCAGCCGGCACCAAACCCGCTTTCGTGCACAATGCCCGCGTCGCTCGAATTGCCTGAGCGAAGAGTTCCGGGCCTGTGTCTCCTCCAAACTTCCCGCCGGATTTCAAGTGCGGTTCTATTGTCAAGAAACCCTCATAGTGCGTTTTGGCTAGTTCGACAAAGAGCTCCTCGATCTGTCCATCTCCTTCACCCGGAATACTCCCCGCCTCGCTTTCGCTCATCTTCCAGTCTTTGACGTGAACGTGCGCAACAAACGGTTTCATCAACGGCCAACACACGTCCACATTCCTGCTAATCTTCTGTCCAGATACAAAATTCGCCGGATCGTATGCCAATTTGAAATGCTCAGAATTGATCGACGTTGCAAGATCGACACAATGCCCAGCACTGTAGCCGTAAATATCCGTCTCATTTTCGTGAACCATGACAATCTTCGTTCCTTGAAGCAGTTCCACTTTCTTGCGCATCCTGTCCAGCACTTCGTTCCGGTAATGATCGATATGCTTGCCTGCCGGCGCATAATAGCTGAAGACACGGATGAATGAGGTGCTAAAAAATGACGTCAATTCAATCGCATGTTTGAATTTATCCAGATGCAGTTGGAACGGCTCATCCAGCCTGACTTTACCGATAGGTGAAGCGATCGCACTAACACCAATGCCGTGATCATCGAGCAAGTTCCTCGCTTCCTCCATTTCCACGCGTGTCAGGTCCAGGATATTTTTCTTGTTGACAAACCTGATTTCAATACTCCCAACTTTTTGTGATGCCAGGAATTCAACCTGCCCTTTGAAGTCATCGGTCACTTCATCAGCAAACGCACTGAATCTGATCATGGTTCTATCTTTCGGGAATGTTGTTGGTCGTTGCCTCAATGAGGAATTCAGTCTTCGGGCAATGCTTTTCCTTTAGTTTCCGGCGCCCAGAATAATGTGACAAAGCCTAGTACAAAGATGAACGAGAGGATTGTTGCGGACTTGCGGAATGGCTCGGCAACGCCCTGGTTCAGCAGGGCTTCATTTAATCCCATCAGCAACAGCGGAAACACCGCCGCGAGATAGCGAACGGTGTTATAACAGAATCCTACACCGGTGCCGCGCAACCGCGTCGGGAAGAGCTCTGGAAAATAGATCGAGTACCCACCGAAGACGGATAGTTGCGCGAACCCCATCAAAGGCAACATCCAGTACGCATCCGCACCGCTGTGGAGGTTATTAAAGACAAAAATCGTCGAGCCCAGGCAGAGAATGAACGCCCCCGCAAAGGCAATACGCCGGCCAACGTATGTGGCAACCATGGTGAACGCCATCATACCCAGGAATGAGCCAATATCTTGAAACGCTGTACCGTACCCGCGGACTGTGTCAATCACCTCCTGCGATTCGCCCTTCAACGCCGTCGAAATAAGTTCCGGCGAAAAGAATCCGATTCCCCATAGACCAGCCATCCCGGCCAACCCAAGCCCGATTCCCACAAACGTGTTTTTTCTCCATCGCGGCTGTCTGAAGAGATCTCCTATCTTGCCCACTTGTCGCGTCGAGTCCTTGTTTTCCCGCGCCAATCGCTTCGCTTCTTTCCAAGCCTCGGGTTCGTGTACCACAAATGGAATAATCAAAGCGAGAATGGCCGGTGCCGCGCCAGCCAGGAAAATCCATCTCCATCCTGCATAGCCAAGATAGAAATCTGCCTGCCCGGGTTTGACCCATGTGCTTAGCAACGATGCAGTGATATTTCCCAACGAAGAGAGGGCTTGCATGAATCCAAGCGCCAGCGGCCGGACGCGGGACGGGACACTTTCAGCAATAAGAGTCGTCGCAGAACCAAACATTCCCCCAATCCCCAATCCGCCAAGAAATCGATACACGAGAAACTCAACTCCTGTTTGTGCCAACCCTGTCAGGGCAGAGAATATGGTGTACGCAAGCAATGTTGCAACCATGGTTTTCACACGCCCCCACTTGTCGCTCATCATGCCGAACAGAATCCCGCCCGTCGCCCAACCAATAATCATGGCGGTTGTGGCGTACCCACTCCACGACATGACGACAGCCTCGGGAATTCCGGGGCCGAGGAGATCCCGAAGAGCCGGGAAGCGCGAAAGAACATGGATTCTCTGACCCATGCAGTCAAATAACCAACCGGCGGATGCAACAATGAACACGAGCCAGTGGTAGAACGTCACCCTTTCCAGGACACTCCCTTGCTTTTCAGGAGCCGCATTCTCATTTTTCAAAGGACCACCTTTTGCTGATCAAGGAATACGAGACCCTCATCCTCAAATCTCATAAACATCTATACGTGGATCGCTCTCCGTTCTTTTGCCGACCGATAAATTGCAGTGATGATTGCAACTGCTGAGCGGGCTTCCGCACCATCAATGCGTGGTGTACCACCAGTGCGGATGGCTTTTACAAAGTCGTCGAATTGACGGCGATGCCCCTCACTGTTGATCGCTTTCGGATCCGAAGCCCCTCCGCTCACCGATCCGTCAATCGGGCCAAACCGTTTGCGGATTGCTTCATCTTCGGGCGTCTCGCTCTCAAAATGCCAGGTCATCAATGTTTCATCTTCCATGATCACTGACCCTGTTGTGCCGGAAATTGCGATGCGAATTCTTTCTCCCGGCCATGCACCTGTTGTGCCCTCAATGACTCCAAGCGCACCGGATCGAAATCGGAGTGAAGCCACCGCGACGTCTTCCACTTCAATTCCCGTATGCGCTCGGGTTGCAGTGAACGCGGTGACTGTTTCGACGCCCCCCATAAGCCATTGAAGAAGATCAATACCATGGATTCCCTGATTCATCAATGCGCCGCCCCCATCGTACTGAAACGTGCCCCGCCATCCGCCTTTGGAGTAATATTCCTGTGTGCGAAACCATTTGATGTATACATCCGCGAGGACGATGGTCCCGAACCGACCGGATTCGATGGCGTCTTTGAGAACCCGGCTTGAGTCCATGAACCTGCGGGGAAAAATCGCCCCAAGTTTGACGCCATTCTTCCTGCACGCGGCGATAATTTGATCGACCCTTTCCGGAGTAATTTCCATGGGTTTTTCGACCATCACGTGTTTGCGAGCATTTGCCGCGATGATCGCCGCATCCATATGCATCCCGGAAGGCGTACAAATGGAAACCGCATCGACATTGGAATCCTTCACAAGATCCTCAACACTTGTGTAGACCTTCCCCCCGAATTGTGCCGCACGGGCCTCCGCAGCAGTTCTCTGCGTGTCACAGAATGCTACAACCCGTGCACCCGGTACCTTCTTAATGGCATCGCACTGGAATTCACTGATCATCCCACAGCCAATGATCCCAAAACGGATCTCTTTACCTTCCATGAAACATCCTTTCCTGAACCTGAACCGGCGGAATCAGCACTATCCGATTGCCTCCCGAATTTCTGCAAGGAATTTCGGAACCGCCGTGAACGGATCGTACGATCCGCCTTTTTTCGGAGCCAGCGTTTCGATGGGAATGTACCCGCGATACCCTGAATCCTTAATGATCTTTATAAGTCTCTTCACGTCAGTGTGGATGTCGCTATCCTGTCCAAACGGGCTTGTCTTAATCTGCCAGTTGACGGCATACGGCGCCACCTTTGCCATGTCCACATACGGATCGGGCGTTTTGAAATAGCCAGTGTCCACAATAACGCCGCACCATTCGGAATCGACGCGTTTGACGAGACTCAGAAGATCCTCCGCGGTCTTGAGAAAGTCTCCGTGGTTCTGCACTCCAATAATGATGCCGAATTTTTTTCCGTGTTCTGAGCATTCTTTCAAGTCGTTCGCAATCCACTCTTCCACTTGTTCCCGGGTTGCCCCGTTCGAGACTTCCGGGGAGGTCCAGCTCAACCCTTTTTTTTGCGTATCCGCAAACACACGCAGAACCGGCGCACCCATTTTAGCGGCAACTTCCACCCAGTCTTTAATGTGTTTCACATCTGCAGCACGGATCGACTTGTCAGCCAGGGTAAAATTGTTGCGCACGCCGGTACCGCTGATATCGAGCCCAAGTTCAAACGCCCTCCGTTTGAACGTATTGATGAATTCATCGCTGGGAAGTTCCTTCGGATACCCCGGGAAATAGTACCCGGTCGCATCCACGGCGTCAAAATTGTTTTTCGCGCAGAAATCGAGAAGATCGAACAGAGACATCCCTCCTTCTTTCCCCTTGTTGTAAGCGCCCAACTTCTGCGCAAAGGAATATGCATTCAGACTTATTTTGAGTCGCGATCCACCTATCCGTTTGATGGGATCTTTTCCAAGAGCAAATAGCCTGGCGGTGTCAATGCCCGTTAGCGCGGCAAGCGAAAGGACCGATGCCCCCGAGATGAATCTTCTTCGAGTCAGATCTGTATCCATGGTAGATCTCCGTTGTTGTGTCAAATTCGGCTGTGAATTCCATCGTTACTCTGGCTGCTTTCCCTTTGCCTCTTTTGGTTTTTCCACCTTCTGTTTCTGTGAGGATGCTCCAGACTTGCTTGTAGTCGATGCTTCCTTCCACATCTTCAATTGATTCGCCGTGAGAATTTTCGATAATCCGGCGTCCAAAGTATCTTTGTATGGCTGGGAATTCTTTTTTGAGAATCGTCCCTCACTTGCAACCGCTCGTTCTCTCGCCTGTTCGTATTCTACCACGTATTCGATAAGAACTTTTTGCGCTGCCGTCATTTTGCTTTTGGGAAGGCCAAAGTCCCGGAGTGTTGCCAGGTACTTGTCCCAATTTTTGTTGAAGGTCGCCAGCGAAGGTAAGATCCTGGCTATTTCCTTTTCGGAAAATGTATCCTTCAGGGAGGCTTTCAACTTCTCCCTTTCCGATGATTTCAGCTGTTCGATCGCCGCGCGGGATTTTTGCCGGTCCGTCTCTTCCGGGAGGCTCTTGAGGGCACTGGCTTGACTTTGTCGGGCGGCGAGATAGGCCTTTTCAAGGATACCACTCTTCTCCTTTGACAACCCCAAGTCTTGTGCAACGCTTTGCGATTGGAGTTTCCACACACTATGGATTTTTTCCGACTCCTTCGTCAGTTTGTCGGATTTCGCTTGTGCAGGAACATGAGTTGTCGTGGCACAAATCAGAATCAGGCAGAGGAGAAGAGCATCCATCAGTCGGCCTCTCAATAGAGGTATTTCCCGAGGATTCATGATCTTTCCTGGTTGGATCGTTCCGTATGGTATCATTGCCTCACCCCTTTTAGTTTTGCTTTCGCTTCTTCGAGGACTCTTTCCACAGCACATATTCTTCTGCCGTGAGAATCTGTCCGAGTCTGCTATCGAGCCGATCCCGCATGGTTTGCGGACTTTCCCGCTTCGACCTGTTGGAAGAACTGCGTGATTTCACATTCTTTTCGTGAGATTTTTCTGAATCTCGAGTTTTCAAACCGTTTCTCGACGCATTGACCGACCTTCCCATTCCCTTCACGCCCGAGGACATTTCAATCTCTTTTGATTTGCTCAATTCCAGAACATAGCCATTGACCACGGCCATTGCCGCCGCCATCTTTTCCCGCCCAAGCTTGAACCCGGCAAGTACATTTGTGAAGGTATCCCACTGAGGATTGAAACAGCACAGCAACGGAAGAATGCGCTCTCGTTGCTCAGTCGTCACAACGCTATCAAGGTGGGCGGCAAATTTTTCCCGATCTTTCTGCCTGAGCTCCTGGATTTTGGAAGCCGCCACTTCCTTATCCCCCTCTCGAGGTATTTTGGAGAGCGCAAGTTTATGACTCTTTCGCATTTCCCGGTATAAGACCTCAAGCTTGGCAGTCTGGTCTGCAGAGAGGCCAACCTCTTGCGCAACGCTCTCTGACTGAATCCTGTAGATTGTTCGCCGTTTCTTGATTGTCTTCGGCTTTGTCTTCGTGCTGCGGCCCGAAGGTACAATGAGGCTATCTGATGAGCGCTCCTGCGCCATCATCTCCGGGAGCATCAGTGAAGAAGCCAAGAAGAACAAAATGCCGCCGTATACCAGCGGCCTCATGGTTTGCCGTCCTCGTGATAGCTAGTCAAGCATTCAAAATGTGTCGGCACACACGATGTCATTCCGGCACGCTCAGGTGTTCCGTCTCTCCGGTCACACTCAAATAGCGGATATCAAGGATTGATTTTTCACCGATGCCCTTCGGGCTCGGGGAAACGTTGATAGTCACGTCGACACGTCCGACGCCGGCAAAACGAGCAGAGATTTCCGTTACCCCGTCTTTGTGGGAGCGTACGAGAACATCCGGCTTTTCATTTCCATCGCTCACCACCATCAGGCAGGCAATTCTGACACGCTGACTCTTGTTCTGTGTCTGCGCATCAAAGTGCCATTGCTTTTCAGGAGGCGCCGCCGTGACCATGGAATATCCTTCCAGCGGATCGATCGGCCAAACATCGTCTTGATGGAACTTGAACCCGCCTGCAGTAAACAAATGAACCTTCATCTGTTTACCTGCGCGGTGAGAAAGCAATGTTTGGTCCTTTTCGTTCATTTCAAATTGCTCCTTGCCGTGCATTAACCAATCCACCTGAATGGGTTCTGTCGACTCGAGTTCATCGACGATAAGAATGACGGAAGGACGTATGAGCACGACGTGTCGCAGATATCGCTGAACGGGCTCTCCATAGCTGTTCTGTGCCTCTCCCGCCGCATATCCGATATGTGGGAGACTTCTGAACGCAACCAGTTTGCCGGTCGCGGTTTGGTCACGGTCGAGCTGCCCCTTTCCATTTACCAGAATCGCATTATGGGCTAACGTTTTCGTCGTATACTTCGTATGAAAAGGCGAGCCCTGCTGTGGAAATCGCGCTCCGCTCGGAAGCGCCAGCGCCTTTCCAGCCTTCATGATGGCAAAACTGTTCTGGTCTGCGTGGCTATGACTATCGGGTCCGTAGGGAGAACTCTTAAAGAGCACGAGGAGGTCGCGGTCCGGTTGAGTCACTGCGGAGTGAAGCGCCGCCCATCCTACACTCGAAAATGCTATATCCAGAGGCGCGTTTGTCGGCGCAATCGATGAGACCGTATCGGCAAGTGCCAGTCGATGGACTGCTGCCTGACCATCACTCTGCACGTTTGCATTTGCCCTAAAAAGATCAACCCACCAGTGAAGCGTCGGATCGTTGTAATGATTTGCGTAATACAAAAGAAGGGAACTAAGGCTTCCCGCCCGGTTGGCAATGCCAATATGTTCCATATCTCCGAATGGAGAGATCTCCCCAATCGGCGAAAGACAGTAGACGAGGAAATAGGGAAAGTTTCGGAAAAAGGATTTTTGCCAGAGGTCGTACCCGGTATTGACATACACCGAGTGAAGCGGCGTAATGAAACGATCATTATAGGAAAGCGCGTAGTCGATTCCTTCGGCCCATCCTCCATCCATGCCTCCCCAATGAGGGAAGACCGTGAGAAGAGCCTTCATTCCGTATTCCATCCACGATGTTGCCTCCGCCCGATCTGCGAACAGAATGGAGAACTCCAGCAAATACCCGGGAACGCGACCATCGTGGCTTTCGCCGGGCGTATTCAGGAAATCGCGTCTCTGTAGTCGCTCAAATAACAAAGTCCCTCTCGCAATGAGCATCTTTTCAATCGCGCCATGTTCATTTTCTGAAAAAAGATCATAGCACCAATCATAGATCTGAGGAATTGAATGAGCGATATTGAGCCCAATCTCGTCGAACCGCGGGTCGCTGACCGAAGTAACACCGTCCAGCGGCCAGTCGAGAAGATTGAGCAAATGTCTCTTCGCCTCTTCCCCGTATCTTTTTTCCCCCGTGAATAAGTACATCAGTGCCATCGGAACGACATGGCCATTGTAGAGATCGATGAATTTCCGGTACGCATCGCGGTAGGCGGTACGTTTCGCCGCATTGTCGCGTTTACTCGTGTACCTGTCGAAATCCGGTATCCCAATGGAGGGCAATCCCAGCCCTTCGTCCGCAGCAACCTTAAGGCTTTCGAACGCGGAGCGTCGTGTCGTTGTTAAGGTCTTGCGAATTTCTCCAAGCGTCGCTTTGGGGAACAAGAGCCGCGGATGTTCCTTGGAGACTCGATTCAGAAGAATTTCAGCGTCCAACCAGGGAAGCGATGCCGCATTTGACGCGATGACAAATGAGGAGGCCCGGCGGGTGTCTCTCAATACTCCGTCCTTTGTAACAGCATCCACAATCCATGTGTACGTTCCTGGCTGCAGAACGTTTTCAGGTATGAATGCCGGATCGTCCAAAAAGCCGGAGGTGCACACTTCGTTCTTATGATCATCAAACACGTGAAGACGATAGGAAACCCTGCCACGTTCACCAGCACGCCACCAACAAAATCCTGGAGGAGAAACGGTGAGCACTTCGCCATCGCCGGGCCTGTTGATATTTCCGTTGTCAGGACGGACGACAGGAAACTTGAACGGCTCACTTTCCTGGGCACACAGGGCTATCGTAACCAGGAGGGTGAGAAGAAACGACATGGAAAATTTAGAAAGGACGCGACACAAGAGTACCACCATGCGCCTCGAATGAGAGAGATGGCCGCCGGCACTGCCGGCGATTCATTTGTTTTCCGTGAAGCAGGGTCGAGCGGTGGAAATTCGTCTATCAGAAGAATCTTATCTTGACGATGTGTCTACAATCCATATGTTACGAAATTGGTAGGGCGTCCCGTGCTCCTGCAGCATCAAAGGCCCCTGGGATGCTTCGCCAAGTCGCCCTGCGGCGCCTTTGACACCTTCGATAGACAGTTTTTCATACAGCGTGACACCGTTAAGAACGACAGTGATTTGGGCGTGTTCGGTTTTGAGCCCCGACGCATCAAAACGAGGCGCCCGGAAATCAATATCCAGCGTTTGCCATTGGAATGGCGGAAGCGAAGCGTTGGGAATGGAGCCTAAGTTCTGCGCAAAATTTCCTAGTGCGCCGCACGGCGCGCCCTCCAGCTGACCATAGGAATCCTTAATATTGATCTCGTACCGTGCCATCTGATACATCCCGCCGTTCGTAGTCTCGCCAAGCAACCGAAATTCCGCATGGAGCTTGTAATCCCCGAATTGTTTTTTCGATATGATCGATCCTGCACCAGCAACCACCTCCAGTCGGCCGCCCGGGAGTACTCTCCAATCAGTGGCAGGACCATCCGAATTCAGCCAGTCTTTTGTTTTCTGGCTTAACCACTCATCAACATTTGTTCCATTGAACAGAATCACCGCCCCGTCCGGCGGCGGTGCGTTCAGCGTTGGCGGATGCCGCTGGACTCGTCTGGCTTCAAATCCCTGATCGCCATGTTGGATCTTCAAGCGCCCGTCCTGAATTCCTCCACTCCATCCTCCGCCGATGAGAGATATTCCGGATTCAGCATAGGCTCCTTCTAATACTGCGATCGGCTCAGCAGTATCGTCAACCGAAGAAAACAAGAGTGCTCGATACTTGCCGGCTGCCAGTTTCCTGACTCGTGCGGCAATTCCTGGCTTCGAAGACTGCCAATCTCCCATGAACAGATCGTTCAACGAGTCCGGACGCGCATCATTGAATCCAAGATCTTGAATCCTCAAATTCTTGAAATATACATGCATTGGCTTTTCCACTTTCGTTGCATGCACTTGGAGGCCAATGAAACCATTCGGCGTCATGGCATCGGCGAATCCTGCTGCAAATATCCCGTTAATCCAGGTCCGGATTCCATCGCCGATTGCTTCGATCCGAAAGTGGTTCCATGCTTCCGGCTTGAAAGCCAGCCGTGCTTTTTCGTTATGCGTAAGATCGCCCAGCCAGCCACGCCTGCCTTCGTCATAAATCCCCCCGGTCCACCGACGCGGTTCTACGCTGTCTCCAATTTCTTTCCCATCTGCCCTAAGATTGTTGGGAAGCGCGTGGTAGAGCTCTTTTTGGGCGGGATCGATTTCCACCTGGTATCCGTGCACGCGTCCGTTCTGATACTCTTTGATGCTTTCGCTCCGAATCTGCACGCCGGAATTCAGACCCTCGTCGACCTTGAAATCGAGTTCCAGAACAAAGTTGCCATAGCTTTTCTTCGTGCACAGGAAGCTGTTGGATGAGTTGAGCACCGAAGTCCCCACAATCATTCCATCCTTCGCTTCGTAGGTTGCCTTTCCGTTCAGCTGCTGCCATCCCTCCAAGGAACTGCCATTGAACAAGTCATGCCATTCTGCCCGTTCTTGACCAACAACAGGAGAGCAAACGGTAAGGCCTGCAACCAAGACTCCAATGAAGGACCGTCGATTCATAGTATTCTTTCAGGGATGTGCGATCATGAGTGGGGAATGACGACTACCCTACCTGAGCAACATTTCCGGCACTGGCCATGTTGCGTAGCTTGGCGCCACAAGAGTCTCGGACAATCAATGACGGGTCAAGAATTCTTCTTGCTTCGACTTTTTCTCCGTTGATCTTCTTCAAAACAATATCAGCTGCAATGGCACCGATTTCTTCGAGCGGCTGATGAATGGTCGTTAAGGGAACTGGCGCTGTTCTCCCTCGCCGAATGTTGTCAAATCCTACGATCGCAACATCGTTAGGAATCCGTAATCCATTTTCCAAAACAGCTTTCTGAAAGCCCAATGCAGTCAGGTCGTCAAAAACGAACACGGCCTCTGGCCGATGGGCTGAGACGACAAATGAGATTCCGATTTCATATCCGGACTGATAGTCATTCCATTCTTCGCCAAGTTCAAACGTGTACTGAAATGCCGGCTCATACTCGATACCATATTTTGTGAGCGCTCTCGAATACCCCTTTCTTCTCAAATCTCCAAGAATGCTGCCTTTCGAACCATGAACGGCGTTGATGTATCCAATCTTTTTGTATCCTAATTTGATAAGATGCTGCGTGGCGAGAAATGCACCAAGCTCGTGGTCCACGCCCACATACGAGATATCTTCATCTGCCATGTACGAAACAACGACATACGGGAACTTATCTTCATGGAGTTTTCGAATGGTGGGAGAGGCAACATACTCTCGCGACATAGCCGCAATAATCAGTCCATTGACGCCGATATCCAGGAAATGCCGAATCATGCTTTCTTCCTTTTCCTCCGTGCCGGATGTGCTTGATAACAGCAAATTGTAGCCCACTGAGGAGAGCTTCTGTTCCGCGCTGGCAAGAATCCTCGAGAAGAATGGGCTGCTAATATCTCGCAGGACAAACCCCACGGTCCTTAATTTGGTAAAATCCACATGAGTCGTCTTGTTTGCCACATATGATCCCTTACCGACTCTACTATAGATAGCTCCCTCCTGGATGAGTTCGTCAAAGGCTTTTCGGATTGTAATCTGACTGACCGAATATTCACTCGCCAATTCCTTCTGTGAGGCCAGTTGATCGCCAATCCGTAATTTTCCAGATGCAATCTTCGTCCTTATGTCGTTGGCTATTTGGATATATAAGGGTTCTGAATTCTTATGGTCAATCATGGTTTTTGTTTCCAACGGTTTCGTGT
>JBARRO010000098.1:0-12202 GCA_049644265.1 Bacteroidota bacterium
CGACTCCACTTTCCCCACCTCGCGCTGGTCGCTCACGCACTTGAGCTCAAAACTCAGTCTTTTTTTCCCGCCCTTATCCTTCATATTCTTCTTACAAGAGAAAACTTACTCTCATCGACAGATTTGACACCGTGGCCGTCCGTGTGCCGTCCGAAGATTGGGATTCCCTCCATCCTTCCAGAGATACGCGCTGATTCTCGCCGCCCTCCCATTCAACAAATGCCGTGGGACCCGCTGTCTGAATACCACGGTCGAAAACCCGGTCTGAGCTTTCGTAGTGATATTGGTCCTGGGCAAAGAACCGGTATCCGATCCCGACACGCATCCTTACCTGCGCACGGAACACGATTTGCGGCCACATCGTCGTCTCAACGAAGTAGTTTTCCGGCCGTTCCTTGAACTCCTTCCATTTCAATATTCCGCGTTCAAATAAACGGAGACTTCCTGTAAAATCCAACTCAATTTTGTTCGTCAGCCGGATGGTCGTTGAGTCCATCCAGAGCGCTTGCCGGAAGGAAAAACTCTGCACCGAAGCAACCTGTTCCTCAAAATCATAGACCGTGTAGTTTGCCAGAACCTCCGCGCGGTTCGCGGTGCGAAACCAGGCAGAGGGCCGGTAGACAACCTTGGGAGAAAATCGCAGGATCCGGTTCCAATTATTGTTCGCGCTCTGGAGCCGGTTGAGGTAGACAAGATGACTCAATGTGACATCGGCAGCAAGTGTCAGTATCAACGAAGAGCTCAACCGATGCACCTCTTCGATGCCCGCGGTAAAAAGAAATTCATCCCGGTCGTCCGTGTTCAACGAATCGGGCGTGTCGTACTGCAGGAGGCTCACCGAAGAAAGGAAGCGCAGTGAATCGTCATCGGTAAGGACAGAATTCACGGCTGTGGAAAGCGAAGTACGGCGACTGATATTTTCCAGCCTTCGGGCGGAAGTTTCCTGGGATTGGATGAGGTTTAACGGCATGAGCGACTCTTCATGGACAGCGTGGCGTTCCTCTCGCTCGGTGTAGGAAATGGTCGTTGCTGCATCGAGCCAATCGGCGGGGTACCAGCGTATTCCGACACTCCCGAAGAGCTGGAGTTCCTGAATCCTTGTGTCGAGGACAACCGAGGTAGGGTCGTCGTAGTTCTTATAGCGGTAACCCCGATCGATGAGCCGGCTCAGTGTTCCGCCGGAAACCATCAGCAACGCTTCCGGCGCAACCCGAAACTGAAGGTAGTTTGAAATATCGAGAACCTGAGCGTCGCGTCGAAGTATGTTTCGATCAACGCTGTAGAGCCTTCTGAGGGATTCGTCGGCCAGGGTGTAAAACTCACGCCGCTGCGTGTCAAACCGGACGACAAGCGAATCATCCGCCCCTTGTCCAAAATCGCGATGCAACTGCAACCGCACTCCACCAGTGTGGGGCTTTCTCCTTCCCAGGAGTGACTGTGACCATTCCGTGTGAATCGATGCGAGGAATTCCTCGAGATGAAGTTCCCCGGCGTTGAGGCCGGCAGCGTAGGCGAGTCCCCTGTCGCGCTGATCTTCTTGAGCATTCAGCTCATATCCTCCGAACGCTTCCGCTACAAATTTGTTTGTCGGCTGGTAGGCTCCGCCGATCAGAAGCTGATGCTGCGCGAGCTTTTCAAGGTCCAGGGCGCGGCTGTCGGAGAGTACGGTCGATAACTCGTGCATGCGGAACCACCAAGCATCATTGGCTTTCAGTCCCAGGTCCACAGTTCCCGCGTATTCGTCCTGGACGGACGACTGCTCCGTTCTAATCAGGCGGGACCGGACGTTTTGGCCGAGATTCAGGCGGAAGGCTTCGTCATTATAAGCGTAATGCAGGAGCCCTTCCCAGAGAAAGGTATTCAGAAGCCGATCGAAACTCACCGTCGAGATTCTTGCGCTGTCGGAAGGGTTGGGTGTGGCGGTATGAATAAGCTCCTGCGAATACAGCGGCACGCAGAGCAGCAGCCCGGGCGCAAGATGTCGGAATGGAAGAATATTCACCGTCTCGAACGACTATTGGGCAAGACTGCCGGTGATGTTAACTCCAAAGGCAGGAGTAAAGCCGGCGGAGGAACAATTCCCTGTTCATCGATGTCGCTATATCCACGAAAGGAAGGCGACCTGCTCTTTTCCGGACTGCCGCAGTCGTCATTCCACGTGTCAGGAATCCGTTCGTGTCAACCTCGACATACGATTTTCTCGATTTCACAAGAGTCGGATCGATTGCAGCAGCCACGGCGACCGGATCGTGAAGGTACGCACCGTAGAATCCCTCGGTTTTCTTATGGTAGAGCATGTACGTGTTCGTCATCTGAAGGATAAATTTGGCCAACCGGCCGGCAGACCGCTTTGCGCGTTCCTCCCATTCAATTCTCATGGCGACAACCTGTTCGGTGAGATCGAGTGGAATCATCGTTATGGGCAATCCAGAGTCCAAGATGATCTGCGCAGCTTCCGGGTCGACATAATAGTTGAATTCGGCCACCGGGCCGGTATTTCCACGAACATCGAATGCCCCGCCCATCGTAACAATTCGACGGATCTTTCGGAGAGCTCCCGGATTCTTCCGCCAGGCAAGGGCAATATTCGTCAGGGGTCCCAGCGCGACAATCGTCAACTGTTTTCCATATCGACGGCAGCATTCGATGATGACGCTGACGGCATCGCCGCGAATGTGCTTGTGATTTTTTCTGACAGGACCCTGAGTGTTTCCCAGGCCGTCTTTTCCGTGAACTTCAGGGGCCATGAAGAGTTTCCTCGTAAGAGGTTTCCTTGCACCCTGAGCCACTTGCGGCGGGTTTTTCAATTGCAGCAAACGAATAAGGGTTTGCACGTTCCGGGTACACTTCATGACTTCGACATTCCCCGCCACTGTCGTGATCGCCTTCACGGAGATTTCCTGCGACCGGAGGGCCAGCATCAACGCCAGCGCATCATCCACACCCGTGTCTGTGTCAATAAGGAATGGCCGCGGAGTCACCACGTTATCCCAGCAGATCTTTCACAGAGTGCCGTGCGCTGAATTTCAGTATTTCACGGGCTTTCTCGTTGCTGATCAAGGAACCCTTCGTCGTGAGGCTCGTGTGAATCGTGTCCGTCTCCGGATAGAATTCCTTCATCAAAGCCCTGCTCTCTCTCCCGGTCCAATTCTCGTCGGCGCAAACGAACATCACCTCATGAGAAGCCGGCGCTTCCCATTCCACCGCCAGGCGAATAGCCTGCGCGAGATCGCGGACGTGCACATACGCCCAGAGGTTCTTTGGCCATTTCGGATAATCCTTGACGAGGCCCCGATAGACCTGAATCTCCTTCTCTTCGGGCACCCATACCCAGGGAGGTCGCAGACAGACAGTCTGCATTCCGTAGGTTCGGGTATATCCCGCACACAACAACTCGCCCGCAACTTTGCTCAGACCGTAGGGGTCCTGTGGTCGCAGCGGATGAAGCTCATCGACTGGCACGTACTCGGGCCACATCCTCGTCCTGGAGAACGCAAACCCAAGCGTCGATTCGCTGGAGATAAATACGAGCTTCATAATGCCGTTGAGCGCACATGCCTCGAGGACGTTGAATGTTCCCAGTGTGTTCACGCGGAACACCTTGTCTGCCGGGTCGTTGAGGGGATTCGGAATACCCGCGAGATGTACCACCGCATCGTATCCCCGGATTACGGCTGTCAGCGAAGCCAAACTCGCAATGTCTGCACGATGGAACATCGCGTACCCGGCGTGGGGATTCTTCAGGTCGAGAACATCGACGGTGTGAGAGCCGGAAAGTTCCTCCACAGCATATTTCCCGATCAGGCCGCTGCCGCCGGTCACCAGAATCTTCATCATCTCACCTCCGCTTTCTCTCCTCTTTCCGGAATCCAAACAGACCGCATGTCTTTTTCTTTGAGCTTTGCCGCGAGCTGTTCGGCCTGGGATAACTCACCGTGGACAAGAAACACCTTCTTCAACTGTTTCTTGTCGAGCGTCGCAGCAAACTCCACGAGTTCATCCTGTCCGGCATGAGCCGAAAATGAGTTCATCACGGTCACTTCCGCTCTTAACGTATGCAGTTCTCCAAAAATCTTCACCTCCGGCTGCTTTTCGACAAGACGTTTTCCCAGCGTATGTTCAGCCTGATAGCCGACGATCATCACGGTGTTCCGCGCATCTTCGACAGTGTTTGCCAGATGGTGCAAAATCCGGCCTGCTTCACACATACCCGACGCTGCAATAATAATACAGGGGGTATTCCGTTCGTTCAGCTTCTTCGATTCCTCTACCGAGCGGACGTACACCACTCTGCCAAAGCCGAACGGATCCTCGTGTTGACGAAGATAATGGAGTGTTTCGTCATCGAAACATTCCGGATGCATGCGAAAGACCCCCGTGGCATTCGTGGCGAGCGGGCTGTCCACGTAAATCGGAATCACCGGGAGTATTCCCTCATCAAAAAGCTCGAAGAGGTTGTACAAGAGTTCCTGGGTTCGTCCAAGACTGAATGCAGGAATGACGACTTTTCCGCCGCGGTCGATTGTTCTCCGTATGACCCCGAGGAGAAGTTCTTTGGTCCCCGCAATGGGCTCATGCACACGCCCCCCGTAGGTACTTTCGGAGATGAGCGCATCGACACTTTCGAGGTATTCAGGATCTTTCAGGATGGGCGTGTTCTTCCTCCCCAAGTCTCCCGTGAACCCCAGTTTTCTGGTCGACCCTTTCTCGTTCACTTCCAGGAGCGTGACCGCCGACCCGAGAATGTGGCCCGCATCTGCAAAACGCGCCGTCATTCCATCCGAAACAATTCTCGGTTGATGGTACCCCACACTCACGAACTGTCCCATCGCTTCGCGGACATCCTCCGGGGTGTAGAGCGGTTCGGCCGGGGGTTCGCCGTGTTTTCGGTTCCGTTTGTTCACGTAGGCGATGTCGCGTTCCTGAATATACGCGCTATCGAAGAGCATTACATTGCAAAGGTCGCGCGTAGCCGGGGTACAGTAGATCGGTCCCCGGAAGCCGCTGCGAACCAGGTTCGGCAGGTTTCCCGCATGATCGGTGTGAGCGTGTGAGAGAACAACGGCGTCAATTGTCGAGGCATCGAAAGGGAATGTTTTGTTTCGTCGATACGCTTCATCACGCCTTCCCTGGAAGAGTCCGCAATCAAGCAGAATGCTCTTCCCGTTGGCGGAGACGAGGTGCATCGATCCGGTAACGGTTTTGGCAGCGCCAAGAAACTGGATTTCCATTCAGAAACTACAATACATGATATTGCATGACGTCCGCCTTCAGGGCGAACACCAACAGCGAGGTCGGATTGTCGAATTTCTTCCGTTCAGGAAGCCATGCACCACAACATCTCATCATCACGAGGCTTTTGACTTGCTGCGAGTCTTGGGGGCCTTTTTCTGAGGCTTTGGAAGTTGAAATTTGGAGCTCTGGAGCTTCTGCCGAGCTACAGCTGCAAGCTTATGTTTTGGATATTCCTTGAAGAGTTTTTGAAAATTGAATCGGGCCTTTGAAATGTCTCCCACGTCTTCATAGGTGCGGCCAAGCATGTAGAGCGCATCGGGCCTCTTACTTGCCGACGTTATGCCGACCACTTTGTTGAATGCATTAATCGCCTTCTCGTAATCTCCAAGAGCGTAGTAGCTCTCCCCGATCCAGTGCTGACAGTTGTCTGCCAATTCTTCCTCGATCCCCTGGTCGAGGAGTCGTTCAAATCCCCGGATTGCCTCCGGGAATCGTTTCTGGTTGTACAGATCCATCGCGGAGGCATAATCATTGATCAGCGCCGTGTTGTTCTTCGCCCTGGCAAATTCGGGGTCGACTCCGGGGTCTTCCTGCTTTGCGGGATTCGTCTTGTATCCGAGGAGATCCGCCTCGAGGGTCGTGACTTTTGTTGTCAACCCCCGGTTTTCCCGCTGCAATCGGGACACGGCAACCTCCATTTGTGTGAGGGATTGTCTCAACTCGCCGTTCTCTTTATATAAGGAATCAAGAGCGTGTTCGTCGAGTCGTTTTGCAGAATCGGATTTGTAGTTCTGTGAAACAAAGAGCCTGGCCTGCAGTTCCTCCACCTTCGAGGTGAGCTGTCGATTGGCACGTTCCAGAGTTTTCGCCGTTTCTTTCCACCTGGTCAGAAGTGCTTCCTGTTCTTTTTGTTGCATCACCAGTGAATCGAGCGCGCGATCAGTGTTCGCAGCCGGGCTTTCGGCGATGCTGACGGACGGCTTGATCTTGCGCGGGATGGGTTTGAAGAACTCCTCCTGCTTCTGCTCCGTCTGCGGAGAACCAGCGCAGCCGGCAAGAAGGAGAGTCGCCAATGCAATCAGGTTAGACTGTCGGGGGGGTCGCATTGCTTACTCCGTCGGCGGATTCTTTTTAATCGTGATAAGGTACGCAGCAAAGCCGAGAATTCCTAAAGCCAGAATCGCAGTCGTAACCTGGTCGAGCGACTGGTTCTGGGGAGGCCGCTCCGGAGGAGCAGGGATTCGTTTGACCGGGGTGAAATCCTTCCAGAAAATACGCTCCACGGAAGCGACCTGGAAATCGAATTCGTAATTTCGCACGGTGTTTCCGAATCGCAAGGGCATGACCACGGCAATCGACTTGCCGACACTTTGCAGGATTGATTTACGGGCAGATTCGGAGCCGTTGTCCGTGGTCGGGAGCAAGTCAATTTCTCCCCAGCGGTCCCCTTCATACAGAATATTGTCCCGCGGGATAACCAGGTCTTGAATGTAGCCCAGGGAAGGGATAGGGATGGACGTCGTCGCTGTGGCGCTGTCCTTGTACAGGTTGTCTGCGTGCCGCACCGGAAAGAACCTTCCGTTCACTCCCAAGGTGGCCTTTGACCAATCGATGGTGCATGCGGCGGCGGTGACATTCTGAAGCTGGAACTTCACGGCGGCATCATCAAACTTAAATTGGATGATGATGGACTCATCCTGGAACAACAGGTTGTTGTTCTGAATCGGGGCCAGCATTTTGAACACATAACGGTACTTGTTCCCCCTTCCCGGCCCGTAGGCCCCTGTGGGGGCACAGGAGCTGAGAACAATCGCGGAGACCGATGCCAACACAACCGCTCCAAAGCCTTTCCATGTGCGGAGCTTCAGGAACATATTCTGCCACCTTTCTGAATCATCGTCGTCTTGGACGATTACTTGATCAGGATCATTTTCTTCGAACTCACATAGTCTTGCGAAAGCAAACGATAGAAGTAGACGCCTGTTGGGACCCGAACTCCGCGCTCATCTGTTCCATCCCATCGAATCTTGTACCGACCCGCATCCTTGTCGCCCCGATCAATCGTCTTCACGCGCTCTCCGAGGAGGTTGAAGATCTGGATTGCAACTCGCGGCACGGTGCCATTCACTTCCGGCACGTCGTATTCAATCGTCGTTGAAGGATTGAACGGATTGGGGTAATTCTGATACAACTGATATGTCAGCGGGCGCTGTACCGACGCAACCGCAAGATTCGCAGACGCGATATGCGTCGCGATGTTGCTCCCTGTGCTGATCACAACCTCTTTCGACAGGATGTCAGTCGTATCGGTCAGCTTCAGGTCAAGCCTGAACAATGCGCCCGAACCCGTATCAATCGGTGTGTTCTGGAGATTGTATACCAGAATCCTGACTGTGTCGGCTTGTGAGAAGACCCGGATGGTCATGTTCTTTGCCCTGCTGAACACGACGTCCGCACGGTTGATGGTGACAGGCTTTCTGAGTTTCAATGCCACCTGAACGCCCTTGACCAGCACATCGTTGGTAAGATTGAACCGGACGAGCCCTGTTTTGTCCGTGATTTCGAACTCACCAAGCGCAGACACTGCCGCAGGTTGCTGCGGTTTCGTCGCCCTGACGAGTCCAAGGTTCGCCACACGGGAGGAACTGTTCATGATGCTATCGACGACCGCCTCCGCCGCACCCCACTTGTCGGTGGAGAGTTTTTCAACCACCAGGATCACATCCCGAATGTCCACCACGCCATCCGCGTTAACGTCGGACCGGAAGAAGTCGTATCCTGTCAACGTGATATGACCCAGGATGTGGTCAATCATCATGGTCAGGTCGGCAACGTCGAGACTTCCGTCGTTGTTGGCGTCCGCAATATTGAATTGCGCGGTCGCGGAGAAGGTCACACCCGGCACGCCCGTCACGGTCGCCTGGACCTGGTAGATCCCGTGCTTGTTCCCGAAGACCAAAGCCGTCGAGGCCTGCCCTAATGCGTTGGTCGTATCGACTGCTTTCGTGAGACCGTAGCCCACAGATCCGGTCGGGACTTTGGTCGCTGTGAACTGGACCGGCACATTCGGGATTGGGTTGCCACCGAGGTCCAGCACCGTCACAACAAACGGAGCCAACTGTGTGCCGATCGGTGCGAGCTGCGCATCGCCGGAATCCTTGGCAGCCAGGACAGGAGCACCCGGCAGTGCCGACGCTCCAAAGACCCTGGTTGCGCCGACCAACGCGGGCGATGAGGCCGTCACGGAGTATCTTCCGACCTTCGTACCGAGTCTCAGGACTGTTGAAGCCTCGCCCAACGAGTTCGTCGTGTCCACCGCACGCGTGAGCGAATCTCCGCTTGCACCCGAGGGCTTCGACGTGAGTGCGAAGGATACGGGCACACCCGACTTGACGTTTCCGCCCCGGTCGACGACGCGGACTGTCAAGGCCGTGTCGAGGGAGGCCAGAATCGGTTTCGTTTGGTTCCATCCGCGGACCGAATCGATGGCTGCGGGAACGCCGGGCTTTGCCTGGGCAAAGAACACCCGAACGATATTCACGAGGCTGCGGGAGACAGCGTTAACCCTGTAGGTTCCAACCTTGTCACCCAACGTTAACAGGGTCGTAGCGATTCCGCCCGCATCCGTCGTGGCGAATTTCGCACTCAGAGTATGACCGACTGCGGCTGCAGGCGTGTCGACAACGGCAAACTGCACGGTTGCACCCGGCACCACGTTATCATACCCGTCTGTAACCGTCACCGTAAGAGGCTGGAGCACGGTCGAAATCGTGTCTGCCTGAGCGTCGCCAGCTTGCAGCATCTTCGCAGCGAAACCGTGCGTAGCGGACACTGAGAATGTGTCGGTCACGCCCGGGATATCGGGCGAATACGCAAGGATCCTGTACTCTCCGACCTTCGTGCCCAGCGTGAGCGTGTCCCGTGCGTCACCCAACGCATCGGTCACAAGTATGGTATCGCTGAGGCGGTGGCCCGCCGCTCCGGTCGGGACGCTAAGAATCCTGAACCGCACGTCGACGCCTTGCACCGGATTGTTCAGCGAATCCTTGGCGCGGACGACGAACGGCAGCAGGACTGTCCTGATGGAATCGACCTGTCCGTCGCCAAACGTATTGGCCAGAATTTGTGCCGTCGTTCGGGCCGTCACACCGAATCGGATCGATGCGGTAAGCACGCCGGGAACTTGTGCCTGGACGCTGTACCGGCCGATCGCATTTCCAAGCGTCAGCGTGGTTGAGACAAATCCATTTTGATCCGTCACCGCCGAGGTCGCTGAAAGTACTTGACCCGTGGCCCCCAAAGGAATCGTGTCGATACTGAACTGGACTGTGGCGCCAATGACCGGCTGGTCAAATGCGTCAACAACTCTGGCTACGAAGGGCGTGATCGTTGACCGGATAGGACGCAGCTGTTCGTTCCCGGCGATTACACGCATGGAATCCGGATCGTATTCATACTGGATCGGGCCGAGCATATTGGAAGCATCAGCGATCGTCCATCTCCCAAAGGAGCGAATGCTGGACCTGGAGATTTGACCTGTACCCCGATTGCCATGTTGCCGGCGCCAGGTTGACCCGTTGTCCGGCGAACGCCACAGCTCAAGGGTTGAACTGTCGGATCCTATTGCTTCACCATTGGTGTATGAGAACGCGAGTGACGCCGCGAGAGAGGTATCGACCGATGGGTGAATATCGATGACACGGCCAATCGATTGCTTCCCGTTGATCACCACCGGAATACCGGATATTCGTTCGACGGTTGTCAAGCCGGGGGCTGTCCCACTCCACGTCACGGCGGCACCGATCCCTCCGAAATCTGATTGCGTTGCTGCACCTGTAAGTACGACGCTCGTTCGTACCCGTCCGGCCACATAGCCATTTTCCGTAAGTCTCGAGAGCGAGTCGAGTGTTACGACAAACGTTGGCGGAACCTGGAGTGTCACCGCAGCAGCGACAGAAAGCTGGTTGAAGATCCGGATGTCCCCGTCCGCAGTTTTTGTTCCGGACCCTGTGAGCGAAAGCACCGCGTAGGACTTTCCTGGCACAGGCTGATTGCTGCCGAAGAGCTCGAAGATGCCATTCAGCGTGTCCGGCATACCGACAGCCTGATTCTTCACTCGGATCGTTCCGGTGTTGAGAATCCTGCCTGTGTTTGCCAGATTCTGTCCCCAAACGTCCTGACTACTGAATGCCAGGACTATGGCGAGAGCAAGGAACAGAGCCTGCCGGCGTGGCCGGCCTCGCGGCTGTCGAATTGTTTTTGATTTCATCATTGGGACCATAGGGTCACCTTGTCAAGATACTTGTACAAATTCGTGCGCACGGAATGTGCACAGGGAACAGTTGTTCTGCAGCATTGACCTGATCATGAGCCTCCCGATACCCGCGGATGGAGGACCAGGATCAGATCAATACGCCTAAAAGCAGCGGATCGTATTCGAACGATCACATTGACCATGTTCGATGTCGTTTCTTTTTCTTCGTGAATCCTTCAGCTCAGCTCCAGTTTCTGTCCGATCACGTTTCCACGACGCGACCGGAGAGAAGGTGGGAAGGAGCAGACCCACCTTCCCTCTCGCGCGGACTAATCCCTGCAGGTCGGATTTGAGCTGAATCCGATTGCAGAAAGTGTTTTTTGATATATCACCATGTTTCCGGTTTCAGACACTCCCCCTTATGAACCAACCGTGATCGTTCCGGTGTTCGTGAGACTGCCAGCGTTGGTCAGGTCAGCATTGATCTGAAGGGCCCCTGAGACGCTCAGGAAGCTGGCCGAATTCAGAGTGACATTGTTCGCCGTCGTGGCTCCCGCAACGGTTTTTGCGTTTGTACCACTCGGGTTTGCAAACACGAGATTGTAATAGGTTTCAGCCGTGACTGTCTGTGCGATTGTGCCGTTGTATTCCACTGTTCCGGCCGCACTTCCCACCGCCCTGCCGTTTGCGGCGCCTGCAAACAGGACCGTCCCGTTGTTTGTCGGAGCAGCCGTGAAGGCCAGGCTGTTCGTGCCCATGTCAAATGACGTTCCGACACCGTTGGTCAGCACACCAGCCGCTGTCAGGCTGATGTCGCCCGAAGCGGTTTTGGCTGCTGCTCCGCTGAGAGACAGATTGTTGTAGAGCGCGAAGGTCGTGCCGCCAACCACGGATTGCGCACCGGACCCGTTATAGGCAATAGTACTACCCGTGACCGTGTAGGATCCCGTGGTAAATGTCGCACTCGGATTAAACGTGCCGGCCACTCCAATCGTACCGCTGCTTGCGAGGGTTATGACGTCCCCGACACGCGCACCGCTGACCGTCAGGTTATTGTAGCTAAACGCTGCAATCGTCTGTGCCCCCGTCCCGGTGGCGTTGGTTCCGTTGTAGTCCAGGGTGCCCGTTGCGCTATAGACTCCCGATCCGGTGAAAGTAGCCGGAGAGAACGCACCCCGAACACCGATGGTGCCCGCGAGGGTCACCGTCCCGGCTGCACGCGTATCGACCGTCAGATTATGATAGTTGATCTGACCGATGCCCTGCGAACCGGTTCCATCGTACTGGATGGTTGTGCTGTTGGTCGTTGCATCCGCAGCTGCAGAACCACTCATGGTGAAAGTCCCATCCATTTTTGTGGTTCCCGCCGCAAAGGTCTTTGTTCCGCTCGTCGCAAGCTCGATGTCGTGGTAGTCAAGCTGTGCAACGGACTGACTTCCTGAACCGTTGTAGGTGATCTTCGCAGACGTACCCGCACGCAAGGTCACATCGGCCTTTACAACTCCTCCCGCCATCGTGAGGTTTCCACCAACGTTCACGTTTGCGTCCGGGAATGTTTTGGCTGCGCCCGCTCCCCCGCTCAAAGTAAGATTGTTGTAGTCGATTGTGGCGACTGCCTGTGAGGGTGATGCCTTTGCGTAGTCAACCGTACCACCGATCGATGTCTGGGTGCCAAAGTTCGCGGTTCCCTTGATGATCAGCGTGCCGGTGGTT
>JBARRO010000099.1:0-16111 GCA_049644265.1 Bacteroidota bacterium
CCTCCAAGCTGGTGCCTTCGATCGATGCTGCGGAAAAGGAGCTCGCGAAGGCTTCGTATGACTTGATCTTTCTCGACTACCAGATGCCGTCGGGGACGGGCATGGAATTCCTGAAACGAAATGCGGAAAAGGTTCAGGAGACGCCCGTGGTTATGCTCACGGGCCAGGGGGCCGAAGAAGTTGCGGTGGAGGCCATGAAACTGGGTGCGTATGACTACCTGAACAAGTCATCGCTCAGTCTGGACCTTGTTCCCATCGTTATCAATAACGTCTATGAGCGCCTGGTCGCGCGCAAGGCAAAACAACAGCTGGAGGCGGAGCATCATGAGCGGGAGAAGCAGGACGCCGCGATCATGATTTTTCAGTCGACCGTGCGTGGGTTTGCCCACCACATCAATAACGCACTCGCCAACATCGTTCTTCGACTTCACTCCCGGAAGCGCAAAACCGCCAAACAAAAGTCTCTGTCAACCGAAGAAGCGGAAGAGCTCTTCAGCCAGATCGAAATCAGCTCGCTCGTGATCGAGGAAGTGGTGGCCGCATTGGTGAAGCTCAACAGCGAACTCGCAAACAAAATCGACATCGAGAAGCGATTGGGGGAAATCAAGGAAGAACTGGAGGACAAGATCAGGTCCCTTGAAGGTAAGAAAAAGGCGGATGGAGGAACGAAGAGCAGGCGCTCGTGAGATCCGGTTCAGCCGGGAACAGAAGCGAGGCAGTCTGCAAGCGCTGAAACAGCCAGGTCGATTTCCTCCGGTGTATTGTAGAAGTGGGGGGAAAATCGAAACTTTCCCTCGCGCAGTGAAATAGTAACCCGCTGCTCCAGCAACGCTTTAACGACCCCTGTGAGATCCATTGCACGCCGTGGTTGGAGCGTCACGATTCCCGCCCGTTCAGAATCCCCGTCCGGTGAGTAAAGCGTAAATCCCTCCAGTGCGCGCGATCGCTCGATGAGAAATTTCGTCAGCCCGAGGACATGGTGTTCGATGGCGTCGACGCCAAACTCGAGCAGCACGCTCATTGCGGCGTTCAATCCCCAGATCCCGGGAAAATTCAAGGACCCCCCTTCGTATCGTCGTGCGGCAGCGGCCAACGGCTGCCGGTAGTTATGAAAATCCCACGGATTGTCGACCGACAGCCAACCGACAAATTGTTGCTGCACCATTGACTGCAGTTGTTCCGTGAGGTAGAGGAATCCGATCCCGTGCGGACCCAGCTGCCATTTTTGAGCTCCCGCACCAAGCGCATCGATCTTCATGCGTTGCACATCGATCCGCACTCCGCCGACGGCCTGGATTCCGTCGACGATAAACATGATTCCGCGTCGCCGGCAAAGGTCTCCGATCGACGCAAGGTCCGCGCGGAATCCTGAAAGGAACTGCACCGCGCTGATTGCCACAAGCCGGGTCCTGGGAGTAATGCCGCGCTCGACCATGTCCGGGGTGATCCTTCCGTCCTTCGAGGAAAGGATGTCGAGCTCAACGCCATGACGTTTGAGCGCCAGGTACGGATAGACGTTTGCGGGAAACTCGAGTTCATTCAGAAGGACACGATCGCCGGATTTCCATGGAAACCCCGAAGCAACGATGTTCAAAGAATCGGATGTGCTGGCAACCAGTGAAACTCGTTCGGGGGATTCGGCGTTGATAAGTTTCCGGATGTTCGCCCTGCACCCGGCAACTTCCTCAATATCCCTGGCGTAGGTGTCGATCGGACCGAGTGACCTCGCTTGCAAGTGCTGATTGATTGCACTGATAACGCGGGTTGAAAGGGGTCCGGTGGCGGCATGATTGAGGTAGACCATCCCCTCCTTTGTGTGCGGAAAGAGTGCGCGGGCGGCTTCAAGCCGGCCGGAATCGAGGAGGCCATCGACGGTCATAATCTTCAATATAGACAGCATCCCCCCGAAAGGCAACGACGTGGAAAAACGTTTGAATCCCGCAACTTTTGGAAGAAAAATCCGTCCGTAAGTAATAGTTCTCACGCCGACCCTTCCGAATCCAGGCACCATTGAAACAAGAAAGCCAAACCACCATAAGGATTTCTATCCTTCGTATCCCGCCCGATGTCCCGATTCACCACCCTTGCCGTCATCGGTGATCTCATCAGAAATGTGTTTCTCCCATTCCCCATCATCACCACCAACAGGAGGTTCTATGAAAAAAGCTCTTCGATATTGTTTGCTGTTCGCATGGACGTTGTTTGGCGTCCAGGCGTCGCCCGGCCAGGGTACGCCTCCGAGCGTCGCACCGGTAGCTCCCAAGACGATCAAAGAGATGGTCAAGGCGAGCAAGAAATATGACGGATTGTTTACGATCTACCAGGATACAACCGATGGTAGCACGACGATGCTTGTCAAGAAGGATCAGATCGACAAGGAGTATATTTATTTCAGCTTCACGGCGGATGGAGTTATTGAGGCCGGCCATTTTCGGGGGGCATATCTTGGGAGCAACGTGTTTACCGTGAAGCGATACTTCAACAGGGTTGAATTCGTTACGGAGAATACATCGTTTTACTTCGACAAGAATAATGCCTTGAAACATGCGTCGGAAGCAAACATCAGCAACTCCGTTCTCTCCGCACAAAAGATCGTCGCAACGGATTCTATCACCGGTGATGTGCTCATCAAGTCGGATGACTTGTTTCTGACGGAAGTCCTTCAACAGGTGAAACCGACTCCGAATCCCACGGCGCGCCCGGGACAGTTTTTCTCACTCGGGAACCTGAACAAGGACAAATGCAAGATCGTCCAGGTGAAGGATTATCCGGCGAACACGGATGTGACGGTGGAATATGTTTATGACAATCCATTGCCGGTGAATGGCGGCGGTCAGGAAATTACCGACGCGCGGTATGTGAGTATCCGGGTTCAACACAGTCTCATTGAGGTCCCGCAGAACGACTACAAGCCCCGCGCAGATGATCCCCGCGTTGGGTACTTCTCGGAACAAGTCAACGATATGACGTCGGCTTCGACCACGCCGTACAGGGATCTCATCCACCGTTGGAATTTGAAGAAGAAGGATCCCAATGCGGCTCTTTCAGAACCAGTCGAGCCGATCGTATGGTGGATTGAAAACACCACGCCGGTGGAGTTGCGCGAGACCATCAAGAATGCTGCGTTGACGTGGAATGTCGCGTTCGAAGCGGCAGGATTTAGGAACGCGCTGCAGGTGAAAGTTCAGAACGACGATGCAGATTGGGATGCCGGCGATATCCGCTACAATGTACTGCGATGGACGTCGTCTCCCCAGCCGCCGTTCGGCGGGTACGGACCGAGCTTCGTCAATCCCCGCACGGGACAGATCCTCGGTGCCGACATCATGCTTGAGTATATCTACGTGACGAATAGAATCCGGCAGGAAAAGCTGTTCGAAAGTGCGGCATTGCCGATGGCGGAACAGCAGGACCAGCTTGAGAAATATCCCTGCTCGCTCGGCCAGTACCTGCATCTCTCGACCATGTTCGGCGTGGAAGCGCTCAGCGCCATGGATGCATCCGATGTCGAGAAGCAGGAGCTTCTGAAGGAATCGATCTACTATCTCGTTCTCCACGAGCTCGGACACACGCTGGGATTGAATCATAACATGAAGGCGAGTCAGCTCTATTCACCGGCCGAGATCAACAACAAGGATCTCACGGCGAAGACGGGATTGACCGGCTCTGTCATGGATTATCCGGCCGTCAACCTCGCCATGGATAAGAAGAAGCAGGGACAGTATTTTACGATGACGCCGGGGCCCTACGATAAGTGGGCTATTGAATACGGGTACTCTCCGGAGCTGGCCGATGCGTCAGCCGAGAAAGAGCGCCTGGCGAAAATCCTTGCTCGCTCGACGGAGCCTGCGCTTTTCTTCGGCAACGATGCGGACGACATGCGTTCGCCCGGCAAAGCCATCGACCCTCGCGTGATGATCAACGACATGTCGAACGATGCGATTGGCTACTCGACGGACCGGATCAAGCTCGCCAATTCGATGTTCTCGAAAATCAAAGAGAAGTACAGTACGCCGAATCAATCCTACCACGAGCTGCGGAATGCCTTCCTCGTGCTTACGGGTGAGTACGCCAACGCCGCAACGATCGTCTCGCGTTACATCGGCGGTGTCTACGTCGATCGGGGGTTTGCGGGTCAGCCGGGCGCCGGAAAGCCGTTCACCGCGGTAAGTCAGACCGACCAGAAACGGGCAATGAACACTCTGAAGACCTACGTCTTCGGCGTCGATGCGTTCAAGGCTCCGGGAGAGCTCTACAGCTATCTCCAGATGCAGCGAAGGGGATTCAACTTCTTCTCAACGACCGAGGATCCGAAAATTCATTCGCGTGTTTTGAATATCCAGCGCGGCATTCTCGAGCATATCCTGCATCCGCTTGTTCTCACCCGTTTGAACGATTCCCGAATGTACGGGAACCAGTACCTGCTTTCCGATTTCATGGATGACCTGACGAAGGCAGTTTTTGCCGATGATCTTCGGGGAAATGTGAGCACGTTCCGACAGAACCTTCAGATGGAGTACGTGAATCGGTTGATTGCCATGACAACGCCGGAAGGGAAAGCACGCTATGACTATCCGTCGCAATCCATGGCGGTCTACCATCTGAAGTCGATTGAGCGCATGCTGAAGGGGAGATCGAAGGCAAATACGGAGACGATGGCGCATACGCAGAACGTCCTGCTGGCGATTCAGAAAGCGTTTGAAGCGAAATAGGAGGACGGTTTTCAGTTTACAGTTGTGAGTTAGCAGTCCCTACGGAGGATCGGGGATACAAGATGGAGAGGGATTGCACGCAACAAATGCTACGAAGGCTCGGGCGCCGGAACATCGTCGCCCGAGCTTTTTTTTGGTGCCTTCCTCAGAAAACTGATAACTGACTACTGATTACTGACAACTGTCTCCTACTGACATCTCACCGTAACAATCTTCCTGACGTAGTCGCCAGTCCCTTCGAACGGGATTGACAACGTAAGCTTCTCTTCGGTTCGTTCATCGATCCGGGCATTCTCGACAGCTTTGACCATACGTCCCGGGTCGATCATCTCAATGCTGTAGTTGCTTCCGGCTCGTCCTTCCACGGTCAATGAGTATGACTGGTGGTCCCACTTCTCATCGACAACGCGCAGTCCCTGAGACTCCTGCTTCGGCCGCGGATGAGTGGACGGAGGTACCAACCCAATTCCGTTTGCGTGAATAACGGCAATCTCCACCGACCGAAGGAATGTAAGCAAAAGAACAGGCGCATCATTATAGGACGCAATGAACACAGGTTTTTTGGGTGCTGTTGGGCCTGCCCCGCGAATCTCGGAGATTGTTGTTCCCAACGAGAACCTCGGCTGAAATTTCAGCTTGAGCGGTTTCTTCCCCTTTGTTTGAAACTTGAACCGGGTTCTTCCTTTCTCCCTTGTCATTGTCATGTCGACGGTGTGACCGCCGAGGGTAAGATTCTTCACGACTGCGAATTTCCAATCAGGAGGAAAATAGGGGCGGAGGGTCAGCTCGTCTGTCCGGGTTGAGATTCCCAGCATCCCTTCCAGCAGGGGCTGCAGTACCATGGTTTCGGACCACGCCTGGTGCGGACACACACCGGCTGGTTGGTACCTCGCTCCATGTAACACTTCCTCAATATATCCGGCCGCGAAGTCTTTGTAGACCATCATGGTGCTGAGCGCGTGAAGGTATCCCTGGGTCGGCCTGCCCCATTTGAATTCCGCCAGTGAGACCCATCCTGTAAACAACGGCCAGATGCTTCCGTAGTGATAGCCGCTCGGTTCGAACATGGGATTATCCCGCCCGATGATACGGACTCCCCAATCGGACGTAAAATTCGCGGAAGAATATTCCGAAAGACACTGTTCAGCATTTTCCCGGTCGGCAATACCGAGCAAAAAGCCCACGGCAGGGAGGATGGTTTTCTCCGGGTTGAATGTCCCGTCCTGGAGCTTTCCAAAATTGTAGAAGTTCGTTCGGGGATTCCAGAAATCTCTGAGGATGACCTCCCGGACTTTCCTGCTCTCGGTCGTCCATGTCGTTGCCAGATTCTTCTTTTCCAGCGCAGTCGCGATGGCCGCCGCCTCCTCGAGCGCAGATGCCCAGCACGAAGCCAGGTAATGTTCCGTGTGAATGGGAAAGAGCTTTCCTCCTTCCACCCATCCATGGCCCACGTTGGTGTTTTCGATAAGGTGGTCGTGGTCGGTGTCGGTCGAAAAACAAAACTCTATCGCCTTCAAGAGCCGGCTGAATTGGCTGGCGGCAAACGCCTTGTCGCCGGTGGTGCGCAGGTAACGGCCCATGAGCATGATGTAGAGGGGAGTCGAGTCGGCGGAATCGTAATGGGCGTACCCGCTCGTCGTGAATTCATGCATGACCTTCCCGCTTACATCCTGGTATCTTCCAAGGAACTCAAGAGTGCTCCGGACTTTCCTGAAATCTCCGTACTCGAGGACGGCAAAGCTCGTCCACACACTGTCGCGTCCAAAGTACCAGGCATAC
Organism: Bacteroidota bacterium; assembly: GCA_049644265.1. GTDB lineage: Bacteria > Bacteroidota > Ignavibacteria > UBA10030 > UBA10030 > JBARRO01. Next base: position 6,492 of record JBARRO010000099.1, read on the forward strand.
CCCGGTCGCCCGCTTACTTTCTGGCCTCCGTCCCAGCCTCGGTCTGAAGTGGAATATCCAGCAAGAAACGAAGCGCCTACACCCGGAGTCTCCGCAAAGAACCGATCGGTTGCCGCAACCGCCCAACGATATCCGGCGTTGAAATTATCGTCCGGACTGATGATCTGAGTTGTTGATGTCTCGAGCGAGTGAAAATGCGCCGCCTGGCTTGCGAGGACCCCTGAAGGATTCTTCAGGAACGCGCGGTATGCCCGCTCCGCTTCCTCGTCGCTCGTCGTGGAGCCTGAGAATGCAATCGACAGCGAGCTCCCCGGTGAGATGAGACAACGAAATCCCGCACCAACGCGGATTTCCGCGGTGGGCTTGCCCTCCAGCTTTCCATTGAATTCCTTGACCTCCATGAACTGGCCATACACAATTTCCTTCGGTTTTGTCGACGAACCGAGGATCGAAATTGCTCCGGCCGACTCGCTCTTGATGACAATTGCGTGAAGAGAATCGTCCCATGCGTATTGGAGAGATCCCGTCGCGCGGTCATTCAGCGGCCACATGAGCCTAAGGTCGAACTGGGCCGTGACAAGGATTTCAACCGGTTCTTTTGAATCGATGCGGTAGTGGATCCCTCCTCCCGGGAGGTCGCGATGTGCAAACGTGGTCTCCTCGATCATCGCCTCGCCGATATGATAGACTCTTGTGAGAGACTCGGGCTCGACAATAACCTGCGGGTTCAGTGCATGCGACCATTGAGTGTTCTGAGTGCCAACCTTGAATCCCGTGTTCAGATTCGAGAGAATTCTTGCCGGATGGCACCAGGCCTCAGAGATTCCGCCGCGTTCCTTCCCCATGATCAAAATTCTTCTGCCGCCCGCGTCAAAGAACTGGTCGCTGTCGGTTGGGGCGAGCTCCCTTCTTAGAAGAAGCCCATTCGGTTTGGTTTGCCATCGCGTGGTCGCTTTTTCGAGGGACTTGCTCCGTCGTCTGAATTCCCGGACCGTCGGCTCATCGAACGACCAGTACGTTGTTCGGCCTGATGGTTTCCTGGCCGTGAGGTAGTTGAAGCAATTCCGCCCGAATCGCTCCAGGTGTTTTCGAAACCGGGTCTTTTCCTCGGCAAAGAAGAAATACGTTCCTATGGTGAGGATTTTTCCTTTGCCGACCTCGTACTCATTAATGATCCGCCACTGCTCGTTGAGTTTGATGTACAGCCGTTCGATGCCGACAATTTTTCCGTTCTTCGGTAAGGCCTGATTGTACAGCGCCGCGGAGTAGGGTCGTCCCACAGTCGGATTCCAGGTGTAGAAGCCGCCGGAAAGTCCATCGAAAACCGGATGTCCCTGGAAGCTCGCAAAGCCGCGGATGTCCGGATAGTCTTCGGCCCACGAAGTCTGATCCCATAAGCCTTTTGAGATAAGGTTCGGCCGCTGCTGCTCGAAGTTGAGGTCGACCACGTATTGGGCTGCGAGCAAAGAAAGGAGCATGGACCCGCCGCGTTGGAGATAGTGTTTCAGCGAAAGCCGCAGAAGAGGGTCGAGGGCGATGTCGGGGATCGTGGGGTTGCTGTCGAAGTGCCACCAGAGAAGGTCAAACTCGCTCAGTGTCTTTGGCCTTCGGCGAATGGAATCGAATGTAATTTTTCGGGCTTTGCGATCCTTTAACGCGGAAACAAAACTCCATCCCGCCGCCTCTTCAGCCGAGAGGTTCTTTTCGCTGTGGACAAGATAACCTATGGTCTGCTTGCTCATGCGTGCGGTTCAAACAGTGGATTTCGATATTCCCGAATTCTTCTTCTTCCAGAAGTAATAGACAGGCACGCCAAGGGCAAGGAACCCGAGCCCGGCCCCAGCTTCGGCGGGTTTTTCTGCGAGAGTATAAAGGACGAACAGCACGGCAATGGCTATGAAAAAGATCGACGTAATCGGGTATCCTGCAGTGCGGTAAGGACGTTCGGCGTTGGGAATGCGTTTGCGGAAAATGAAGACGCTGAACGCGGCAAGCGCAAAGAAAATCCAGTCGGTGAACACTACGTACGAAATGAGCTTCTCATACGTCCCCCAGAAGAGGATCAACACGATCGCCCAGACAGTCTGGAAGATGATCGCGAACATGGGTGTTTGGAACTTCGGATGCACCTCGGCGACCTTTCGAAAGAAGAGGCCGTCGTTCGCCATTGCATAGTAGATGCGGGGAGCCGTGAGTGTGTAGATTCCCGTTGTCCCGAACGTCGAAATGAAAATGGTAAGAGCGATAAAACTTCCACCCACGGGCCCGAGGACCACGCTGAGCGCATCGGATGCGATACGCGGCGACGCGGCCATTTGCGCAGGAGAAAGAAGGAACATGTACGCAACATTTGTGAGGACATAAACGATCGTCACAGCAGCGGCACCGAGAATCAGAGATCTCGGCACGGTACGTTGAGGATTTTTTGCTTCGGCTGCGGTAAACGTTGCGTGTTGCCAGCCGCCGTACGACCAGAGGACGCTGACAAACGCCAGAGTCAGCGCGCTTCCGAGACCACCCGGAAGGTCTCCCAACGGAGCGTTGAACTGTGTAGTTCCACTCGAGCCCCATCCAAGACCGGCGATGAGCAGAACAGCAATGCCGGCAAGCTTCAGGACCGTGAAGACGTCGGAGAAAACTCCTCCGGCTTTGACGCCAAGAACATTGATCACCGTTACGAGGATGATGCCGGTGATTGCAACGAGCGTCGTACCCAGTGCTGAAAGTGGAATGAAGTATCCGAGGTAGGTGGAAAATGCAATGGCAAGCGCTCCCAGGGCGCCGGTGTTCACAACGAGAAAATATGCCCAGCCATACAGGAATCCTGTGAGTCCGCCGTACGCCTCCGTAAGGAAGACATAGACTCCTCCCGCGCGGGGCATCATTGCGCCGAGTTCGGCGAATGTGAGTGCTCCGCACAGAGCCATCACGCCGCCGATGGCCCAGACGCCGAGGATCCAAAGAGGAGAAGGGAGGGCTTTAGCGATGAGCGACGGTGTGAGGAATATTCCGGACCCGATCGACGAACCGATGGCGATCATGGTGAGGTCAAACAGTGTCAGTTCGCGGCGTAGTGTGGCCATCAGGGAGTAGATAAGTAGTGGAGTAGACGAGTAGTGGGGTAAGAGAGTTTTCTAGTTTAGAGTTTCTAGTGCCACCTCTAGAAAGTAATCTTGTGGTTCATATTAAAGCCTATTCAAAAAAGGCAGTAGTGCCGCTCCAATTTGTACTTCTCAATGTTACCAGATACAATCTTACTTATTGGGAGCGGCACTAGTTCAAAGTTTTGCGTTGCGAGCATCCCGCTCTGCCTGCTCAACGAGTGGTAGACTGGCAGACAAGCGTTTTTTGGCGGAGCTGGTTTCGAGTTATCTGGAGCTCTACTCCGTGTCGTTCACCCATTCCCCCGACCTTCGAAGGGACTGACAACTGTCAACTGATAACTTGCAACTCACAGCTCCCACTCACCTCACCTCTATCTCAACCATCTTCTTCAAAAATTTCCCCCTCTTTCCATCCCCAAAGTGAACCGTTAAATTCTTTCCTTTCAATTCTCCTCCCCGGACAGAGCTTATTCCCTCCACATATCTCACACCGAGCAAATACGTTTCCCCGCTGACGCCTTGAAGCTGAAGCCGTAGTTTCTTTCCTTCGAGTCTGGAGGCAATAAACTTAAGAGAATGATTCTCTGCTCCGGGTTCCGGACTGAACGGCAGGAGATAAACCTCTGGAAATGGTTTCCAGCCGATATGAAGCATATCGTTCTCCGTGAGTTCACATTCCACCAGGACGTGCTTGTCCTGGCTCGTAGACGTCTCGGAGAAATGCTGAGATTTTCCCTGAAGTGTCGCTGTAACACCTTCGGCTCCGGGAGGCAACGCGGGATTGAATCGAAGAATGACCTTGTCTCGCCCTGAGTGAGACATTGAGAGATCGAGACCCTCGTCCGTCCTCCTCAAAACAAAATCAGCTCTGTCGTTTCCGATGTGAATGTTTGTGACGGTTAGACTGTCCCAATTGGCCGGAAGATGCGGCGAGAACGAGACGGAATTGTCCGTGGCGTCGACCGAGAGTCCCAGCATCCCGCGGACGAATGGAACCATGTATCCCGTCGTTGAAAATCCCTGGTGATGGTATGCTTCTCCCAGCTTCGTGTTGTACTGGCCGGAGAAGACTTCCGGAACGACTCCCAGCCCGTGATCGAACACATGCTGGACAACCGATTGAAGCGTGGCATACCCGGCCGGTGCGTAATGATAACGATATTGCGCCGTCCCGACAAACGTCGAGAGGAATGCCCAAACGGAACCGTAGTTATAATTTGTGGGATCGAAGAGCGCGGAGGAGGGTGAAAGCGAGCGAGTCCCCCAGTCGGTTGAAAGGTCCGCATCGTTCAGCGCTTCAAGGCTTTGCGCCGTCCGTTCATCGTTGAGGAGTTGAAACATCATGGCTGTCGCAGGCCACGGCGTTTTTTCCTGGACCTGTTCATTCTTGACGGTTGCACCGTAGGAATAGAATCCGCGGGCCGGCATCCAGAATTTCTGCTCAAGGGAAGCCAGAGCCTTTTCCCGTTGGAGTGAGGTCTGTGATTTGGTTTCCGTGTCGCCGACGAGACCGGCAAGGAAGTTCATCTCTCCGACCGCTTTCGTCCAGATCGCAGACGTGTACATGTCCGCATAGATGCCAACCAGCTTGCCGAATTCCAGTGCACCCAGACCAGCGCCCTTCAAATCCATAAGCCCGTCTCCATCGCTGTCCTTCCTCAGGCACCAATCGTATGCCTGCTTCAACGAGCTCCAACTATCCCTGAGAAATTCGCGGTCATTCGTTACGCGCACATAGTCGGCCGTGGCCACGATATACCACGGTGTGGTGTCGGCGTGGTTGTAGCCGTAGTGGTAGTCGTTCCACCAGTCGACGAGGCCTTCGCTTTGAGACAACTCATGTGCCATTTTCCCGACGTCGTTGTTCACCTCGTCCGGCTTCTTTTTCAGGATGGGTGAATTTTTCTGGCGCTGCCACTTCTGGGTAAATGCGAGCGCGTCGCGCACGGTCGAAGTTGCTCCATAGCTGTCGAAAGCGAGCGCATTGATGAACGCGTCGCCGCCGAAGAACCACGCGAACCCCGGCCGCCCGCCTCCGCCGGATAGACCGTATCCTGCCACGAGTCCTGTACCCAGCTTCGGATTGGAAACCACAAGGTTATCCAGAGCAACTTTCCCCCATTCGTACGCGAGGTTGAGATCTTGATCTGGCGTGATCACTCCAAGGGTCGAAGCACGCAAGTTTTGATAGTACTCCACATTCTCATGGTACAGCTGTGCGGCATTGGTCCAGAGCCGTCGGTAAAGCGCTCTGGCAGAATCCATTTTCATGTTCTGCCCGCCGGCGATGACGATCGGGATGAATTTGCCGTCTGTCGAGTTCGGTTTGACCTCAATCTTGAATTGCAGCGGATTATCCGCAAACATATGCGCTGGCGGGGCGGCCATCTGTTCACCGGAGGGGGAGCCGCACAGGAAGATCGCTCTCCACCTGCCCTCGGAAATAACGTAGGCATTGCCGGTTTCGTCCCAGTAGCTGAACTGGCCTCCAATGCCGGCGGGCCATTGCGGTTGCATAACGGGAATGAAGCTCGAAACGACGGTGAGAGGCACATTCGACCGAATGTCCAGAAGAATAATAACTCCGGCTTGAGAGACCGGGACCAGCAGGATCTCTTTCACGGTGAAAGACTCATGAGTGTAGGTAAACACCGTAGCTTCCGGTGTGACGGAAACGGAGCGTGCGAGGTCTTTCGCGAGGAGAGGTTGCGTCGAGTTACCGAGGAGGAATGAGAGTTCAAAATTTTTCAGCGGTTTCCAGGGCCAAATCCAGGCCTCAAACGTTCCACTCTCATACCCCATGATTGCGGCACGCCGGCCGATCTTGTCAAAATATTGAAGTGGCTGAGCAGGCCGCGTGAGTTGGAGTGAGCCCGGGAGAGTCTGAAAAGCGTCGAGCGTTGAATCTTGCGCTGCACTCATGGAAAGGAAGGAGGCGAGAAGAAGGAACGTCAGCGCTTTCATGAGATCACTCTTGGAGGAATGATGAAGGAAATGCCGTCGGCTGTTTGCCGGACTACGCCATGAGCGAAACGAGCCAGTAGATCAAGGCACCAGCGAGGGCGGAGGCGGGGATTGTAAGGATCCATGCGAATACAATATTGCCTGCCAGACCCCACCGCACGGCAGAAATGCGCTTGGTCGCTCCGACTCCCATGATGGCACCGCTGATCGTATGGGTGGTGCTGACGGCAATTCCCGTGAATGCCGTGAGAAGCAGAGTGATTCCGCCCGCGGTTTCCGCGCAGAACCCGTCAGAAGGTTTAAGCTTGGTGATCTTCGAGCCCATCGTCTTCACGATTCTCCATCCCCCGAACAGGGTGCCGAGTGCAATGGCAAAATGGCAGGAGAGGATGACCCAGTAGGGAACCTCGAACGTCTGCAGGTAGCCTGCAGTTACCAGTAATCCCGTGATGACTCCCATGGTTTTTTGCGCATCGTTCGTTCCGTGACCCAGGCTGAACAACGCCGCCGAGAGCAACTGCAGCTTGCGGAAAACATTATTGACTTTGGTGTAGCCCTTGTCGCGCACGATCCAGAGCACCGCAAGCTGCAGAAGGAATCCCATGGCCATTCCCATCATGGGTGCGACCACGATGAAGATCATCGTCTTTGTCCATCCTGCATACAAGATTGACCCGAAGCCGGCTTTGGCGATCGCGGCACCGGCATAGCCACCCATCAGAGCATGCGACGAACTCGACGGCAGCCCGTAGTACCACGTAATAAGGTTCCACGTGATGGCTCCGAGGAGTGCACAGAGGATCACGCTTTCAGTCACGATTGAGAGGTCGATAAGGTCCTTGCCGATCGTTTTGGCGATGTGCACGTCAAAAAGGAATGCTGCAACGAGGTTAAAGAATGCGGCCCAGGCAACGGCAGTGCGTGGTGTAAGGACGCGTGTTGATACGATCGTGGCAATGGAGTTCGCTGCATCGTGGAAGCCGTTGATGAAATCGAACACGAGAGCGACAAAAATAATACAGATAATTGCGAACACGGTCTATGTCGAGTAGGTTTGGGTCAAAGAGAGGTGACAAACGTCGTTAATGTAGGTATCACTTGCCCGAATTGCAATCATGATCGACTGCCTGAGAAGTCTTATCGGTCGGAAAGGAGGCTTGCCCTGAGGAATGTTCGAAACGACCCGTGTCTTTGGAGCACCTCATCATGTTCGAGACGAGTGTGAAGAAAAATGATCCGCTGCGTACGAAGCTCGTCCGGCGTTACAAGATTTTCCTCGTCCGAGAGAAACGGGATGTTCCACCCGCGAAGGTCGGCCATCAAGTTTTCCGATTCCGCCTTTGTCCCGCCGCTGTCGGTGTAGATGTTGACTAACTTTCCTCCCGTGTGGTCAAGCCAGTAGGCGAACTTTTCCGTCTGGCCGTAGAGAGCGTCGAAAAGATACACTTCCCGGATGTGATCGGTCAATCCCCCGCGCATCAGAATAGATGACATGACGCGGTATCCCCCGCTGTGCCCCGAGAGGATAATATTTCCCGGCACCTTTGTGGCAATCACCGAGCGACGGAAGAGTGTATCCAGCACCTCGGAAACAAAAACCTTGAGCCCGTTCTCGTCTTCGAGCTTCCCTCCAAAAGAATCGGGTGCGTTCTTTGGTCCCTCCGGAACGACCAGAACGGCGTTCTTTCCGCTCTCTGAAAACTGGCGGACAAACCCGTATCGTGCCAGCACAGTGTCGATGTTGTTGTACCAGCCATGAAAATGAATCACAAGGTCGACCGATGCGGTCTTCTTGAAGTCTTTGGGAATGAAGATGGCAACGCTGCTGTCTCGGTAGTGAAATTCGTACGGAAACGCTTTCCCTCCGTAGGAATGTCCGGAAGCTCTTTGAGAATGGGGAAAAGGGGCGGAGGCGAGACGCGTGAGAATCAGTGTGCCGTAGTCGGTTCCCGCGTCCGTGGTTTGTGCAGTTCCGGTTGATGTACCAATTTGAGCCAGTATCCAGAACAACAGCAGTTTTCTGAAGGACATAGACAACCTGGGATGAACTCTGAGATTGGACTCGAAATGCTGCGAAAATCTACTGAAAGAGGAATCGGCATGCAACAACATCCTCGTTCGGATTGGCCCCCGGTGCATCAAAAAATCCTTGCATCTTTACGGGTATTTGCCTATTTTACTCGTGCAAATAAAGTACACCGTTCTTGCCCTAAAGGGATGGTCTCGAAGCAGCGCACGTGCCACAGACCATGCTTTTATAGTTTGTAGCTGCAGATGTTAACCCCGTGTCCCACCCGTTCCATCGGATGCACACGAGGCCTATCATCGCAAGCAGAGGTGCGAATTGTGGATTGATGTATCTCCACTGCTTTCCACACTGAAGCTCATCTGTTAAAAGCCAAAAAGATCTGGCGCGAAGCCTCGGGTACGATTCTCAAACAAATTTCTGGAGCTTTGCTCCGGAGAAAGGAAACATCCATGGAAAAAGGGACAGTTAAGTGGTTCAATGCGGCCAAAGGTTACGGCTTCATTTCCCGTCCAAATGGCGAAGATGTGTTCGTTCATTTCAAGGCAATCGTCGGTGACGGTTACAAGACCTTGAACGAGGGCGACGCCGTTGAGTTCGACGTCGAAAAAGGACCCAAGGGTTTACAGGCTGCCAACGTTACGAAAGTTTAAGGCATACTGACTCTTATCATCCCCAGCTGCCATTTTCGGTGGCTGGGGTTTTTGTTTTTGACCGCCTCCGGCGGCTCGGGAAAGGATATCTATGAATCAGGGTATTGTAAAGTTCTTCAATATCGCGAAGGGTTTCGGTTTCGTTACAACCAGCACAGGGGAAGACATTTTCTTTCACAAGAGCAATGTGAAGGATACGGGATTCCGCGAAACACTCAATCAGGGGGATCGTGTCCAATTTGAAGTGAAGGAAGAGATGAAGGGGAAGCGGGCTTATAACATTTGCAGAATCTAACGAGTGTCCAACTTAACGAAGGTGGTAATATCGTTCTGCAAGAATCACCTCATTGCAAGTACTAATTACCGTTCCCGATTTTCGGAATCGAGAAATCCTCTTCGTAGAGCAAATAATGCCGATGATTTTTGACCTTGGGATTGGCATGAATGTTGCCCGTTAAGAGGTCACTGAATCAACACTGTTAATCTCTAAGCCACGAATTCACCCACCAGTTTTCTTTTCTAAGGAGGTTTTACTATGGGTCAACAGCAACTTCTGCTCATCATCCTTGGCGTTATCATTGTCGGTATCGCCATTGCGGTCGGTTTGAGTCTCTTCAGCGCCCAGAGCATTCAGTCCAACAAGGACGCGATGATCAACGACTTGAACAACATTGCCGCGCAAGCGTATCAGTATAAGGTCCGCCCGGCTTCCATGGGCGGTGGTCAGGGATCGTATTCGAACTTCTCGATTCCCACCAAGATGGCAACGAACGAGAACGCGACCTACGTCGCTTCAAACGCCGGTGCAACATCGGTGCAAATCGACGCCACCTCAAACCAGAACTCATCCAACTTGATTACGGTTATCGTGGA
>JBARRO010000100.1:0-18361 GCA_049644265.1 Bacteroidota bacterium
CCTCCCAATCCTATTTCCCCTACTGCTACGGATGCGGAATCCACGGGTCTGTCCCGAAGACTCGACGTAATGGACGCGGCGATTCCCATGTCGACGGCGGGTTCATCGATCTTGATGCCGCCTGCGATGTTGACAAAGACGTCCTGCTGGCCAAGATTCAACCCGACCCTTTTTTCAAGAACGGCGAGAAGCAGGGAGAGTCGCCGGTAATCGAATCCGGTGGTATTGCGCTGCGGCATTCCATAGCTGGTCTTGCTGACAAGGGCCTGAACCTCCACAAGAATAGGCCGGGAGCCCTCGATACTCGCCACCACTGTCGATCCCGAGGAGCCGTGGTGTCGCTCCGAGAGAAAGACTTCGGATGGATTCTGAACTTCACGCAGCCCGGCGTCATGCATTTCAAAAATTCCGATTTCGTTCGTGGAACCAAACCGGTTTTTCAACGCACGAAGAATACGGTACGAGTAGTGCGCCTCGCCTTCGAACTGGAGCACGGTGTCAACCATATGCTCAATGACGCGTGGGCCGGCGATCACCCCCTCTTTTGTTACATGCCCTACCACAAACACCGCGATCCCGCGCGTCTTCGCAAGCCGAAGCAGGAGCGCCGTGGATTCACGCACCTGGCTTACACTCCCCGGAGCGCTTTCGAGGCCCGGCCGATACATCGTTTGGATTGAGTCAACAATCACGAGGTCCGGTGTGCCCCGTTCGATGACGTCGAGGATGAGGTCGAGATTGGTCTCGGCCAGGAGAAGGATGTTCTTCTTGTTTTCGCTGTGCAGCCGCTCCGCGCGCAGTTTGATCTGCCGGACCGATTCTTCACCGGTGATGTAGAGCGTGACCTGATCCTTCATGTTCATCGCCATCTGCATCATCAAGGTAGACTTGCCAATGCCGGGGTCGCCGCCGAGAAGAATCAGTGAGCCGGGGACAAGTCCGCCGCCGAGCACGCGATCGAATTCACCAATGTTCGTCCTGATTCGGGGTGTGTCATCGCTTTCGACGTCCTCCATCGAGACGGGCTCGAGCTTTGATGCGGTCCCTGTCTTGCGGGCTATCTTAAGGGGCGAGGGCGCTTCTTCAACAAACGTGTTCCACTCGGAACAATTCGGGCATTTTCCCACCCACCGGGGTGAGACGTACCCGCAGGATTGGCAAACATATTTCGTCAGGATCTTTGCCATGAAGGAATCGAATGACGGTAGTTTGGGACTACAGGGGAGTATCTGACGACAATATAACGATGGGAGGATTGGGATTCAAGAAGAGAACGCGAACCAAGAGCAGACAACCTTCAAAAGACAGAAACAGTGATCGTGAGACGATGGAGAATGGAATTGCCCTCGTAGAAACTTGCCGAGTAGAAAGGCCGGATGATATCAATAGACTGTTGTGTATTGACAGCCCGCGTGTCCGTCACATACGACAATGTATTGATGGGTTTGAATGTCGTCAGGATACCTGTGTAGTCGAGTTCCAGTCCGAAGAGTCTCGCAGTCAGACCAATCGTGAACCTCCACTCATTCCAACCTTCGTTCATGTCCGCATAGGTTGCCTGATTCTCATCTTGTTCACGTACATGGAAACGGACGGCGTGAAGTTGAAGCCCGAACGAAAGATTAAGGGGTTTTCTGTCAGTTCGGATTCCGACTTTTCCGGTCCAATTGGAGAATTGAACTGTTGAGCTCAGCCGGGCGACATCATCATTTGGCAACTCCTGCAACCATGAAAGGGCAACCGAGGCAGGTTCATAGATCACATCGAATCCAAGCACAGACTCCCCGCCGACCCGCGCAATCCCAAGCCCGAGTTGAATAGCCGTAGCTCGTGCCGGCCCCTCAAAAAGCATTAACTCGGCAAACTCCTTCCAATTTACGTCAACAAGTGCTCCGAGAAAAAGGGATTGACTCACTGGTTGAACGTAGTGAGACTGAATTGCCCATGTTGCGCTGCGGTCATGACCTTCCCCGGTTGTCAGTAGTCCATCTGCAGGAACCGGTCCCGCGTAGTATGGCGGATAATATCCATAGTCCAGCCCTGTGACCGCCCTTGCAAGGACAAGATCAAACCGACGCCCATCCTGATTTCGTTGTTCGATCCCAATTCTGTACTCGTCAGAACTGCCACGCTTAAGATCTCCGTATCCCATGCCGGCCGAATTGAATTTCGCGAGAAAGCCGATGTCGGTCCTGAAGAAGCTTGCTCCCAGAGCAGTGCCTGTTCCGGGAACCCGGTATCCCACAAAAACGTGGCCGAAATCGTTCGTTCCTCCGGATCGATCTGAGCTTCCGGATTGATGAAGAAAATAGTCCTGACCATGATCGTTCGCTCGCTGCCGACCTGCGTACATCCCGGCAAAGAACGAATCATTCCCTAAGCGAACCCCCAGCGAAATCAACGAGGCTTCTGCAGATTTCCCGACGGCGACAAACGTCGGGACACTGAACGCTGTAAGACCGCGAATCGATGATCCGCACGCAGGATTCGTGAATTGATCCCCCTCCTGATCCTCGGCTGCAATCGAAATCCCCGCTGCTTTGAGATTTGTTGAGGGATAGAAGGTGAGCTGATCGGATCCGAAAAAAGGTGTGGTTTGCAGGGAAACGATCTGGGCTGAGAGGAGTGCCGGAGCACTGAGGGCGATGGTACAAAACCACGTTCGGTTCATACTCTCCCCGGATAAAGACAAAAAAGCCCCGCCGTTTTTGCGGCGGGGCCTGTAGATTGTTCAGATTCTCAGAGCTTCGCCCAACGTTCCTTTGATTTCTTCACATTCCGACTCATTGGGTAGTCTTTTACCACTTTTTCGTAGGCTTCTTTCGCTTTCACCTTATTCCCTAATCGTTCATAACACTGAGCGATCATGAATTGGGCGTCGGCTTTCTTTTCAGAATTCTTGTACTTGAACACAGACTCGAAGGAAGACATCGCATCCTTGTATTTTCTCTTTGCGTAGTTCGATTCGCCGATCCAGTACTTGCAGTTGTCGGCCAGGTCATCCGAAACTCCACCGTCCAACATACCCTGGAATCCGTTCATGGCATCGTCATACTTCTTCGAATTGAAAGCCTTCAGCGCATCTTCGTATGAGGAGAGCGACATCGGTTGCGAAGCATCCTCTGGCTTCATTTCTCCTCTTGTCGGTCCGGCAGGAGCGGCAGCAACTACTCCCTTTGCGGCCTCCTCGGCACGATCCGCCCGGTCTTTTTCAGCGGCAAGCTTTGTTTCCGTGTCAGTCAGCCTGGCTGTCAAAGTGCGGTTGTCCTGTTCCAGCTTCACCATTTTCTGCTTCAGGCTTGTGTTCTCCGTCCGAAGGTCTTCGATCTGCTTCTCATACTGGCTCAGTTGGGTCGGTTGAACGGCAGGCTGGGCCGGCTTCTCTTCCGCCTTCTTATCGTCACCGATAAAGCTCGTCAAAGCCTGATCATACGGCTTCGCCTCTTCTTTGGGTTTTTCCTGCGGCTGTTCGCCGAGCTTTTGTCCCTCTTCGGGCACTTGCTCTTGAGTTGCTTCCTCACTCCCGCCGCATCCGCCAACGATGAATGCAACGACGAAAAGAGAGATAAGCCATCCGTATCTCAACACGCTCATCGCCCCTCGATCGTGATTTAAAGCCATATGGCCTCCGAGCTGTGGCAAATAGAATGAATGAATTTACACAACTTGTGCTAAGTTATTAAACCCCTCGTTGAAAGTCAAGTCCTTTTCCCCAATAATTCCAAGGGACTCCGTCCGGAATTTTCACCGCGGAACCGACGCAACAAACTGGATAAGGAGCCGGGCAACGTTCTCAACTATCAGATCCGGGACGCCGTCCGGAAATCGGGATTGCAGGCGCATGTCACAGATTTCGTTGACATAATCGACTGAGACAAATCTCGAATCGCGCGTATAGGCGACCTCGGTTGAAAAGAAATCGAGTTTGCACACTTCTTGAATCTTCCGGGTGAGCGTTTTCAATTCCCCGAGATTGAAAGCCTGTTCATCCGTCGGTGTGATGGTTTCGTAAATATGAGTCTGGTCATCCCACCAACACGGGATAATCTCTCCGAATGCAAAGAAAACCCTGAACCAGGCACGGTAGTCTCCCAGGTACGCTGGTCGCACTGTTTCCTGGAGCAAGTACTTGTCGTTCTTGTGGGCTTGCCGCGCCTCCAGAACCTCTTTCAGGGATTCAGCCCCTGTCACCACACCAATTCCCCCGCCGGTAGTATTCGCCGGTTTAATGATGAACGGGCGGCCGAGTCTTGCAAGTTCGGAGAGTGAAAGCTCGACTTCGGTCTTGTGGTTGTAGGGAGAGACGATGATGGTGTAGGGAACCGCAATTCCACGCGTCAGGAATTCCAGATGCATGGTCGCCTTGTCGGCCGCATGATGCTGATGATCGTGCGGGTTGATTGGCCGGGCGGGTTTCTCCCCTTCGGGCAAACGATACCTTCGCAGGAGGGAACGCACGAGCGGAAGAAAGTTCTCGTCTTCATCGGATGCCCGGTCGAAGAAGCAGCGAAATCTCATCCTTCTTTTCCTGACGAGCTCCGTGACTTCTGCGACGTTCCCGCGATGAATCTGAAACGTGGTCATACCTGCGGTTTCCGCATGGCGTCCAATCATCCCGATAAAATCTCTGTCAAATTCCCAGTTCCAGGCCACGCCAAGGTCGAAATATTGTTCTGGGATTTCCATGACTTGAAGATACCGTGAATCTTGCGGGTATACAAGATCGGACGCCAACCCTTGCCTTTCCATTGCCTTGTTATTCTTCACCCTAATCGATATATTCTAAGAAATGAAAACTCTTGTAGTACTCTCTTTTCTCGTTGGTAGTTTTCTTCTTGCAGGTTGCAGCGGCTCTGGTCAGGTCGCCGTACAGAAACCGGCCGAAAAACCTGACTACTTCACTGAGCGGCAGCAGGAAATAAACCGCGACCGTGCCTTGCGGCACTTCATCGATGGAGCTGCCCATGATGCAAACGGCGAATATGCGGAGGCAATCCTGGAATACCAGGAAGCACTGCAATACGACCCGAACGCTGCAATCCATTACGCACTCTCGAAAGACTATTCGATTCTGAATAAACCGGCCCGGGCCGCGGAAGCCGGAAGAGAGGCGGTGCGGCTGGATCCGAAGAACATCACCTACCACGAAAACCTTGCAACCATCTCTCTGAATAGTTTTCAGCAAGACCTGGCCATCAAGGAGTACGAGGTGATTGTGGAGTTGGACTCTACCTCCACTTCCGCATGGTTCAATCTCGCCCGGTTGTACCAACCCACACGCCCTCTCAAGGCACTGGAAATCTACGAACGGCTTATCGACCGGATCGGTGATGACTGGGATCTGCTGTTGCAGACCGCAGAGCTATACGGATCCCTGGGCAGGTACAAAGAGGCTTCCGAAAAATACAAGCGCATGCTGGAAATCGACCCGAGCAACAAGCCCCTCCAGCGCCAGCTCGCTGAATCTTTCGGAAAGGCAGGAGAATTCGATGAGGCCATCAGACTCCTTGAGTCCATGCTCGAAGTTGACCACAACGATTTCGAGGTCATTCTTGTCCTGGCCGATGTGTATCTCGACCGGCATGAGTATGACAAGGCCATTGAGCTTTACCAGCGGGCTTTGCAAACCCAGGGGCAGAAATCGAACCCAGAGCTGAAACTACGGATTGGAATTGCCTACTTCGGAAAGATCCAGCAGGATTCGACATTGACGCCGCGGGCTAAAAAGATGTTTGAAGAAGTAAACCGTGAGCTGCCGAACGATTGGCGCTCCTATTGGTATCTTGGGGCAATCGCGGCAAACGATCATCAGGACTCGATTGCGACCACCTACTTCGAGCAGGTCACAAAGCTGGCAGAATGGAACGCAGATGCCTGGTATTACGTAGGCTCAAATTATTTCGAGCGTGGCGAGTACAAGAAACTGCTCGACCTGATGGAGAAGGCAAAGAAAGTTCTCCCAAAGGAATACCGCCTGTATCTTCTGATGGGATTGGCGTATTCCCGTCTGGAACAATCCGAGCAGGCCGCAACCATGCTGGAACGGGCCTATGAGTTGAACCCGAAGGACCTTAACACGCTCAGCTCGCTCGCCCTGACCTATGATGGAATGCGGCGGTATCAGGACTCCGATAGAATTTACGAGGAAGCTCTGAAAGTCGACCCGAAATCGGCTCTCCTGCTTAATAATTTCAGCTACAGTCTGGCGGAGCGTGGCCTCCAGCTTCAGAGGGCACTTGAGATGGCTGTCCAGGCCGTAACGGCAGAGCCGGATAATGCGTCATATCTTGACACTCTCGGTTGGATCTATTTCAAGATTGGCAAGTATGACGAGGCGGAGAAGTATGTGGAAAAAGCAGTTGAGACGGGAAAGGGCAGCTCCGTCGTCGTCGAGCACCTGGGGGATGTTTATTCAAAGCTCGGCCAAAAAGAGAAAGCGCTGGAGATGTGGCAGAAAGCCCTCGAGATGAATTCAAAGAACCAGGCGCTCAAGGAAAAAATCGACCGGGGATCCTAGCGGTGCGCGCGTCCGCCGGAATGGTCCTGCTCTTGCTGCTAGCCGGTTGCGCCTCCACCGGAACAACGAACCTCGCCAACCGAACAGTTTCCGCGCAGGAAGTCCAGGAGATCGTCCGGGCAAACCAGGATCGGATGCATTCCCTCAAGGGCGAGGGACGAATCTCGGTTGAAAATCCTTCCATTGCTCAATCGGCTTCGTTTGCGCTCGTTCTTCGCAAACCCGATTCCATCCTCCTGAACATTGAAGGTCCGTTCGGACTGAAAGTGGGGGCGGCCCTTCTCACGCGGCAGGAATTCCTCTTCTATAACAGCCTCCAGAATCAGCTCGTCTCCGGTTCCACCAATGCTGCAAACCTCAGCCGCATCCTCCGGATCAACATTGCGTTTGATGATGTGTTCAATCTGTTCACAGGAGGAATTTTTCTTCCGGACGATATGCGCGCGCCGGATGAGACACGGGTGGAGGACGACCAGTTTGTTTTACTGTATCGCCTGACCAGTGGAACCCGCCAATACTGGATCGATCCGGTTTCCCTCATGATCAGAAAGATTCAATCCCTCGACGCTTCGGGGAAGCTCACGCTGGAACAGACGTTCAGCGATTTCCAGACGGTTGACGGCGTCACGGTGCCCTTCCGTATCCGCGTGCTCCAGCCGAGAGAGCGTCAGCGCGTCGCGCTTTCCTACTCCGACATTGCCGTGAATGCCAATCCGCTGCAATTCCCCTTTTCCTATCCCGACAACGCCCAGCGAGTCCGTTGGTAATGGCCTCCCGCATCTGCATCCTTCTTGTTGCATCCCTCCTTCTTGGCGCTGTCGCCCACGTCGAGCAACGCGGGGACAGGGAGATCAAGAAGAAGGAAAAAGAACTTCAGAAGCTGCGGACGGACATCGAGGCGTTTGAGAAGAAGATCCGTGAGAGCGAGCGGAAAGAAAAATCCACTCTCGAACATCTCGACGACCTCGAGCGGCAATCCAACCTGATCCGCCGGCTCGTCCAGAGCCTGCGTGAAGAGGAAGTCCAGCTGACTTCGGATATCAGGGATGCCAAAATCTCCATCACGCAACTGGAGAATCAGCTTCAGTTCCTGAAGTCGCACTACGCGGGATACGTCCGTTCAGTCTACAAGAACGGCCGGGTCTACGACGTGGAGCTCCTGTTCTCTTCTAAGTCCATCAATCAATTATACATCCGCATTGAATACCTGAAACGGTTTTCGGACCAGCGTTTGCGCGACATGATTGGCATTGACGACAAGAAGATGACCCTGGAGCAGGAGAACGAATATCTGCAGACAAAGCTGGCAACGGAACGCCTGCTGCTTACGGAGAAGACACGTGAAGAGGGGAATCTCAGAAGGAAGTATGCAGAGAGACAGTCGGTTCTGTCGAAGATCCGCAAGGACAAGAGGAATTACAGGAAGGAACTGGCGCGGAAATCCGCCGCCGTGGGCAAGATTGAGCAACTTATCGCCGACCTGATTGAAAAAGAGCGGATACGGAAGGAGCGTGAAGCGGCGGCAAAGCACGAACGTGAGCTCGCCGAAGCACGTGCACGGCTGAAGAGCACTCCTCCGGTGCTGCCAAAACCGGAGATCAGGCCCTCGATTGCATTCGATGAGAGGAAGGGGAAGCTCCGCTGGCCCGTCGCGAGGGGATCCGTGCAATCCAAGTTTGGGAACCAGATTCATCCCGTTTTGAAAACAATCACTCAGAATACAGGCATTGATATTTCAACGCCTTCTGGATCCGATGTGTACGCGGTTGCTGACGGAGAAGTCTCCGTGCTTTCCTTCATCCCCGGTTTCGGAAATGTTCTGATTCTGAATCACTTCAACGGCTACCGTACAGTCTACGCGCATTTGTCGGACGTTGTGGTTGCAGAATCACAGCCGGTGAAAGAGGGTATGGTTATCGCCAAGAGCGGCGACACTGTTTCAGGACCTGTTCTCCATTTTGAAATATGGAAGGAACGGGACAAGCAGAACCCGGAGGGATGGCTGGCAAAGCGATGACGGTGAACAGCGACGACCACGATGAGATGAAGTAAATGCTGATAATATGTTCAAGAACCTCATCAACCTTCACGCCGACGACGTAAATTGTCCCTTGAATCCACTGATTGATTTGGCTATATTGGATCAATTTACATTCTCTAATTTCCATTTTCCTTTGTTAACCCGGGGTGTAGCTCCCGCCAAAAGATACACCACGGCGGGCAGGCCCGCCACGAGGTGAAGCACGCAGGCAGGGCGGGCAAGCAGCCTGGCAACGGTTTTCCAATTTTAATTTTCCACTGTATTCGGGGTGTAGCTCAGCCTGGCTAGAGCGCTTGCTTTGGGAGCAAGAAGTCGTAGGTTCGAATCCTATCACCCCGACTGAACATTTAAGATTGCAGATGGTAGATTGAAGATTGGTGGGATTGGAGGAGGATTGACAAAACTGACGAGGGGAAATGGTTGTTCTAAGAATATGAATTTCTGAAGGTAAGGCCGGCCCGGTGGCGCCGGCTTTGTTGTCTGTACTCACAAGTTCCGTGCTCGGCGCATTTGTTTTTCGACCAAGAAATTAATAAGTTCATTCCGCCTTTCATCTGTAATTCATGACCTGTAGCCGGTCCTACTATTCCTTGTATTAGAGGGGATACTCGCCCTTGGCCAGAACAATTCTCATTGTTGACGACGAAGACCTGATCCGGAAGATGGTCTCGATGCATTTCGAACGGGCCGGTTATACGGTTTTCTCTGCGGACAACGGGATTGACGGCTTGAGGCTTGCAGAAGAAAGGATCCCGGATGTTACGCTCCTCGACATCAACATGCCCGGGATGCACGGCTTCGAGGTCTGCAAAAAAATGCGGGAGAATCCGAAGTTGAGCAAGAGTCTCATCATTATCACGTCCGCCCGATCCTACAAACCCGATATCGACAAGGCCTATGAACTGGGCGCAGACGAGTACGTGATAAAACCTGCGGGCCTGAAGGACCTGGTGGGAATCGTCGATACGCATATCAGCAAGAAGACCTGATGATCAGAGTCAAGTTTTGGGGAACCAGAGGGTCCATCGCCAGTCCGGGGAAGAAAACGGCGTACTATGGCGGGAATACCTCGTGCGTCGAACTTCGCTCCGGCAAGCACATCCTCGTGTTCGATGCCGGGACGGGAATTCGCGAGCTGGGACTCTACCTCGAGAAGAAGCACGCCTCGAAGCCGCTCGTCGTCCACCTCTTCATCAGTCACACGCATTGGGACCACATCCAGGGTTTTCCGTTCTTCCTGCCGGCGTACTCGTCTCAGAACTCAATTACGGTCTACGGACCTCCGGGGCGCGACAAGCCACTCACTGAAATCCTCGAAGCGCAGATGGATTCGGATTACTTCCCCGTCGAACTCGGCGATATGAAGGCCAAAATCCGGGTGAAGGAAATCAGCGACACGGTCACGATCGGAAACATCAAGGTTCAACCGTTCTTCCTCAACCACCCCGCAATGACCCTCGGATATCGCGTGACCGTCGGCAATCGTGTCGTGATCTATGCGACCGATAACGAGCCGTACCGCCATACGCTTCACGCAACGCGCAGGAAATCATCAGAAGTCACAGACTACCCGGAGTATCTCGATTCGAAGTTCGTGAATTTTCTGACCGACGCAGACCTTTTGATCGGGGAGGCGCAGTATACCGCTGCCGAGTACAAACTCAAGGTGGGATGGGGACACACCTCGATTCAGGACCTGGTTGAATTCGCATGGCGGGCCAACGTGAAGCAACTCGCAATTTTCCATCATGACCCGACGCATGATGACAAGATGGTGGACGGAATGATCAAACAGGCAAGGAACCTGATCCGTCACCACGGATCCAGATTGAAGTGTTTTGGTGCAAGAGACGGGGCGGAAATCGTTTTACGCTGATTTGTTACGCTTGAGAAGGCTCCTGCGTCACAACCTCTTCAATGAGTTGTAGCTCCTCGCTGTAAATTCTCCTCAACAATCTCGTTGTCATAAATCGCTCGATCGATCCGCCAATCCCTTTCCGCGCGTTCAATTCGGTTTGGATGGTCACGACAGATCCCTGTGCCTGGGGATCCGGATCGACCGTGAACTTCGTGACAACCCCCGAATCAGCGTCTGTTTCTGCGAGCACCCGGCCCGGCTCCGGTTCCGAAATAGTGGAAGTGAAAGTTCTCGTCGATCCCATGACCCGCATTTGAAACCGGATGACCGTTCCGGCGCCAACTCCCCCCTGCTGAACTTCTAATGAGCGAAAGTATTGTTGCGGCAGGATGTGAGGATGGCCATTTCGATAATCCTTCAGAATCGAGTAAATCCTGGCCGCGAGTGCATGGATGTGCGCTGACGCTACGACCTCGTATCTGCTCATGTCTGCCTCATGAGTTTTTTTGAGTTGGTTTTGTCGAATGTCAGAGACGGGCAAAACGAAGTCGGAGCGAGTTTGAAACAACACTCACCGAACTCATTGCCATCGCTGCAGCCGCAACGACGGGATTGAGAAGTCCCAACGCCGCAACAGGAATTCCCACAACATTGTATACAAAGGCCCAGAAGAGGTTTTGTCTCAACGTTCGCATGGTTTTTTTTGAAAGCCGGATCGCTTCCACGACACCGGCCAGATCGCTGTTCATGAGAGTAATATCCGCCGTTTCCATTGCCACATCGGTGCCGCTGGCCATGGCAATACCGACGTCGGCCTGGGCAAGAGCGGGGGCATCGTTGATTCCATCGCCGACCATCGCAACGTGCCTGCCTCCCTGCTGAAGTTCCTTCACTCGTGCAGCTTTTTCATCCGGCAACACTCCTGCGATCACGCGATCAATCCCAGCCAGACCAGCGATCGTCGCGGCCGTTCCCGGGTTGTCTCCGGTGATCATGATAACTTCCATTCCCATTGCCCGAAGGTTTGCGATGGCGGCTTTTGATCCCGGCTTGATTGTGTCCGCAATGCCGAAGATGCCCGAAAGAACTCCATTGATCGCGACAAGAACCGGAGTTTTTCCCTGTTCTGCAAACTGGGAACTTATGGACTCTGCACCATCCACATTGAGCGACCATTCCTTCATCATGGAGAGATTTCCAATCGTCACGCTCACACCGTTTACCACAGCAGTAACGCCAAACCCTGCGCTGGCCTTGAACGAATCTACTTCACTCAACGGGAGAGAACGTTGTCGGGCATATTCGACAATTGCCTGGCCCAGAGGGTGCTCCGATTTGCGTTCCACGGAAGCGGCGAACTGTATGATGGTCGATTCGTCCTCCGTGCCCAAACGACGAACGTCCGTCACGGAGGGTTTCCCTTCGGTTACGGTGCCTGTCTTGTCGAGGACGACGACTTCTACGCTTTGCGCCCGCTCAAGACTTTCCGCATTCTTCACGAGAATTCCACGTGTTGCCCCGAGCCCGGTGCCCACCATGATGGCGGTAGGCGTTGCGAGGCCGAGCGCGCACGGACACGCAATGATCAGGACCGCAATGAAGTTGATCATCGAACCGCTAAATCCAGCGCCTCCAAGCGTGTACCAAGCGAGGAACGTAACAACTCCGATGCCGATCACCGTCGGGACGAAAACAGCCGCAATCTTGTCTGCGAGGGCCTGAATGGGAGCCTTTGAACCCTGGGCCTGCTCGACGAGCTTTACGATCTGCGCGATGACGGCGTCCTTGCCGACGGCAGTGGTACGGATATCAATGCTGCCATTCTTGTTTACCGTTCCGCCGATAACCTTCTCACCCACCACTTTCTCTTTCGGAAGACTTTCACCGGTGATCATCGACTCATCGATGGCCGTGGAACCCTTTATGATGAGGCCATCGACCGGGATGCGTTCACCAGGTCGGACAATGACCAGGTCGTCGAGAACGACCCCGGAGAGCGCAATATCCAATTCGACTCCGTCCCGCACCACGCGTGCAGTCTCCGGCTGGAGGTTCAACAACTTTGTGATCGCCTCGGATGTCCTGTGTTTGGCCCGGGCTTCCAGCATGCGGCCGAGAAGAATGAGCGTGACAATGACCGCCGCCGTGTCGAAATAGAGATGGTTCGAAGCATCCCCTGCCTGGAAAGGAAACAGAACCGCAATCATACTGTAGAGATACGCCGTCCCGGTTCCGACAGCGACGAGTGTATTCATATCGGCGGTCCAGTGCTTCACCAACTTCCAGGCCGTGAGAAAGAACCGCCTGCCCGAAGCGATCATGACGAGGGTCGTGGCGATCATCAGAAATTTGTTCCAGGTATCCGTCGACAACGGGGTCCAACGCATGAACCATTCGGTCATGCTGAACATACTGACCACCATGATCGGAAGCGAGAGGACTGCGCTGAAGATCAGCTCCCGCTTGAGCCGGTTGAACGACTCATCGGAGCGACCGGAGGGCTGAGGGGCATCCAGTGCACGCTCCTCCGGCACGACGAGTTTGTATCCCGCCTCATCGACGACGCGGGAGAGGACATCGAGCTTTACTCTCGACGGGTCGTATTTCAGCGTCACCTTTTCTGTTGCAAGGTTCACGCTGGCGTCCTCGACTCCTTCGACCTTTTTCAGGGTCTTCTCAACGCGCACGACACAACTGGCGCATGTCATTCCTTCCACGGGAAGGGTCACGGTCTTCATTTCCATGAAAGTCATAAAGTCATAACCACGAAGGTCACTAAGTTCACGAAGTAGTTGTCCAAAATTTTCTTCGTGATCTTCGTGTCCTTAGTGGTTCGTAAGTCCTTCGTGGTTAGTGGATGCTGATAAGTCGGTACCCCGCTTCTTCGATGGCGTGGCTGAGCGCCTTGGGGGTAACCTTTGATTCGTCTACCTGAACCTTCGCCTTTCCGATCTGCACATCCTCCACCTTTACATCCTGCAATTTGCCAAGCTCCCGCTTCACACTCATGACACAGTGGCCGCAGGACATTCCTTCTATGATCAACTCTTGCGTTTTCATGGTATTCTCCAAACTGATCGACGTGTGAGAAATCACTTATCAAGTATACGTGCATAACACCCTTTGTTCCTTACATTCTTATGACAAAGATTTACAGAATTCCTAGGCCAAAAAAAAGCCATCGCGGGGATGGCTTTGGTTCGGCTCAATTCCCTGACCTTTCTAATGACGTCCGACCTGGTCAATCGAATGCCTGTGGCTGCCGCCGAGGGAATTGAATTTGCTCGGGCTCATTCCTGTAGTTTTCTTGAATTGGTTTGAGAGGTGCGCGAGACTGCTGTATCCCATTTTGTACGCGATCTCGCTCAGGTTCAACTCCCCATATTTCATGAGTTCCTTTGCGTGTTCAATCCTCTGTAAAATCAGGTAATGCTCTATCGTAATGCTTTCAACAGAGGAAAAGAGGGTGCTCAGGGAATGGTATTCCTGACCTACTTCTTTCGAAATGAACTCCGAGTCCCTGATCTCCAAGGGGTTCTTCTCATAATCATTCTGCGCAAGCCGAATCGAGGCATGTTTGATTTTTTCAATGATCTGCACATTCCGGTCTTCGGTCAGCTCGAACCCGTTTTCCTCGAGCACAGTACGAATCTTTTCCAGCTGTGATTTCGTCGTCGAACCTCCTACAACAACCTCCCCGAGTATCACGCTTCTCACATCGAGCCTCAACCTGGTGAGCTCCTCCCGGACGACTTTGATACAACGGGGGCAAACCATGTTTTTGATATAGAGAGTTGTCGTTGACACAGATCTATGGATGTTATTGGCGTGTAATATACGAGGAATAAGGGACAACGACCAGGATTCGTAGGATTTAAGAATTACCAGGATGGTCTTGAAATGAAAAGGAGGTCGAAACGCAACTGCGATTTGAGTCGACGCGTTGCCGACCCAAACCGCAGGCGATTGGGCCTTCCCCCTCGGGAATTGGAGCCCAGAGAGTTGCTGTGGCCTTTCGTTAGAGACTTGTGAGTTCTCCGTAACGCATGTTCATGGTAAAAGTGTTGCCGTTGATATTGATGGTTCCCGTTCCTCCCGAGAAGGTCACAGTAAATGTCCTGGAAATTGATCGTTCGTTATACACCTCGCCTCTCGTTACCGAAATCGTTGCATTATAGGTGCCGGAAACTGTACCACTCATTGTCTGCGAGATTGTCGACCGGTTCCCGCGGGCGGCTGTGCAGTTGGTGAACGCGAGTGTGAGCTCGTGGTTGAGCGTACGGACCGCATTCCTTGTTGTGAGTGTGTCCGCCCCGCGTTTATAATAGCTCCCGTTGATCGTCACCGTAGGGGTATTCGTTCCCGTAATCGTCCAATCTCCGCTCAGCGAGTCGAGTCGCTGGGTCAAATAGCGGGCTATCCGGTACCCGTTCCCTTGAAGAATCTTGAAGAGGATGGTATACGCCGTATCGGGGCCGCTGCCAGGCTTCGGGACGACGAAATACTTTTGAGGCTGACCGCTCTTGTTCAGGAACTGACATGAATACTTTCTGTAAATACCGGCCGAATAGACGCCCGTGAGGCTCGTCCTGCTCCTGTTGATGGTGATTGTCCAGGTTTTGGTCACCGCGTCATACGATGTGTCGACCGAGGCTCCTCCGTGTCTGGAATAAAAGATATTTGCGTTGATTTCGGCCTGGATGCCCCCGGATGAAGCGAGGTCAGTCGCATCGCCCATTTGGTCCGCCACTCCACCTCCGTCATCGCTGAAGGAGCTGGCGATCGAGGCGGCGGCATCCTCTGTGGCGTTTGTGTCCGACACGGGCTCTGTCGAGTTCTTCTTACATCCCGCAACAACTGCAAGCGCTAGAACAGAAATGAGCAGGATGTTGCTGGTCATTCCTCGCATAAGTCCCTCCTGGATTGATTGTGATTGAACCCTTTATAGACATTCCAATCTGTCGGAGGTTTAGTCCCTCGGAGGGATTGTGCAAGAAATCCACAGAGGGGTTGAACGGAGAAGCGCGAATTTTGACGGAATTTTGCGAGATGGCGGAGTCGATGAGGAAAAAACGAGAGGCCTCCGTCACACTTCCGGAGGCCTCTGCAACACAAAAAGAGAGAAAGGCTTACTTCCCGCCGATTTCCTTCCCGTTTTTTGAACTGAAGATGCGTCGGGAGAATCTCTGCACCTCAATGGTCCAGTCCTCAAGGAGCGAATAGACGGTTGGAACAACCACAAGGGTCAGAAACGTCGCAATCGTGAGTCCGAAAATGATGGCCACGGCCAATGGTCTCCAAAAGCCCGCACTTTCTGCGCCAATTACAAAGTGGAATTTCGACCAGTTGAAGTCAATTCCTGTAGCCATCGGCAGTACGCCCAGGACCGTGGCCGTTGCTGTCAGGAGGACCGGCCGCAAACGGATTCTTCCGGCTTCTATCAACGCCTCGTCGAGGTTCAGTCCACCCTCCCGGCGTTTGTGTTTCACAAAGTCCAAGAGGACGATCCCGTTGCGTACGACAATTCCGGCAAGGGCGACGACCCCGACGCCGGTCATCATGACGCTCAGGGCCGTTCGAGTAATGAGCAGGCCAAACATGACCCCGATGAGAGACAGGATCACGGAAATCATGATAACAAAAGGAACCTTGATCGAATTGAACTCAGCCACCATGATCAGAAATACGAGGAGCAGCGTGATGATGAAAGCATTACTCAGGAAGTCCGCCGCCTTCTGTTGCTCCTCCTCCGAACCGGTAAGCTTGACCGCATATCCTGCCGGGAGGGAGATCTCCGCGAGACGGCTGCGGATTTCTTTCAGCACTTCCGATTGTACTCTTCCTTCGACATCGCCCGAAACAGTAATGACGCGTTTCTGATCCTTCCTCCGGATATCGGTCACCGAAGTCGTCCGGTGAATCGTTGCGACCGAGGTAAGGGGGATGGAAAGGAGTTGACCGCGACGGTTCATGAAATTGATCCGCAAATTCTCGAGATCGGATGCAGACGTCCGCTGGTCCTCCTTGAGACGAACACGGATTTTGTATTCGTTTTCTCCCACACGGTACTTTGACGCCTCGACGCCGGCGATCGCTGCCCGCACCGTCGAAGCGATTTGTCCCGTGCTTGTCCACAAGAGGCCTGCCTTTTCACGGTCCACGACAATCTCCACTTCCGGCATTCCTGTGTTGTAATCGTCTTTCAGGTCGACCACACCCTGGACATCCCTGATCCGGTCACGGATGATTTTGCTGACCGACGCCAGCTGGGCATAATCTTCACCCGAGACCTCGATGTTGATTGGCGAACCGACGGGAGGTCCCATTTGCTGCTTCGCCACACGGAGGTCCGCACCGGCAAGACCGACCGTGGTTGTCCGGACTTCTTCCAAAGTGGTAAAGGTGCTCTGCTTCCGCTGGGCTTTTTCAAAAAAGTTGATTGCAATCGTTCCCTTGTTCGGCGTACCCTGTCCGCCAAAATCGAAGGGATCCTGGGAAGTACCGACGCTCGCGGCAATGAACTCGACATCCTTCCTTCCTGGAATTCCTTCAAGCCGCTCTTCGAGGATTTTCGAGATCGCGTTCGTCACTTCGAGGGATGTTCCGGGTGGCGCGTCGATCGTCATGCTCACCTGCGACGGTTCGGTGTTCGGGAAGAATTCCACGCCCTTGTTGAACAAGCCAAACAGAATGATAACGACGAACAACAACGCGAACGCAATAAGGACGGTCTTCCCTTTGTGCTTGAGTGTCCATTGCAGAATTTTTACGTACTCGTTCTGAAGATACGGGAAGAAAACGTGATCGACTTCGTGATAGAGGATGGTAAATGGATTATACTTCTTGTACCAATGCGGATGCTCGAGGTTGAATTTCGCTTTTTTGATTTCCCGTTTGTAGTCGATCCACTGAGCTCCCTGGACAGGACTGATGACATACGCGACAAACAGCGAAGCGGTCAACGTTACGATAAGAGTGATGGGAAGAAACTTCATGAAATCGCCGACTATCCCGGGCCAGAAGAGGAGGGGGAAGAAGGCGGAAAGAGTCGTGATCGTCGATGTAAGGACCGGAACGAATACTTCACCGGCAGCCTTCTTGGCTGCCACGGCCGGAGGTTCAGTATACTCCTGCTGGTGACGGTAGATGTTCTCGATAACAACGATCGCATCGTCGACAAGTATCCCAAGCACGAGAACCAATGCGAACAACACAACAATGTTGAGCGTGATCCCGAAGGCCGACAGGACGACAAACCCCACGAACATGGAGAGAGGAATTGCCGTGGAGATGAGAAGCGAATTCTTCAATCCAAAGAACATGAACAGGGACATCACGACAAGGAACATTCCCGTTACAATGCTGTTTTCCAACTCGTCGACCATGCGCGTGACGAATTTTGACTGATCGTTCGAGATTTCGAGCGTAATTCCATTCGGAAGTTGAGCCTGCTCCGATGCTACCGTCTTCTTGACATCGCTGGCAATGCGGAGAAGGTTTTCACCCGCCCGCTTTCGCACTGCGAGGGAAACCACCTCAGCCTTGTTGAGCCTGGCGTACGTCTGGCGATCCTCGAACGAATACTGCACGGCGGCCACATCCCGAAGGTAGATCGGTTTTCCATTCTGAATTTTTAACACAATATCTTCGAGCGGCTTCACTTCTTTGAATTCGCCAGGCACACGCACGGTGAGATTCCGTGACTTTGTGTCAATCGAGCCGCCGGGGATAGAAAGGTTCTCCCCCCGGATAGCATTGGCAACGTCGTCGAAGCTCACCTGGTAGGCGTTCATCCGGTAGACGTCGGCATTAACCTGCACCTCCGGCTCCAGTCCTCCGACGATGTCGGCACGCAAGACTCCGTTAATCCCTTCGATCCTGTCCTGAAGGTCTTCGGCAATTTTCTTCAGTCGTGCAAGCCCCACCTCGCCTGTCACGTTTACAT
>JBARRO010000101.1:0-3965 GCA_049644265.1 Bacteroidota bacterium
CACGTGACCGACATTTATCCTTATTTCTCCGATCCGACGGAGTATGAAATCGACGACGGGTCGGGAGGCATCATTGTTCGCCGGGATGGCACAGGCAAATATTCGAACGTTCCTGCAGACGCTGCCAACGGGAAAACCGTGGTCTCGACTGTCAATTCGTTCAGCTATCTCCAGGGTGTGGTCTATTTCACTCATAATCGGTACAACGTGGTTCCGCGAGGCGATGCGGATTACGGAACTCTTACCACTTCAGTTGAAGAACCGACGGAAGTGGGGAGACCGAACGTCTTCACGCTGAGCCAGAACTACCCGAATCCATTTAATCCTTCGACAAGGATTGAATACACCATCACCCAGGATGGTCCGGTAGCGCTGCGTGTCTTCAACGTGGTAGGCCAGGAGGTGCGCACACTGGTGAATGACTACCAGTCTGCGGGACACCATGTCGCACAGTTCAACGCTTCTGCACTTCCATCCGGGATCTATTTCTACCGTCTGCAATCGGGTTCGAATATTGAGATGAAAAAGATGATTCTCATTAAGTAGTCCGTTGAGAGCAGTTCTGAGAAATAGTCTCATTGTTTTCTTTCTTGCACCCATACTTCTCGAGTATGGGTGCATGAAGGAACTGACCAACAATCCGCAACCCAATCAGCGTCCCAAGACGTTCTTCTGGCTGTTCCCGGATTCGAACCTTGCGACCGTCGTCAGCAGGCAGCATCTTCGCTGGTGGGGGGAGGATCGGGATGGATATGTCGTCGGGTACCTGCTCTCGTACACACCGTCTGTCTCCACACTTCCCAGTCCCGACACTCTCTCGTACGTGTTTACGACGCAAACGGACACGACAGTGCTTCTGCCCATCAGGCAGTCGTTCCAGGACTTTCTCCTGGTCGTCAGGGCAGTCGACAATTCATTCCATGAATCGTTGACCTCTGGCGCGATCGTAAGGCTTTCGCCGGATCCGTATTGGGACGTCAACGTGAACGGAGTCCTGGACGGAGGAGATGTGGCGCTTCCTTCCCTTCGAGATGCCATGGATGCTGACGGGGCAAAGCAGAAGTTCCCGATCAAGAACTCGCCTCCGATTGCCGAATACGTCACCGACCCGGACGATCCTGCCCGGCT
Organism: Bacteroidota bacterium; assembly: GCA_049644265.1. Lineage (GTDB taxonomy): Bacteria > Bacteroidota > Ignavibacteria > UBA10030 > UBA10030 > JBARRO01. The sequence continues at coordinate 1,129 of JBARRO010000101.1, forward strand.
TATTCAACCTCCGGACACGACATTCCCCGTCATCACATTTGTGTGGAATGGGAGCGATCCTGACGGGGATGAGACGGTCGCATCCTACCGCATTTCGCTAAACGATTCCTCTGTTGGCGCCGCGTGGCTGACGGTTGCCTCGACTGTCAGCATGGTCACGCTCATGGTGCCGCGTGCGGTGAGCGATGCTGCGGGTGCAACAGTTTCTGCGGATGCCTACAGCGGCACGTATCCGTCGCTTCGACTCCTGGGATCGGTACAAGGGTTGAAACTGGATGCCAGGAACAAGCTGTACGTTCAGGCGCGGGATGTTGCGGGCGATTTCAGCAACAAGCTTGAGTTTCCCACCAACACCCGGAGGTGGTACGTTAAGAAACCAAAGAGCCGCCTTCTTGTCGTCAGCGATTATCAGAAGGTTGATTCAGTCGACGTGAGGAAATTCTATCGTGCAAGGTTTGCCAATGTCGCGGGGGGCCTTGTTGCAGGGTACGATGAGTACGATGTGCGAACGGGGTCGGTGCTCGGAAGCGGAAAGCCAGGTACGCTTGTGCCCGCGCTCTCCATCGTGAACCCGATGTTCGTGCAGACCCTCAAGTTGTATGATTATGTCTTTTGGTACACAGATGTTTACCCAAGTCTTACTCTGGCGCAATTTAGCTTGTTTTACTACACGACCTCAGGTGGGAAGGTGCTCTACACAACGGAATTTCAGTCCACGAGCGATCCCAGCGGTGCGTTGCGTGACTTTGCCCCGATTGACAGCGTGAGTTCAGTCGTTCTGCCTGCCCCGTCATTGCCATCGCTAGGGGATTCGCGCATTCCGAAGAACTATCGGGTGATCCCCGACTCTGCCGTCTCTGATGATATCTATCCTTCGCTGAATGTTGATTCTGTGACGGTCAGCGGAGCGCCGATTCCCAACAACATCAACGCGTTCATGCGTCCGGTGTACAGGAGGGCAGATGCGCGCTACATTTACCATTTTCAGGAGTATCAGGGAACTCCGGCTCGCCCTTACGGGTACCTCGGGACGCCAAATATCGGTGTAATTCGTAATGACAAGAACTTCGTCTTCTTTGGCTTTCCTCTTCATTATCTGAATGGCACTGCGGCGGGAGGGCAAGGGATAACGGTGTTGTTCAACAAAGTCTTCGTTGGAGAATTCGGTCTCCAATAATGAACCGCCTCAATTACATATTCCTCTTCTTGATTTCGACCTGCTCTTCTGTTCTGGCTCAGGAAGAGCCAGGCAGTATCAAGGGTCGCGTTACGGACAAAATGACGAAGGAAGGTCTGCCAAGCGTCAATATCACGGTCAAGGGGACCTACTACGGTGCCTCCAGCGATATCGACGGGAACTTTGTCATCCCAAAAGTAAACCCGGGAACGTACGTCATCGAGGTCAAATTGCTCGGATATAAGGCCGTTCAATTCGGTGCTGTGAAAGTGGAAGCAGGGAAGGAAATCCGGCTGGATGCTTTTATGGAAGAAACTTCACTTTCGCTGGGTCAGGAAGTCGTTGTGGTGGGGGAAAAGCCGATGTTCGACATCGAGGAGACGTCGAGTAAGCGTTCCCTCCAGGCCGAAGACCTGCGGGCTGCGGCTGTTCAGAATGTCCAGGACGTCATGGCGTTGCAGGTCGGCGTCGTAAAGTCCGACGACCAAATCCACATACGCGGAGGACGCAGTTACGAAACCGCTTTCATGGTGGACGGAATTTCGGTTCAGGATCCGCTTTCAGGGACCGGGTTTGGACTCTCGCTTCCCCCCGGCGCAGTACAGGAAGTGGAGGTTATCACAGGAGGTTATAATGCCGAATACGGCCAGGCCACTTCGGGTGTTGTGAATTTTACGACCCGCGAAGGAGCCGAAAAGTATTCAGGGTCGCTTGTGCATAAACAGGATCATCTCGGATTCAACAATGATGACCGGTCAAACGCGAAAACGGACATCTATGAGTTTTCGCTCGGGGGCCCCGAACCGATCACCTCATATGTGCTCCCCGGGCTAGGAGTTGAAGTTCCCGGCAAAATGAGCTTCTTCACAAACGTCAACGTGAACCTCTCAGACACATACACGAGATGGGTGGAGAAGACCAACACCCTTGGACAGCCCGAAGGGTATGAGCTGAAGGTTCCGGGCGGTCTGTATTCTTCGATTTTCCACGGCTCCCAATTCGCCCCCCGGAGAAGCAACAATTGGTCTTCTCTTTCGAAACTCACATGGAAGATCACGCCTACGACAAAGCTGGCCTACTCGTTTACGGGCTCGGTCAGCATTAATCAGAACACGCAGACAATTCAGACCACCCTGGAGCATCAGGAGCCGCAGCCGGGTTATCAATATCTTTTCCAAAGTATTCCTGACAGCGCCAACACCTTCACCCAAATCAACACACAGCATGCGCTTATTTGGACGCACACGATCAGCCCGAAAACATACTATGAAATTCGGCTGAGCAGATATTTCGCTCATGTTCGCGGGGACGCGAATGGCCGGAACTGGGATCATTACACGGAGCCGAAGGATATCGTCACCTATCCGGTCATCTACTACAACCTCGGGCATGACACCGTTGGAGTCATACCGGGTGACGGATTCTATGATGTGGGGAGTCCAACAGTCTGGCGGGATCATTCCATAAGCGAAAATGCGCTAAAGTTCGATATCACGAGCCACTTTGACGAGAAGAACAAGTTCAAGGCAGGATTCGAAAATCGATTTCAGCACATGCAAATGATCGATATAACAAGCCCATGGGTTCGTCCCATGGGGTTCAATAATGACATTTACGCCGTCGATGCCATTCAGGGTGCATTCTACGCACAGGATAACAT
>JBARRO010000102.1:0-34186 GCA_049644265.1 Bacteroidota bacterium
TCGCTGTCCTTTGACTCGTCAACCACAAGGAGTAGCGCGTCGGCCGCGAGAAGCTCACGGATGCTTTCGCCATGAGGCACATACCCGACAACCTCGACAACATCCTCCGATGGAAACTCACTGAACATCGCCCGTACATCTCCCCCAAACCTCCCGATGAATTTCAGGCGCACCTTGGAGGGGTCAACTTTCTTCTCCTCAATGAGTTCTTTAACCGCCCGCAGGAGCGTTTCCGGATTTCTCTTGCCATACATGGATCCGGTATACGTTACCGTAAACCGTTCGTTCGGCTTGCCGTCGAATTCGGGATAGTCCTCGGAATCAAAACCGTTCGGAAGATGAAGAAATTTGAGTCTGTTGATGTGGGGATATTTTTCTTGAAAGTCCGCATTAATTCCCACCCATGCGGCTTCGATCAGGTTCGCGTCTTCGGCGACCGAACGTTCCAGGTATTCGTCGATCTTGCGCGGAAAGAGCCACCGGTCGGGAGTGCTGAGGAATCCGGTCCATGGATCCCGAAAGCCGGCGATCCACGGAAGTCCGGTCTTTCGATGAAGTTCGCGTGCAACAACGGCTGCTGTATAGGGAGGAGATGATGAATAGATCGCATCGATATGTTCATTCTTGATGATTTGGATCCCCTGGGGCACGGCATAGGGAAACCAACCGATTCGTGCATCAGGAATGAAGAACGTCCCCCGAATGATTTCCGCCGCCGACTCTGCGAGCGATTTTTTTTCTCCCGGCTTCGGTATGTTCTCGACGTCGACAGCTGCACCGGGCGCCTTTCCGGTGAGCTTACGGTAGATCCTGTAGGGTTCAAAGATCTTCGTCCTATAGACATGGACGTTCCCTGGAATCTCCTGAAGAAGTGACTCGTCCCGCGCGGGGAAATCACCATCCTGAACGGTCAGAACCACGGGCTCCCATCCGAATTGCGGTAAATACTTGACGAATTTCAGGACTCGCTGAACTCCGGGGCCGCCCGATGGCGGGAAATAGTAGGTTACGATGAGGACCTTTTTCATCACGCTGACACTCGCGGATCGAACCGGATACTCACGGATGCGAATTGGCAAAATGATGTGAATTGAGTGTGCGTGCTCATTCCGGCTTCTGGGCGACAACAATAAGCCCTGTACCCGTCCTGTTCTCCGATGCATAGTCGATGTACATCAAAGGGAGGACGAAGGGCATGACGAGAAGAAAATAGAAAGGAAGGAGGATAAAGAATGCTTTGCTCACATTCAGCAGGAGCATCGGATACTTTGTCCCGAGGCGCCACGCCACGCTTCCCCAGGGACCGTACGTGAATTTGATTCTTGCGACCTTGAATCCCACTGACTCAAGTTTCTGGCGAATCTCTTCCACCCCGTATCCGTTCCGGGCATGTTCACCGATAAAACTCTTGTCATCAGGCGAATGCGCGTCGGACCCGCCAAGGATTGATGGTGTGTTGACAAGCAGCGTTCCACCGTTCTTCAGGGAGCCGAAGAGATTGCGGAAAACCCGAACGTCGTCCGGAATGTGTTCCATGACATCGACCGAAAGGGCAAGGTCAAACTCGTTCGTGTGCACCGGCTGGTTCAAATCTTCAATGGCAAATTTGACGTTTTGTATGTTTGCCTTGCGGAAAAATCTTTCACAGTCTTTAATCTGCTCCTCTTTCACATCAACCGCATGAATGGAGATCCCGGGAAACCTTGTTGCACAATAATATGAGTACTGCCCGAACCCGCTTCCTGCGTCGAAGACCATGGCAATGCTGTTTCCGGAGAGAAGTCTTCGCAGCTCGCGCTTCACATGCCATTCCCGGAGGAAGACAATGCCCAGCACCCGGTAGAACAGTTTCCGCAGCGGTACGCTATCTCTGACCGTATTCCCAATGATTCGCTTAATTGGATCGTATTCCATGTACCGGCTCGTTCTTCATGAATTCTTCAATGGCATCTACCAGAGCATCCCAAGTGTAACGTTTCTTCTCTCTTCTGACTCCTGCCTGGAATTGCTTCGTCTTGCGTTCCTTGAAAAATCGCACGACAGATTCAGCAAGCGCTTTTTCGTCGTTGGGAGGAACGACGAAACCCGTCTTACCATCCAGCACCACCTCCGACAATCCCCCCACATCTGTGGCGATGACCGGTTTGTCGAATTGATAAGCAATTTGGGCTATTCCGCTTTGCGTTGCCGACGTGTACGGAAGGATAACAACGTCGCTTGCCGAGAAATAGACGGAGACTTCATCGTTCGGAATATAGTCGGAAAATACCGAAACACTCTGATCCAGGCCTAGCTGGCGGATAAGAGTCCGGTACTTTTCCTCATCATCATAAAACTCACCCGCCACAATCAGCTTCAACGGAATCTTTCGAAGAATCTCCGGCATGGCCCTCAGCAACATCTTCAGGCCTTTGTACTTCCGAATGTATCCGAAGAAGAGGATGATCCTTTTCTCATCCAGGTTGAGCTTTTTCCTCGCCAGCTTTTGTGAAATCGCCTTTCCAAAAATCTCATAGACCGGGTGCGGCACGTAGCGGTAGACCGCCCGTGGTTCAAATGCATTGAGTTCTTTCTCGACAGCCTTTGACTGGGCAACAAAGAAATCGACAACCCTGAATGCATACCGCGTGAACGCCACATCCCCCGGCCGCCGTTCATGAGGAATGATATTGTCACAGATGAAGAGAACTCTGGCACCGGTCCGGCGTTTCACCACCCTAGCAATGTATCCGAAGCATGGGCCAAAGAAAGGAAGCCAATATTTGAACACAAGAAGGTCGGGCTTCTTTTCAGCAATTGCCCGTGCGGCAGTGTACCAGGTCCATGGATTGACCGAGTCGATCAGTTGCTCTGTCGGGACTGCTGCATCGCTTCCTCCCTGCTCCTCCTGAGTCTTCCCCGGGAACAACATCTTCGGATACTGCCTGGAAAATGTGACGATCTCGACTTCGTGACGCACAGACAGATGCCGATACAATAGCGCAAGGTAGTGTGCAATGCCTCCACGCCACGGATACGCAGTTCCGACAATGACGATTTTCATGGAGAAGGACTCGTTTCTACTTTATAGAGGACCGCAGGGGGCGCTACCGTGTAGGTCACCGGGCGCAGCCATGCTGGTGCATTTGCAGGGTCGAGCAGTTGCTGGAATTGCGGACGCATTCCGGCTTCCATCAAACCAAAGAACAGATAGGACGCTCCAGCACGCTTCACCTCTTCCCGAAGCTCATCGATGGTATTCACATATGGAAAACTTGCCATCTCCATATTCAGGTAGTAAGCAATGTGTGGTTTTCTGCAGATGATTGTTTTCCCTGCCTCTCCATCTCCACCATGGCTTATGAACCACTGCGCAATAACGGGAATTTCCTTCGGGCCCGAGCCAATGTTCTCTCTATTGAATGAATAGGCATCCGAGAACGACCAAAGGATCAGGACGTAGCAGGCGAGGGCTCCGATATGAATGCGATTCCAAAATCGAAATCCCGCGAGCCGTTGCCAGGTTAAGGCCTTCAGTGTCAACGTCACGTAGACCGGAAGAAGGAACAGGGAGAATCGTTCCCCATAAAACACAAGGAGCAGCACAAGAAAGAACGATCCGCCGTACACATAGAATGCGGCCTGACCCCTCGTGGGTTTCTCGCGAAAGGACAGGAGAAGGCCGAAGAAGACAAGAACCCCCGCCTGCCATCCGAGGAGCAAGCCGAGGTCGCCGATCAGGTGTTCATAGAGGTTTTTCGCAAGAGTCGCTGCGAACAATCCAGGATCTGCCAGGATCACGCTCCCGAGGGAAGCATATTTTGTGACTTCGACATTCCAATACTGATCCCACGGCACCTTTCCCTTCGCAAACATCTCGTAGGCAATGTTCAGATAGTTTCGGTTGTAGAAGAAACTCCCTTTTTCAATCAGGCAATAGATCCCCCATGGCGTGATGGTCAAAAGAAACACTCCAAGAAAAACCGCGGTGCTCTTCATTCGGTCTCTCCATGCGAGGCGATACGGATCGATGAGCAGGACTATCACCGGCACAGCGAGGAGGACGAAGACTCCGTTGTAGCGCGTCAGGTAAGCAACCCCCGCAAGCAAACCCGAGATGATCATGTTCCGCGGGTTTTTTTGCTCATCCTTCAACAAGAAGTACACCGTTGCAGTGACCAGGAAATTGAAGACCATATCGGTCCCGGCCGAGTAGGAGTACTGGATAAACGTCCGGTTCAGCGCAACCAGCGCCGTGCCGACGATGGCGACGTCGGCTCTGAATAGCCGTCTGAGGATCTCAAACGTGAGGAACAGCGTTCCTGAGGCTGCAAGCACCGATAGAAGAATGCCCGCCCGAAAATAATCCCGGAAGAGAACAAACGCGCCCGCAAGAATGGTTGGATATCCCGATCCCCGGAAGTCCTCGATGACGAACGTTCCCCTGAGCACTTTTTTCGCTTCCGGGACGTACGACCAAAAGAAGTCTGTCTCCACGCCGTAATCACCCACCAGATGGTATTTCAGTGCAACGACTGTCATGACCAGCGCGTAGGCAACGGCAATACCGATTCCCGTGCGGGGTTCTTTGGCCGCCTGCAGAAAGAACGGAAAGAGCGATGTCTGAGGGAACTGCCGGGTTGGGGCTTGCCTAGACATTTACGAACCCAGGGGGCTTGGACCAGTCATTGTCATCCGGGGCAATCGGCGAAGATGACATTCCGGACGTTACGAGGCGGGACACAATGAGAGACAGGTGCTGACAACTCTCTCCACGGACAACGACTCCATACACCTGTAATGTTTGTTTGTACACGTCGGCTGGTAGAAACACTGGCAGGGCTTTTCCGGCTCAAGAACGGAACCGAGACCGTACAATTCAAATTCGTACTTATTGAAGATATTGTTGAAGAGGATGATCTTCTTCCCCAGACCGATCGTGATGTGCATTGCCATCGTCACACCGGTAACGACAAGATCGCATTGATCGACCAGGTCAATGAACTCTCTGAGCGGGAAATGACCAAAATACTTTGCCTTCGAAGCCCGCGCAAATCGCAAGTTCTTCGCATGCTCTTGTTCGCCGCCGAGGAGGACTACTTCATACCCTTTCTTTCGAAGATTCTTTGCCAGCGAGATCCAGTTACCGTCTTCCCAAAGTCTGGAGGTCCACCGATCGCCGCAACCCGTATTCAGACCGATGACGGTTTTCTTGGGATTAATTTTCCAGCCTCTTTTGCCCGATGTCGGCCGATCAAGAATGTACCGTTCGCCGGCAAAAGGAAAACCGCACATCTCGAAGATTTCCTGGGGGTAACTCTTGCGGTTCGCCTTGCTGACGTCGTTGAAGACGCCCGTCAGGTATTTTGCCTCTGCGTTGTTATCGATGGGTGTAATGACCCCATCCTTGAGGATGCATCCGCGCTTTTCTGTCGCCGAAATCTGTGCACAGAGCGCGCATGCCTCCCGGTCCTTGTCGAGGTTGTAGAGGATATCAAACTGCATCGAGCGGAGAGCTACAACGGCCGGCAAGGAGAATCTAAGACGTTCATCAACCTGGGAAGGGAGAATTTCGGGCGAGTTGGTAAGCCAGAAGATCTTTGCGTGGGGGTGGATTTGCTTCAGCTTGTGAAGGAGGGGCGTTGTCCGGATAACATCACCGACCGCGCCGAGCTTGATGATCAGAATCTTTTTGTCGATGCGATCATAGTGAACACAGTCTTTCCCTTTTTCATCGACACAGTGGACGCCGAATTGTTTGTGGGGTGTGCAAGGAATATCTCCCCTGAAATGGCGGCAATCGGTTTTGAGCTGGATCACCTGTCGGATCACCCCTACCGTAGGATTTCTCGAATGGAATATGCCTGTTCATCGTGCTCCTGCCTGCTGATCATCTCACCAAGCAGTCCGATGGACACAAACTGAATACCGATGATGATAAACAGAAATCCGACCATAAAGAGCGGCCTGTTGCTCAGCGATGTTCTCCCGAGCATCCATTCGATGGAAAGGTAGACATCGATGAATGCACCAATGAAGAACGAGACCAGCCCCCACACGCCAAACAGATGCAGCGGCCTTCGAATATACCGTGTGGTAAAGAGAACGGTGACCAGGTCAAGGAATCCGTTGAAAAACCTGCTGATACCGAATTTCGTATGTCCGTATTTCCGTGGATGATGCTGCACCGGCTTCTCCGTCACCCGGTAACCCGCCCAATGGGCAAGCGCCGGGATGTACCGATGGAGTTCGCCATAGACGTTAATCCCTTTGACAACCTCCCGGCGGTAGGCCTTCAGGCCGCAGTTGAAGTCATGGATCGGAATTCCGGTCAGCTTTCCGGTCACGTAGTTAAAGAATCTGGACGGAATGGTTTTGGTAAGGGGATCGAACCGGACCTTCTTCCACCCGGAAACAAGGTCGTAGCTATCTCCAATTCTTTCAATCAGTTCCGGGATTTCCTCCGGGTCATCCTGCAGGTCTGCATCCATCGTTACGACAAACTCTCCCACCGCCTCCTTGAACGCGACGGACAGGGCTGCTGATTTGCCAAAGTTCCTTCGAAACCGGATAACTTTCACCTGGGGATTCTTCGCATGGAGTTCTTGAAGGACCTTAAAGGAGTTGTCGCTGCTGCCGTCGTCGACGAAAATAACCTCGAACGACCGCTTCATCCTTCCGACCACCTCTTTGATCTTCTCAAAGAGCTCCCGAAGAGATTCCTCCTCATTGTAAAGAGGAACGATGACACTCAGGAATGGAGATTTGAATTTGACGGCGGAAGGCATCGATGTTGGTGGAGTGTGAACGAAAACAAAGTAAAACAAAATCGAGCCAGAATCAAGAAATGGCTTTCCACTTCCTTGAATGAGTTTCGTTGATATTCCCGGCCCGGTTGGTTATATTGCATGCGCATTTCCCCTGTTCCTTTCCGGAACCAAACGGCCGTGAATCCAACGCGCACGAGATGCTCGCTCCCAAAAAATCCCTTGGCCAACATTTCCTGCACGATGAGAATATCGCACGCAAGATTGTCGAAGCCCTCCCAGACGGCTCACCGGTTGTAGAGATCGGTCCCGGGCAAGGTGACCTGACGAAACACCTCACCGTCGGTGGCCGGACGGTTGTGGGAATTGAAATCGACAAGCGCGCCGTTGCTCTTCTCCGGGAACGTTTTCAAGACTCTGTCACCGTGGTTCAGGGGAACATCCTCGAGGTTGACTTTCACGGGATCCGACAACGCTACGGCGCCAAACTTATCGTGGTGGGAAATATCCCGTATTACATTACCAGTGAAATACTCTTTCGTCTCTTTGAATTCCATCCCGACATCCGATCCGCAACCCTGATGATGCAGGTGGAAGTTGCCAGGCGGCTTGTCGCAGAACGGAGCGCTCCTGGAACGAAACGTCGGACAAAAGATTATGGAATTCTTTCCGTGTTCACCCGGTTCTATACGTTCCCTCAATTGTTGTTCAAGGTTTCACGCAACTCGTTTGCTCCAAAGCCGAAGGTCGATTCGGCAGTTGTCAGACTGGAATTCAAGGATCGACTTCCGGATTGCGACAAAACATTGTTCGCCAATGTCGTCCGTTCGACTTTTGGTCAACGCAGGAAAACTCTTCGCAATGGCCTGCGGTCCATGGGCGTGACGGATCTGCAGCTTGAATCCCTGCATTTTGACCTCGCCAGAAGGCCCGAAACTCTGGACGTGAATGATTTTCTCAAACTCACGGAATTTCTTATGCCGTTTCGTGAGAGTCTCTCGATGAGGTTCTAGGTTCGAACAACAGCCACATGGCCGAAGAAGAAACCACAGAACAATCCGGCGCTCCTCCCAAAGAGCTCATCGAGGTCGATGACGAGCTGATGCAGGATATTGAGGAACTTGTCCGGTCAAAATCGGACTACCTCCTGCTCAACATCATCCAGGACCTCTATCCTGCCGATATTGCGCACATCATGAACCGGCTGGACCGGGGGCAGGCAGAGTACGTGTTTGGCATTCTCCCAAGCGCCGTTGCCAGTGAAGCCCTCCTTGAGCTCGACGAGTACCACCGCGAGCACCTCTTAAAGACCCTGTCGCAGCCACGACTGACGGAAATTGTCGACGAGATGGCATCCGACGATGCGGCGGACATCGTGGGAGAATTGCCGGAGGAGCGTGCGGAGGAAATCCTGGGGAAGATGGACGTGCAGGAATCTTCGCACGTCGAAGAGTTGCTCCGTTACGACGCGAACACCGCCGGCGGTATTATGGCGAAGGAAGTCGCGGTCGTCAACAAAAACGATACCGTGAAGAAGGCAATTCGGGAAGTCCGGAAGATGGCGAAGACCTCCAAGAACATTTACAGCGTCTGCGTCATTGATGATGATGGCATTCTCGTCGGCTCGATCCCGTTGCAGGATCTTCTGATCTACGCCCCCAACAAGCGGGTGCACAATATTATGAGCTCGGAGCTCCTGAGCGTCACGACGGACGTGGATCAGGAAGAGGTTGCGCAGATGTTCAAGAAGTACGACGCCGTTTCACTTCCTGTCACCGATAAAGCGGGCAAGCTCCTGGGCCGCATCACCGTTGACGACATTGTCGACGTCATCGACGAAGAGCATCAGGAAGATGTCGCACGCATGGTGGGTTCCGGCGCCGTGGAAATGGAGCAACGCTCTCCGGCCCAGATTGCCTTCCTCCGGCTTCCGTGGGTGTTGATCACGCTCTTTATCGAGTTTCTCGCCGGAATTGTCATCCATCAGTTCGACCAGACGCTGTCTCACGTCATCCTCCTGGCGTCTTTCATGCCGATCATTTCAGCGATTTCAGGAAATACCGGTTTGCAGTCTGCCGCGATCGTCGTTCGGGGTATCGCCACGGGACAAATCGACCTGACACGCTGGTGGATTCCCATCAAACGCCAGCTCCAGACAACCGTCATTATCGGCGGAGTCTGTGGTCTTGTCATCGGAATTGTAGGCGGTTTCTGGCACGGAAAGATGCTCTTTGGACTTGTTGTCGGCACATCGATGTTCATCTCTGTGAACATTTCGGGGTTCGTTGGAACGGCTGTGCCGATGGTGTCGCATCGGATGGGGTTTGACCCCGCCATGACTGCCGGACCTTTTGAAACCGCATTCCAGGACGTCGTTGGGATAAGCATTTTCCTGAGCATTGCCACATTCCTTCTCCAATGGATCTAACAATCTCCGGGCATCGTAGAATGTTTTCCGAATGAATTTTCGAAAGCTTGTTTCTCTCCTCGCCCCTGTCGATTTTATTTCCATCCTCTTCCTCCTTTTTCTCGATGCCCTTAACCTGGCATTCTTCTCCCGGGTCGCTGCCTGGCGTGAGCTTGTCCTCATCAACACTGCAGTCATAGCCGCCATCATTGCACTCGCCTACTTTGCGGAGCAAAAAGGAACCAGGCTTCTGATCGGCCTGCACCGGTGGTACTGTTATCCCATCATTCTTTTTGTTTTCAAGGAAATCTACCTGATGGTTCATCCCATCAACCCGACGGATTACGACGCGTGGCTCATCGCTGCCGACCGCTGGATGTTCGGGGTTGATCCAACACAATGGCTCGCGCGATTTGCCCATCCTGTTCTTACGGAAATTCTCCAAATTTCCTATTTCTCCTACTATCTTCTCTTCATTGTCATGGGGGTTGAGGTCTATCGCCGATATGCGGTTGAAGAATTCGACCGCGCAGCCTTCATGATCGTGTACGGGTTCTATCTTTCCTATCTGGGGTATTTTCTGCTCCCGGGCGTCGGACCGCGATTCACTCTGCACGACTTTCACAGCCTTGGCATTGAGCTCCCCGGAATACTCCTTACAAACACGTTGCGCGGGATCATCAACGCAGGCGAATCCATCTCCACCAATCTTCCCAACCCTCAGGACTTCGTTCAACGCGATATTTTCCCGAGCGGCCACACACAACTTTCCCTCATCGTTGTGTTTCTTGGATTCCGCTATAACCTCTCGTCACGATGGTTTCTCGCAACCCTCGCGTCTCTCCTGATCATCGGAACAGTCTATCTTCGGTATCATTACGTGATCGATATTGTCGGAGGAATTCTTTTCTTCTTACTGACGATTGGAACAAGCGATGCAATCGAAGCGTGGTGGGGACAGGTGAAGGGGCGTGTGGGAAGAAAAGGCGGGAAAAAATGAGGGAACACTGTTTCCAAAAGAAATACCGAATAACGAATTCTGAACAATGAATGATGAAGAAAATGCTGCAACAGAAGCTGGATGGATAGGTAAACGGAGTTCAACAAACTCATAACTGCAAACTGACCACTCTGCACTTATCCAGCTTGAAACTCAGCCCAAAATAGGATAAGTTTGAGGGAATCGTTTGGAAACGTCTTTCTTATGACACACGAAGAAATCCTTAAAGAACTCGAACAACTGGCTGTCCAGAGCGGAATCGGCATTCGCTACGAAAAAGGAGACTTTGAAGGCGGCTTTTGCGTACTGAAGGCCGAACGTATCATCGTCGTCAACAAGAAACTTGCGCCCCCGAAACGGGCATCAGTGGTGGCGCAGGGACTGGCCGAAGTCGGGATCGAAGAGGTGTACCTGAAACCGGTGGTTCGTGAGTACATCGAAGACGAGCTTGCCCGTGCTGCCAGGGCCTGAAATTCCTTCCCTCCCGGGTCTATGGAACGACTGAAACCTCTTCCCTTTTTCCTCCTTATTCTGCTTTCCCTTCCGGTCGTCATCTGGCTGTACCCCTCGACGCATCCCTACGGCGGGATTCATCTCGGCCTCGACGCGGACGCCATCGTCGACCGTTCCCGAAAAATTCTTCATGAGTTGAAGGTCGATTTCGCCGGATACAATTCCGAGGTTCAGTTAAAGGAAAACCGCCCGCTCCTCCGGCAGACCCAGCGAACATTCGGTCTGGGACCATCCAACAAAATGCTGCGTGACAGCATTCCGGGATACCTGTGGGAAGTACGGTGGATCAAGAACACGCCATCGATGAAGTTTTCAGAGGGAGGGGATCCCGACAAGCAAGCTGAGGAAGCCGTGAAAGCTCTGAAGGGGGACATTTACTTCCAGTTTGACACTCATGGTCAGGTTCTTCAGTTCGAACGAAAGCTCTCCGACAGTGCGCATGGCGCCCGTCTCACCGCCGACGATGCGAGAAGCATCGCCCGCGGTTTTCTGAAATCGTTCACGGCCTTCGGAGCAATGATTGGCGATACGGCTGCCACCGTTTCCGAGAAACGAACCGACCAGCCCTTCCGAACGGATGATGAATACAATTGGACCACGCGCCATCCCAGGCTTGGCAATATGGTCAAGGCCAAAGTGGTCGTGGCCGGTGATATGGTGCTTGGTTTTTCCGGGGATTTCAATGTTCCGACGGAATTCTCCTCGACGGAGTCGGAAAAAGTGTTTGGCATAGCTCTCGTGGTGCTTTATTTTATCGTAGCCATTGTGATGGTGGTGGTCGCGTTCCGACGTTTTCGGTCGTTTGAACTCGGATTTCGCATGGCGGCGGCTGCGGGTATCCTGGTCGGTGTCCTCTACGACGTCGAAATCTATCTCAGTGCCCAGGGACGCATCGGATGGGAAATTCTCATCCCGCTTCTTCTCATACCCCTGTTTGTCGGCGGCGGACTGGTGCTTGTGTGGGCCGTAAGCGAATCGCTGGTCCGGGAAACCTGGAGGGAGAAGTTCATTCCGCTCGACCTCCTCTCAAAAGGCCACCTGTCTCATTCGCGTGTCGGCGAATCTGTTCTTCGGGGAATGGCGATGGGAGTGGCGGCGTTTGCGCTCTGGCTCATCCTTGTCCATACGACGTCTCTGGAGTACCCGATCTGGCTGGTCCGCTCAGATGATTCAGCAGTTCATACGTTTGACGTTTCCCTTCCCTGGTTGTACGTTCTGGGGCACAGCCTCTACTCGAACCTGTACATCTTTGCCTTTTTCGTTCTCTTTGTTATTTCTTTCCTCCGGAAGTTGTTCGTTTCACCAGTTCTGGTGATCTTCACGGCATCCGTCGCGATGGGGCTCCTTGATCACGGGCATCTCTATCCCCTCGTATTGGGAGTTCTGGTTCACACCCTTGTCGGGGCGATATTTGTCTGGACGTTCTTCCGATTCGACGCCCTCGCCACATTGTTTGCGCTGGTGGCATATTCGGCTGTCGAAGGGACAGCCGGACTCTTCACTGCCGGAAACCCCACCTACGCCGTCTCAGGATACATCGTGATCGCATTTTTTGCCGTCGTGGCGACCGGTTCCATCGCTGCGCTGTATCGCAAGAGTGAAGTCGTTGACTTCGACAGTATCGCCCCTGCGTTTGCCCGCCATATCAGCGAACGTCAACGTTTGCAGCAGGAGCTCGAAATTGCGCGAAACGTGCAAATGAGTTTTCTTCCCAAAGCGAACCCGAGCACGTTCAAACTCGACATCGCTTCCCGCTGTGCGCCCGCTCTCGAGGTTGGGGGAGACTACTTCGATTTTATCGAGATCGACAAAGGTCGCCTCGGAGTTGCCGTTGGGGATGTCTCGGGCAAGGGTACGCAGGCAGCATTCTTCATGACTCTGACAAAGGGATTTCTCCGCGCCCTGGCAAAGATCTCCAATTCACCCTCTGTTGTTTTGAGCCAGGTCAACAAACTCTTCTACGAGAATGTCGAGCGGGGCGTCTTCATCAGCATGGTGTATGGTGTTTTTGATATGAGAAGACGTTCGCTGACACTGGCCCGGGCTGGGCACAACCCCGTTATCATGAGGAAATCAAAGGCAAATCACGTGGAAGTGGTGAACCCGATGGGGCTGGCACTGGGACTCGACCAGGGCGCAACGTTTTCGAAATCGATTGAGGAAGTGCGGATTGCCTTCCGTCCCGGCGATTTGTTCGTGTTCTACACGGACGGTTTCCCGGAGGCCATGAACAAGACGCTCGAGGAATTTGGCGAAGAACGGCTCTGCAAAACCGTTGAGCGACACGCACATCGATCTGCCGCAGAGATTCTCGAAGGGATCTTTGCCGAGATGAAGGAATTCGTCGGCAAAGCCCGCCAACACGACGACATGACGATTGTGGTGGTGAAGGTGTTATAGTGATCAGCATTCAGTTATCAGTGTTCAGGAAAAACACTTGAACCAAGACCACACCCCGATGCTCACCATCATTGCCACTGACTACTGATCGCTGATAGCTGATAGCTTCCTATGCGCCTCCTCATCATTAACGGGCCCAATCTCAACCTTCTCGGCAAACGGGAGCCGGAGAAGTACGGGACAGAGAGTTTGTGGGATATAGAGAACTCCCTGCGAAAGCAATTTCCCGACATCAAGTTTGAATTCTATCAGTCGAATGTCGAAGGGGAGATTGTGAATTTCATTCAGAAGGCGATGGATCGAATCACCGATGGGGTTATTCTGAATGCCGGGGGATATACGCACACCTCCGTTGCGATCAGGGATGCTGTTGCGACGGTAAAGGTGCCGGTCATCGAGGTTCATTTGACGAATATTCAGGCACGCGAAGAATTCAGACACACTTCCCTCCTGACGCCTGTCTGCAAGGGAATTATCTCCGGTTTCGGCGCCAAAGGGTATGAGCTTGCGGTAAGAGCGATATTGGAAGGCTAAAGAAGCAGGTTGAGGTAAAGGTTGAGGTTGAGGTTCATGCTTCACCTTTCACTTTTCACATTTCACCTGCTACTATTCACTGTTTACCATTCACTATCTCCTCATTAATGATCAAAGCAGTCATTTTCGACCTTGATAACACCCTCGTGGACTTCATGCTGATGAAGCGCCAGGCCATTGACGCCGCGATTCATGCCATGAGGGACGCCGGCCTCGATTTGTCGAGCGATGAGATCCGCAAACGCGTTGACGAGATTTACAAAGTGCGCGGCATGGAATTCCAGAATGTCTTCGACCAGTTGTTGTTTGACGAATTCAGCAAAGTGAACTACAAAATCCTCTCCGCGGGAGTCATTGCCTACCGCCGTGCGCGTGAGGCGGCGCTTGTTCCGTATCCGCACGTGTACCTGACGCTGATGGAGCTGACGAAAATGCACATCAAACTTGCAGTCGTTTCAGACGCACCCGCACGCGAGGCCTGGCTGCGCTTGTGCTATTTGAACTTCCATCACATCTTCGATGCGGTCGTCACGTTTGAGGACACCGGTGAGCGAAAACCGAATCCCGGTCCATTCCGAAAAGCCCTCGAGCTGTTGAACGTAAAACCGACGGAAGCTCTCATGGTTGGCGATTGGGCCGAGAGAGACGTGGTCGGCGCAAAACAGGTTGGCATGAAAACGATCTTCGCCCGCTTTGGCGACACTTTCGGGACCCTCGTCTCGAATGCAGACTACGACATCGACGACATCGGCGATGTCATCAAGATTGTCCGGAAAGAAAATGGGTAAGAAAACGACCGTCGGTTTGATTGAAGGGATCGGCGTCGACGTTGTCGACACACACCGGATGAAATCGGTCCTTGAGAAGCAGGGCGCGGTCTTCGTGGACAAAGTGTTCACGAAGAAGGAAATCGCCTACTGCCGCTCCCGGAAGAATCCGCATGAACATTTTGCGGCACGCTTTGCTGCAAAGGAGGCGGTGAGCAAGGCCATGCAAACGGGCTGGAGCGGAAAATTCCGGTGGAAAGATGTCGAGGTTGTCAATGAGCCCTCCGGCGCTCCAAAGATCTTTCTTGAGGGTGAAGTTTCCAGGGCCCTCAAGCACCACGCACTGCATATTTCCCTCTCTCATTCCGAGAATACCGTCGTCGCATTTGTTGTGATCGAACGGGTATCCGCCTCGAAAAAATGACAACATTAGACCGGACGGCGTTTCGCACGACAAATACCCGACATACCTCCGATTTATTCAACAAAACCCGCCTCATTGAAACCGTCACTTTAATTCAATCCTCGTAGTCGTTGCAACTCAATACAGATTTTGCTATTTTTTTCCCAACAACTCCAATCGGCAGCCTTGAAACACACGGGAATAAAAAAACTCTACTACTCGATCAGTGAGGTCAGTAAGATCACGGGTTTGGAGCAGTACGTCCTCCGCTACTGGGAAACAGAATTTTCGGAGTTAAAACCCGCCAAGAACCGCGCCGGCAACCGGATTTACACCAACAAGGATATCAAGCTCATCATGCACATCAAATCCCTTTTGCGTGATGAGAAGTACACCATCGAGGGTGCAAAGAAAGTACTCGAGACGTACGTGCCCGAGCCGGACTCCGGAGAACAGCTCACACTCATCGATGTCGCACCGCGAAAGAAGATCCAGGACGAAGAGATTAAAGGGGAAATGCTGGAAGTGAAGAGTTTCCTGGAAGGATTGTTGGAGAAGATGAAATAGCAATCAGCGGTCAGCAATCAGCATAAGCACTGCCCACGGTTTACGGTTCACGGTTAACTACTCCCCCCGTTCTACTCTCTCACCAGCTTCTTGTACTTGATCCTATGTGGTTGGTCCGCTGCAATGCCGAGCCGCCGCTTTCGATCCTCTTCAAACTCTGAATAGTTCCCATCAAACCAGAACACATTGCTCTCTCCCTCAAAGGCGAGGATATGAGTCGCCACACGGTCGAGGAACCAGCGATCGTGTGAGATCACTACCGCACATCCAGCGAAGTTTGTCAAAGCCTCTTCGAGCGCGCGGAGTGTATTGACATCGAGGTCGTTTGTTGGTTCGTCGAGAAGCAGGACGTTTGCCCCTTCTCTGAGGATTTTCGCAAGATGAACGCGGTTCCGTTCCCCGCCGGAGAGTGCACCCACTCTTTTCTGTTGATCGGTCCCGCTGAAGTTGAACCGCGCGACATATCCCCTCGAATTCACTTCACGTGTTCCCAGTTTAATCAATTCTTGTCCACCGGAAATCTCCTCCCAAATCGTTTTATCCGGATTGAGCGGGCGCGCCTGATCGACATACGCGAGCTTCACCGTGTCGCCGATCCTGATGGTTCCGGCATCAGGCTTTTCCTGTCCGATGATCATCCGGAAGAGCGTGGTTTTTCCGGCGCCGTTCGGACCGATCACCCCGATGATTCCTCCGCGCGGGAGTGAAAATGTCATGTCTTCGCACAAGAGCTTTTCGCCGTATGCCTTCCCGACACCTTGCGCTTCGATAACAAGATCACCCAACCGTGGACCTGGCGGAACATAGATCTCCATCTCTTCTTCCCGTTTCTTTCCCTCCTCCGCGAACATCTCTTCATACGCGGCAATGCGTGCCTTGCTCTTCGCGTGTCTGCCCTTCGGATTCAGCCGTACCCATTCCAGCTCGCGCTGCAGGACGCGTTGCCTTTTCGATTCCTGCTTCTCTTCTACTTCCAGTCTTTTCTTCTTCTGTTCGAGCCATGAAGAATAGTTCCCCTCGAACGGAATGCCCTCTCCGCGATCCAACTCGAGAATCCATCCGGCAACGTTGTCCAGGAAATACCGGTCGTGGGTCACCGCAATCACGGTCCCTTTGTACTGGGAGAGATGGTGCTCCAGCCACGCGACCGATTCGGCATCGAGATGGTTTGTCGGTTCGTCGAGGAGAAGAACGTCCGGCTCTTTCAGAAGCAATCGGCACAGGGCAACGCGCCGTCGTTCGCCCCCTGAGAGAATGGAAATCTGAGCGTCTCCCGGAGGACAACGGAGTGCATCCATCGCCTGATCGAGCCGGCTGTCCAGGTCCCACGCGTTCAGGTGGTCGATTTTTTCCTGCAATTTGCTTTGTTTTTCAAGCAGGCTGTCATAATCCGCATCCGGTTGTGCGAGTTGTGTGTTGACAGACTCGTATTCTTTCAGCAGGTTCACGGTATCCTGGACTCCTTCTTCGACAACCTGTTTGACGGTTTTCGAAGGGTCGAGCTCGGGTTCCTGCGAAAGATAGTCAAACGTGATTCCTTTTTGGGCCGTAACCTGTCCAAGATAGTCCTTGTCAACTCCGGCAATGATTCTCAGAAGTGTGCTTTTTCCGGCTCCGTTGAGACCGAGAACACCGATTTTGGCTCCATAATAGAACGAAAGATAGATATCTTTCAATACCTGCTTGTTCGGCTTGTGGACTTTGCCGACGCCAATCATGGAGAAGATGATTTTGTTGTCAGCCATAGGGATCAGAAGTCAGAATTCAGGAGTCAGGAGTATGAATTCGGGAACGAGAACAAAGATTATTACTTTATAGAAATTGCGGAAACAATATACGAAATTGTGCGTCGAAATTGTACTCTGACTTTTCCTAAAGGCATTCTCTCCTTGACAAATTCTTCCCGGGCTCCTTCCCGCTGGATCTCTCTCGCTGGCTGCTTGATTGTTCTTCCATCATCCATCCTTACGTCCCAGACGAAAGCTGCAGCACCCAGGCCTTTGTATCCCTCAAGTCTGATTCGTGAATCTGACATCACTTCGCAGGTTCTCGAGGGATTTGTTCTCATGCAGAAGGCAAACGCCGGCGATGCGGTTGCGCAGCACGAGCTTGGATTCCGATTCCTCGAGGGCAGGGGCTTTCCTGTCGACACGGTCAAGGCGTCTTACTGGATTGCAAAAGCCGCCGACCAGGGACTTCCCGTAGCCAACTTCAACCTTGGTCTTCTGTACCACCACGGCTGGGGTGTTCCATGGAATCCGTTCATAGCCTACCGACGGTTCGAGCAGGCCGCTGCAAAGAACACTCCCGAAGCGCTGCACATCCTCGGTCTCCTGGTTACGGAGAACCTCATCGTTCCCAGAGATTGGGCACGCGGTTATCAGCTGATCAAAAAAGCGGCCGACCTTGGGCTTGCACAGGCGAAGGAATCGCTTGCGGAATTTGAGCGCCGCGGACTTGGAAAATCCGGACCGACGGAACAGGATCCGAAGGACAAATCCTCACAAAACAGGAACAAGGCGCTGGCTCGTGACACAACCCTCGCGTTGGTTTTTCTGAATTTCCAGGGCGACACGTCCACGGAGATCGGGGATTCCACGCTCGCCAAAGAAGCTCTCCGTGAACTGCCTGCTGCAGTCAAGCCTTCGGTGGACCTCGCAACGATTGACGAGCCGGGCGCCTCGGACACGTTGTGGATGCAATCAATTGCGGAGGCCGCTGCGATCGGAAGCCCGGAAGCCCTTGTGATGATCGGCCGCTGTTTCGAAAAGGGAATCATCGTCTCGAAGGATGTGCTGCTCGCGGCCGAGTATTACATTCGCGCCATCCGCCTGGATTCCCCGCGTGCTCCGCATCTCCTTTGGAACCTCCTTCATAAGCCCGAATTCGAGCAGCAACTGCATTCGCAGGCCGATGGCGACAAGCCCGATGCGCTCTACGTCTGGGCTTGCGTTACGGCGCTCGGGTTCGACAAGCTCTTGAGCGAACAGCAGGCGATTCAGCTCCTCAACAGCGCCGTCGCACGAAATCACATTCCTTCCATGATGGAGCTGGCACTTTGCTACTCCTCCGGACGATGGGTGAAGCAGGATAAAAGCCGCGCCATGGAGCTTTGGAACAGAGCGGCCGAACAAGGAAGCCTCGAAGCGGAGATTAAGATTGCAACGGCAAACATTCTCGGGGAACATACCGGACGCGAACTCAGCACTTCTGTCGCTGTGTTGAAGAATGCTGCACTGGCGGGATCGTTGGAAGCTCAGACGGGGTTTGCGTATTGCTACGAGAAGGGAATCGGAGTCTCCGAGAGCAAAGGAACAGCAGTGATGATGTACCGACGTTCGGCACAGCGAGGCAGCCAGGCAGCGTACCTTGCGCTCCGCAGAATGCACGACGAGCTCCGACCGCCGGATAAAGAGTTTCAAATTTCCGATTGAGGGACCCTGCTTAGAAAGACTCCCGGAATCTCGCTCCGGCATATCCCGGTGAGATTCCGGGAGTCTCGCATAGATGGTATCCTTACCGCAGAAACAAAATCGCAACACCACCCACCGCCACAAACGCCCCCACGATCGACTCCCACGAAAGCTTCTCATGGTACAGCACCTTCACAGCAGGCAGCATCATGATCGGTACCGTTGCGATCAGAGTCGCGGCGATGGCCACCTTCGTGTGAACGATGGAAAGAAGACTCAGCGTCACGCCGAAGAAAGGGCCCAGCACGACCCCGATAAATGTGAATGAGAATGCTTTCCGCTCCTTCGAAAAGATCTTGAAAGGATTTTTGTATCTCCGTGTGAGAATCGCCAACGGCAGGATAAGAATAACGGCCGATGCCATCCTGATAAACGTCGCAAAGAATCCGTTGATCTGGCCCTCGTCAAATGCCATCCGTGCAAGTACAAGTCCACCCGCCTGCCCCACCGCACCAAGAAACGCATAGAAGATACCGATATTCAGGGGTTTCATCCGTGATGAGGACGGGTCACGCTGCCCACCGATGACAAGCGCGATTCCTGCGAGCGTAACTCCCATTCCTACAATTCCCCAAAAACTCAAAGTTTCACCGAGAAAGAAGTAGGCCAGAAGGGCGGTAACAGGCGGAGCGGTCGACATGATCAGAGAGCTGATTCTGGCACTGTTGTATTCGTAGGACTTGAACAGGAAGGTGTCCCCAAAAACGAGGCCGGCGACGCCACTCAACGCGAGGTTCCTGATCTGGGAACCTGAGATCTGTCCGGTCAGCGAAAAGAGAAGAACCGTTACCAGCAACAGCAACGTCGCAATGATAAGCCGCGTGACGTTCACCGTCACCGATCCGACTTTCACCGTTGCTTCTGCAAATACGAGCGAACTGCCCGTCCATAAGACTGCTGTAAGCAACGCGTAGGTTTCGCCGAGGAAGGGCATCTAGCAGGTTGCGGAAAAACTACGTTTGATATTATCCACGAAGGTCACGAAGAAAAGCCAAGTGTGTATTCTCACTCAAAATGAATATATGTTCGTGTTCCTTCGTGTCCTTTGTGTCCTTCGTGGATCATTTTTCCCTTTTTCAGCAGCCTGCTAGTGGTTTTCCCGGATGATGCCTAACAATTGGATGTTCGGGTCAAAAACGATTTTCGAAGGGTTTGAAATTGTTTTCAGCGAAACCTTGATCTCACCGTTCCGGGAAGGAGGAATCTCAGCCGTACACCGTTCGTTCTGGTTGGAGGATGTGCAGACATCCAACGTAAGCGGAAACCTATAAGGTGCAAACCGATTGCTCTGTCTGACTTTGAGGAGAATGGAGTGGGATTCTTTCTGATATTCCCAGTCGATGGTGAGCTCAGCATACCCGGGACGCCGAAGCCATTGTTCGAAAAACCAGCCGAGGTCCTTTCCGGAGGCATGTTCCATTTCAGCCTGAAGGTCTTCCGTCAGCGCATTCCCGTGGCGATGGTGCTCGTAGTACGAACGAATGCCGGCAAAGAATGCCGCATCTCCCACCAGTGACCGAAGCATATGCAACACCCATGCTCCTTTTTGATAACTGTTGGTGTTGAGCAGTGCGAGGAGATTGCCCTGGGTCGTATCGACGACGGGGCGATCGTGTGTTTCCTTCGCGTGCAAAACCTGATTTCGAAGCTCTGCCATACCGTCCCTGAACACGGAATCTCCCAACGCATGTTGAACCCACAACCTTTCAAAGTACGTTGCAAAGCCTTCCGACAACCACACATGGGCCCAAGCGCTTTCGGTAACAGCATCGCCAAACCACTGATGAGCAGTTTCGTGCGCAATGACTCCGACTCCCATCGACCGGCGCTCGAATCCCGCATTGCTGTAGAAAATCGCACTGGCATTTTCCATCCCCCCATATTTCGTTGCGCTTTGTACATGCGCAAGTTTTTCATACGGGAAATTACCCACGGTCCTGGCGAAGAATTCAACAATATCCCCTGCCTTCGCAAACGGCCCCGGGAGAAAATCCCGGACCTCAGGATAGGCGAAAACAGATTGATGAACTCCACCATGGAATTCACTGAGTCCTACCGCTGATTCACCAAGGTCGTACTCCACGAATGGGGCCGCACCAACCACCATGAGATACACCGGGATTGGCCTGGACTCCCGCCAGACTGTGCGGGTTCGGGTCGCGTTTTGAGACAGGGAGGTTTGTTCCACCAGCTCACCGTTCGCAACAACGCGCAGGTTCGCCGGAGCAGTCACCGTCCATGTGACCGTCGCCTTGTCGCTTGGTTGGTCAACGCTCGCGAGCCACATGCGGCCGCGATTGGGCCAGTTATCTCCGAATGCACTCCACCGCCCCTGCTTGTCGGTCCCGATGAGCAGCCCGTCTGCAGGTTCGCCCTGGTAGTAGATTTCTGCACGAAAGGTGTCGGATGACGATTTGAAAGAAGGGAGTTCGATCTGAATCGTTGCGCTGTCGCGAACGAATTTTGCGGGAGCGTTATTCAGAGTGACGCTGTCGACCTTCAGAGAAACAAGGTCGAGCGTAAGCCGCTTGACCGGCTCCAATCGCCGGCCCGTCACAACGGCAAGGGCCTTGATTCGTGTTCCCGTGTCGGGAAAGTCAAGTGAGAAATCGTAGTGGAGGACGTCAATTCCCTTGCGGGGCTGATCGGAGGGATGCGGCTGGGCAGTGAGCGATTGGCAGACGGCAAACAGCGACACGATCAGGAGGACGCTCTTCCCCATCAGTTTCTCGTCAGCGATTGCGCTCCGTTCAGCGCGGCTTTCAACGTCCCGTCGCTTCGTTCCCCTATTTGCTGGCGCCACATTGCATAGTAGAGCCCCTTCTGCTCAAGAAGTTCGTTGTGCCGGCCGGACTCGACGATCGTCCCCTTCTCAAGAACGTAGATCGTGTCTGCGTGCATGACCGTCGAGAGTCGATGGGCGATGAGAATTGTCGTGCTGTCCGAAGCGGCCGAGATGTCCCGAATCGTTTCGCTGATTTCCTCTTCTGTCAGGGAATCCAGCGACGAAGTCGCTTCGTCGAACACAAGCAGATCGGGCTTCCTCAATAATGCCCGCGCGATTGAGAGCCTCTGCTTTTCTCCGCCGGAGACCTTCACTCCTCCCTCGCCAATTACTGTGTCGAGTCCTTTTTCCGCGCGAGCCAAAAGACTCCTGCACGCCGCCTTTTCGAGGACGTCAAGGCATTCATCGTCAGTCGCTGCGGGATTCACAAACAACAGATTCTCGCGAATCGTACCTGAGAACAACTGCGTATCCTGCGTAACAAAGCCTATCCTCTCCCGAAGCTGATCGAGGTTGATCGCTGTGCTGGGCGAGCCGTTGTAGAGAACCTGGCCTGCCTGCGGTTGGTAGAGGCCCACGAGGAGTTTCACAAGCGTTGTCTTGCCCGCTCCTGAAGGACCCACAAACGCAATCGTTTCTCCGAGACTCGACCGAAACGAGACGGAGTTCAACGCGTTCACCGTGCCGGAAAGATGCTTGAAGCTGACCTTTGCAAATTCCAGAGTATTGACCCGAGGAATAGGAATGGGATTCTGCGGTCTTGGTTCTTTGGGGGATTGAAGGATATCCTCAAAGTTCTTGAGCGAGACCTCGGCCTCTCTGTAGATATTAATGACCGTTCCCAATTCCTGGAGCGGTCCAAAAATAAAGAATGAATAAATCCACAGGGAGAAGAACTGCCCGATGGTGATCTCCTGCGAGAAAATGAGATAGAGCATCAAGCCGAGGATGCTCGTCCGCAGAAAATTCACTGTGGTGCCCTGGATGAAACTCAGGCTTCGGATATACCGCACCTTCTTGAGTTCCAGCTTGAGGATCTTTTCGGTCGTCAGGTTCAGCCGGGCGATTTCCTGCTGGGCAAGTCCGAGGCTCTTGACAAGCTCGATATTCCGGAGCGATTCCGTCGTGGCTCCGGCAAGCGCCGTCGTCTCTCCCACGATGGTTTTCTGGATAACTTTGACCTTTCTGCTGAGAATCGAGCTGAGCCAGGCGAGGATCGGGACAGTGGCAAAGTAGATCGGTGCGATGAGCCAGTGAACGGTCATCGCATACGTCATAACGAAGAGGACACCGACAATGGTTGTAAAGAGAAGGCTGATTGCAATCGAGATCAGACGTTCGGTATCGGACCGTACTTTTTGTAACTTTCCAAGCGTTTCGCCGCTTCGCTGGTCTTCGAAGACCTGGTATGGCAGTTCGAGCGAGTGCTTTAACCCGTCCTGATAGATCTGAGCGCCGACCTTCTGCGTAATCGTGTTGATGAAATAATCCTGGAAATTCTTGGCAACCCGCGAGACAAACGCAACACCCACGGCAGCCGCAAGGAGAAGGCTCACTCCTTTGAGGAATTCTGAAGACTGGTATTTCTTAAACTGTGTCGCGTACTCGTCGATGATATGACGGAAGATCAACGGGTCGAGCAGCGAGAAGATCTGATTGATCGCCGCAAGTACCAGGGCCAGCAGGACGAGTCGCCAATGTCTTTTGAGATAGGAGTAAAGAAGCTTCATGCACGCACCGGGTTGGGAGAAATATGGCGAATAAGGTAGGAAAAACAGATCAGAGATTCCATCGCCGCCCCCGCGTCTGCGAGAGAATCTCTGAAGAGAATGTTCAGGGGTTCCTACTTGTTGATGAGTTCCTGCGGGTGAACTGTCAGCGATAATTTCTTTTCGAGCCGGAGCACGGTGAAGACTGTTCCTTTGCCGATAACATCGCTGGAGAGATGCTTATGGAGGTCGTCGATGCTTTCGACACGCGCACCGTTCATCTCAACGATCACATCTCCTTCACGCAGACCAGCCTGGGCTGCCGGCCCCTGTGGTTCAATATGCGCCGCCGCAACGCCCCGCGAACCGGCGAGTTGGTGCGACCGAATTGCCTGACGGGAAACCTCGACGACCTGGCCTCCGATCCCGATGAATGCCCGTGAAACCTTTCCATCCTTCATGAGCCGGGCAGCAATGACCTTTGCTGTGTTGACCGGAATCGAAAAGCAGATCCCCTGGGCCCATGGAATGGCTGCGGTATTGATTCCGATGACTTCGCCGCGGGAGTTGACAAGCGGACCGCCGGAGTTGCCGGGATTCAACGCAGCATCCGTCTGGATGACATTATCGATCAGCCGCCCGCCGCCAACACGGAGCGATCTGCCGAGGGCGCTCACAACGCCGGCCGTCACCGTTGCCTGAAAACCAAATGGATTCCCAAGCGCAATGACGAGTTGACCTATGCGGATCGCTTGAGAGTCTCCAAGAGTTGCGTGAGGAAGATTCTGTGCGTTGACTCTCACAACGGCAAGGTCTGTGAATGGGTCATCGCCAATCAGGTCGGCAGAGAGTTCCCTTCCGTCGGCCAGAACGACCGTGATGCTCGCGGCCTTATGGATCACGTGACTGTTTGTCAGAATAAATCCATCGGGAGTGAAAATGACGCCGGATCCGCTTCCGGTCACCCGCTCATCTTCGCGCCAACGCCCGCGTTGATATCCTCTTTTCCGGTGGTGCGTGACGTCGATCTTGACGACTGCGGGAGAAACCCTCTCGACGACCTTTACGACGGCTTGAGAGTAGGAATCCAACAGTGCACCGTCGCCGTTGGGCGGCTCGACATCGTGTTTCTGTGCAAACGCGCCAGAATTCGTTGAAAGTTGCAGAATATTCATAACTCCTCCATGAAAGTAAAAAACCGCCATTTCTCTGGATGACGGTATCGTCGAAGAAATATTGTCTTGGGCGCCAGCCCCTTGCCGTCACGTCGCATCAGGTTGACTGAGAGCCTTTCTCAGCGGTAGTGAGCGTGAACACTGATATTTCTGACCTCGCTCCAAGTCGAACCGGCGGCCCCCAGTATCCCGTCCCTTTGCTCACATACACCCAGGACCCGTTGTGGTTATGCAATCCCTTGATATAGGGCTGACCGAGAGCGGCCACAAGATTCCACGGAAAAAATTGTCCTCCGTGCGTATGTCCGTTTAGGATCAGGTCGAAGCCGAGCGACTCGGCCGCATAGAGGCTGCGTGGCTGATGCGCCATGAGGATCTTCACAGTACCTTGGGGCGCGCCGTCCATCGCTTTCTTCGGGTCGGATTTATGTTCAGGAATGAAGCTTCCGGCTGAATAATCCGTCACGCCCGCAAGAACAAAGGAAGACCCATTTTTCGTGATTAGTTCGTGTTCGTTCATGAGCACCTTGTATCCCATACGGCCGGTTTCTTCCACCCATTGCCCGGCACCGGAATAGTATTCGTGATTGCCCGTCACAAAGAACTTTCCGAAGGGCGCCCGGAGTTCACCTAGTGGGGCGACGTCCTCGCGGAGGTGCGCAACAGACCCGTCCGCGAGGTCGCCTGTGAAGGCGATGAGATCGGGGTTGAGACCAGCAACTTCTCTTGCAATGACTTCGACCCAGTCGCGTTTCACCGTGAGGCCGGCGTGAATATCTGTAAATTGCACAATCCGAAATCCCTCGAACGCAGGAGGAAGATTCTTTATGGGGATATGCAAATTCACGATGCCGGGTTTCCGCCGCGCCTCATAGACTCCGTACGCAGTTGCCACACTCGCTGCACCGATAACACCCAGATTTGAGAGTTGAACCAAAAACTGCCGGCGCGAGGGATCTGTTGCAGGTGCCCTGGCTCGCTGGAACAGCGAAGCAACCCAGGTTACTCCGGTCCAGCTCAGCAGAACAAGGTCACGAATGACGAGTGCCGTGAAGACAAGCGAGATAAACCCGAGGATCGTATAGGTGATCCACGCCCAGCCGTTCCAGAAACCCTCAATGTATCGGAACAGCCACATCGTGACGAACGGAATGAGCCACATTGCAACAAGACCTCCCCAGGCAACCGTTCTCCACCGGTCGGGCAAATACGATGTTGAAATCAACCGTCTGCCGATGTACCACAACGCAGCCGCCTGAACCGTCACCGCGATGGAAATCCAGAGAGCATACGACCAGAACATACGGGCTTTCACTTTGAACGGATCATTCCTGGAGAATTATCTTGCGAATTATCAGGCTTTTTCGGCCGATGGCGACTTCTGTTCCTTCTCGGAATCGTACGGATAGTACCCACACCGCCGTTTCCATTCCTCTTTGAACTTATCGCGTTCTTCGGGCGTCATCGCCGCCAGTTTTTCTTCAAAGCGGTGCTTCCACCGGTCGTGTTTCCATCCATTACGGTACCGCCACGGCATCCACCCGCGCAACAGAATGTGGCTCAGCGCCAGCAACCCCACGCTCTGCCAAAATGTAAGGACGGGGCCGTGGAAAAGCTCGGGAACGAGCCAGTTCCACAATGACATCACCACGAAACCCAAAACGGTAAACCCAACAACGGCAAACGCAATGAACTTTCCAGCTTTCAACAACCACCATGCTTTCATGGTTTCAACCTCCTATAAAGTTCTGATTTCGTCATACAATTCCTGTAGTCGTTCACGGAGGAAAAGAACCGCGTATCGTTTTCGCGAGAGGAGCGTGTTGATTCCTTCACCCGTTATTTCACTGATTTCCTTGAAACTTTTTCCCTGGAGTTCATGCATCACAAACACGTCGCGCTGTTCTTCGGGAAGTTCGTCCAGCGCATCGGCAAGCTCGGTCCAAACAAGCGAACGCGCGTACACCTGGTCCGGGTTATCGTTCGGGTCGAAGAGAATGTCCTGTAAACTCATCGCCCTCCCTGGATTAGCAGCCTGTGCTGGGAGTGCATCCGGACGTTTCTTGCGATACCAGTCGATGATCTTGTTGCGCGCGACCGTGAAAAGCCACGAGGTCAGTTTCTCGATCGGCTCAGTCACAGAGTAACTTGTCGCAAGCTGAAAGAAGACATCCTGGAGGATATCTTCCGCATCCTCTTCAGTGCGCACACGTCGTCGGATGAATTCCGCAAGACGTGACCGCTCTTCGCGGAATGTCCGTTCAATCGTGGCATCCCGATCTTTGTATGGCAGCGCTGCTTCCACGTTATCTTGTTCTGGGTCCGGCATTGTAGACGAATGACGCTGGAGGAAATTGTATTGTTCTGCCTTCGTGGATGCAGGGATCCATGAATGTGCTGGAAATAATGAAGCTACTACTTGTGAGAGCCCTTCTTAAAATTATTTGCCCCAAAAAGACACGAATGCGCAAAAGGAATTTTCTAAACCAATACGACAGAGTTTTTGTGACTTTTGTGCTTTTTGTGGCCAAACAATATTTTTGAGATGGCTTTTAGCCAAACAGGGTCCCGGACGCCTTGGGGACTGTTACCATGGGTGAGAGTTCGGGAAATTCCTGTATGAGATTGCCGGGGGCGTTGAATTTGCGTCCGGGCTCCAGCAAGTGTCGTATTTGAAATCCGTTCACGACTGAGTTGGCCTGTGGGTCGTTATGAAAAACGACAAACGTTTTGACACCTTTTGACCTCATTTCTGAGATCCATGTGAACAGCTGTTGCAGTTCCTCGTCCGAATAGCGGTAGTGGTACCGGGCGCCATCGGTCTTCTCCGAATTCGGTCCGGAATCCCACGATTGAGCGTTGCGTCCCATGAGCCGCAGATAGGTGACTTCGCCCCACGCAACGCTCGTCAACGGCATGTGGTTCTTGATGGCAGGGAGATCCACATTCACAAGGTGAAGATGGTTCTCATGGAACAAATCGATCATTTCCGGGGTGTTCCAGGAATTGTGACGGACTTCGACGAACAGCGGAAACGCCCCGAATGCCTTGCTGAGCTTGACGAGATGGTCTCTGCGATCGCGGTCGAACGAAAATCCGTACGGAAACTGCATGACGAGCCCGCCGAGCCTCTCCTCTGCCGCAAGCGGCTCCAAAAGGCGACGGACCAATACAACATCCTCCTGCCGGGCGTCGAGAGAATGCGTAAAACCTTTGAAGAGTTTCACCGTAAAGAGGAACGCCTTGTTCCCCGATACATCATTCAGCCATTGGTAGGAATTCTTTTGATTCAAGGCGGTATTGTAGAACGTCGCATTCACTTCCACGGCATCAAAGAACTGACTGTAGAATTCAAGTTTCCGGAATCCTTTGGGAGGATTGGAGGGATAGAACGGACCGTTGAAGGGCTCCAGCTGCCATCCACCCATGCCGACATAGACAGGTTGAGAAGAGGAGGTCATGGGAAGTCAGGAGTTTAGAGTTCAACAGTTTAAAGTTTAGAGTTCAGGGTTCAAAGTTTGTGGTTCAGAGCCTGGACTCAGGAACGAGATGAAATTAGATCAGCGTGTGAAGAAATGCAAGGAGGAGCGGCCAGAATTCAGGAGGCAGAATTCAGGAGATTATTTGAATAGGCCTTTGAGTTTGATCCGCAAGGGCAGAGGTGAAAGCCAGAAGGCCGGTTTATCGGTCTTTATTCGAATGGCGTCACCGTTTATTGTTCTCTCCCCGGACGGACTCGTACGCAACCGTTGTCGTTTTCGAAGATTTGTACGGCAACAAATGGGACCTTTTGCAGCCTGCCCGCGATGCTGCGCACGAGGACGTGAGGAGCGTCAGCAAGCCTTCTGACGTTGTATATCCTTCAGGCCTTTTGTACCTTGTGGACAATATCCATCAAGAGGGCACGATGAAACTTCCTTCCATCCAACATCTTCTCGACCAATCCACAAAGACTTTTCTCCGATTCCCGTTCCCCCTCACGAGCGCTGCGGTCGGCACAATGGCGTGGCTGATCCTTATCGAACGGGATGACCACGGCGCGCTGGGATTTCTGGAGAGCCTGACGTTTGTCGGAATGCTTGGTATATCGCTCTTTACGGGGATCAAGCTGGTCTGTGAGAAGTTCAAAACGACGGAGGGTACACTCCTCTTTGTGAATGTCGGCGGGGTTGCTTTGCTTGGAGCATATTACTTCTCCCTCCCCGGGAAAATTCTCGACGCCAATATAGCACCCCTCATTCGTTATACCCTCTTTGCGGCAGGCCTGCATTTCTTTGTCGCCGTCGGCCCGTTCCTAAAACGCGGAGAAGTTAACGGTTTCTGGCATCTCAACAAGTCACTGTTCCTCAGATTCCTCACTGCATCTTTGTACTCCGCCGCCCTGTTCTTCGGACTTATGGCCGCCATCATCGCGGTTGACAAATTGTTCGATGCGCACATCGACAACAAGATCTACCTCGAGCTTTGGGTATTCCTCGTCGGAATGTTCAACACATGGTTCTTTCTGGCCGGCCTGCCGGAAGACCTCGACAAGCTTGAATCCGAAACGGAATATCCCAAAGGGCTGAAAATCTTCACGCAGTACGTTCTCATCCCTCTCGTCTTTATCTATCTTGTCATCCTGTACGCCTACGAGGTCAAGATCATTGCAGAAATGGAGTGGCCCAAGGGTTGGGTTGGGTATCTCGTGCTCGGATTTTCCATCCTCGGGATTCTCTCGCTCCTCCTGGTCCATCCCATCAAAGAACGGGTCGAAAATGCGTGGATTCGTGTGATCTCGAAGTATTACTATGCGATCCTTATTCCTCTTGTCGGATTGCTGTTGCCTGCAATTTGGCGAAGGATCTCGGAGTACGGCCTGACCGAGCGTCGCTATTTTGTCGTTGTTCTCAGTTTGTGGCTCGCGGCAATGATCGTTTACTTTCTCCTGAGCAGGACAAAAAGCATCAAAGTCATCCCGGCAACCTTGTGCGGGATTGCTTTCCTTGTTTCGTTCGGACCGTGGGGAGCGATGAGCATGTCCGAACGGAACCAGGTCGGACGGCTGACTGAGGTACTCACACGCAACGGAATCCTGAAAGACGGAAAAATCCACAAGGCAACTGAAAAAATTGTCGCGGAGGATTGCCGAAAGATCAGCTCGATCATCCGGTACCTGGCCGAGGTGCATGGTTGGAAAGCCATCCAGCCCTGGTTTGACTTCAATCTCGACACTGTCGGGGTCGGCCGCGAGCGTTCCAATCGGTATAGCGTCCGCTACAACCAGCCGCGTGAGATTGTGGCCTTCATAGGAGTGACATACCTCGAGGATTGGCAGGAATCGGCAACGAAAAGCATTTCATTTCAATCCAGCAGCACTGAAACCATCAACATCCGTGGCTACAGTCATTTGGTCCAGAATGTCAGCATCACCCAGTGGGATTCCGTCAAAACAATCAGCGCGGAAGGGTTCGAATGGGTGGTTGGGTACAATGCCTTCACCTCGACAATGACTCTTTCGCCCAAATCGCGCAGCGGGCCTGCTTTCCGCTTCGATCTGAAACCGATGATCTCCGGGCTTGAAGAGCAATACGGGCTAACTGCGTACTCGACGAATATTCCCTCTGAGAAGATGAGCCTTGAACAAGATGCTTCTTCTGCGCGCGTGCGGATTCGATTCCGCACAATCAACGGTCAGAAAATTGGGGACCGATACCAGGCGAATTATCTTCAGGCGGATGTTCTGATCGGCCCGGGGAAATAAGAACCAACAGGATTCTTTGTCACAATTGAAAGCTCGGGAGAAATCCCGAGCTTTTTCTGTTCCTTGTGAGACTTCAGGTACGATGAACACTTTTGAATCACATCTTTGCCAATGTTCATCATTGAGCTAACGCCTGCGTGATCGGTAACACGCCTTCAGGTTGCTTCCCTTTCAAAAATCAGTTACTTAGCAATCATTCCTGGCTGACCACGATGCGGATGTGGGTTCCAGCCACACATCACCCTCCATCACTCAGGCTTGGCCCAGTCCCATGAAAGCACTCACCGCGTTTCTCGCGTTGTTTCTTTTTTCCTCGTGCAGTGCTCCCAAGCAATCCATCGGGGAACAGCCGTTCAAAGTTGAGCTGTTCTCGTCCGGAGGATTCGCCGGCACAGCGAGCGGCGTCACCGTTACATCGAATGGATGGGCGATGTTCTGGCAGGGTCGGTCGGCTGCATTGCAGACAGTCGTCGACAGCGTGAAGCTGAGCGAGGAAACCAGGGGGAGGATCTTCTCTCTATTGGGACGCGAAGAAAATTTCAGTGTGAACTCACAAACGACCGGAAACATGACCACGACGCTGATGCTGCAATTGGGGCAGAAATCCAACCGCGTGTCTTTCGCAGGCCAGGAAGTCCCGACGTCGTTCCCGGATGCAACGAAAGAGCTTATCCTCGAGCTGCGAACTCTTCACGCAAAATAACCCAGAGAGGCGAACCATGAAGGCAGTTGTTATTGTATTATTTGTTGTAGTTGGATTCCCCGCTGTCATGTCAGGACAGATCAAGCAGGCTACGGTTGGCTCTCAAACCCACACGGCGGTCAGTGCCGAGCAATGGAAGGCTCTTATACGTCTGCAAAATTCCGGAGCCCGGGCTGCAGTTGAATGGAACAATGCCAACGGCACACCCGCATTTCTCGCGGGCAAACTGACTTCGCCCGGCTATCTGCAGAGCTTTCCCACCCCGCAGGACGCTGCCATGTTATACGTCCAGCAGTACCATGACCTGTTCAAGCTCAACACGCCTTCGGCTGAGCTTCTGCCGTTGTCGACGGAACGCGATGAGCTTGGGATGTCGCATGTGCGACTGCAGCAGTCGGTGCAGGGGTTGAGAATCGTCGGTTCGCAGCTGATTGTCCATTTCACCCCCGACGGCTCGGTCTCATCTGTCAACGGGAGGTACTATCCTACACCACAGATTTCGACGACCGCGTCGGTAAGCCCTCAACAAGCCCGGATGATCGCTTCGCAGGCCGTCCGCGCAAACGCCTCCACTGCCGAGCTTGTTGTGTACATCAAGCAGGATGTTCCGGTTCTGGCCTATGAGGTCAGCGCCCCCACTCCTGTAGCGCCCAAACAGAGAGTGACCGTTGATGCAATGAACGGATCCATTCTGGATAAAGATGACGGAATCCGGTACGACGGTCCATTCACCGGTTCCGGACCCGGGGTTTTGGGGACCAACAGGTCTCTCAATATCTATCAGCTTGGCAGCACATACTATCTTGTCGATGCCACAAAGGCAATGTATGTTGCTCCTGCCGACAGCCTGAAGGGAGTGGTAGCAACGTACGACGCGCAGAATGATACGGTCAATACAAATCCGTATACCAGCGCTGCGCTGGTCTCGGATCCAAATGGAGACCGGAATTTCAACGATAACGCACGGTTGGCAGCTTCGGTTGACGCCCATTTCTTTACCGGCAAAGTCTACGATTATTACAAGACCCACTTCAATCGAAACAGCTGGAACAATGCGGGAGGAAGCCTCCTGAATGTGGTGCACTACCTCAGCAAGTATAACAACGCTTTCTGGAACGGCACGCTGATGACCTACGGCGACGGGGACGGAGTCCAGTTCACCAACCTCGCCGGGAGCTTTGATGTGATCGTGCACGAAATCACTCACGGCGTCACAGAGGCGACAGCGAACCTGGAATACCGCGGGCAGAGCGGAGCACTCAACGAATCCTACTCGGATGTCATGGCGTGCATGGCGGATTCCGGCAACTGGAGAATCGGAGAAGATATCTACACGCCGTCCATCGCGGGCGACGCGTTACGCGACATGTCGAATCCTCACCAGGGGGGCGCAAACCTGAACAGCCCCGGATGGCAGCCCGCACTCATGAGTGAGTATCTGTACTGGCCCTACACGAATGAGTATGATCAAGGCGGTGTCCACACCAACAGCGGCATTCCCAATTATGCCGCGTACCTCGTGTCGAACACCATTGGGCACGCGAAAACTGAACAGCTCTACTATCGGACGCTGACGCATTATTTGACTCCCAAGTCCGTGTTCATCGACGCACGGCTCCTCACGCTCCAGTCTGCAGCCGATTTGTATCCGGGTAATACCACGGTGTCCAACGCCGTCGCCCTGGCGTTTGACAGCGTCGGCATCGTATCAAACCTGCCGAGGACTGATGAGCTGTCATACGATGACGGGTCGGCGGCCAGTGGAGTGTACGAAGACCAGGCCAATTGGGGGCTTGTCAATCGATTCACCGCACCGGGATCCGGACAACTCATGACCGTCGAGTTCCTGTATACCGGAGAACACAACAGCGGAGGGAACGGCTCATTTGTGTTGAAAGTCTTCTCCGACAACGCCGGACAACCAGGCACCAACATTTTCACGAGTTCCCCCATCACGCCAAGCGGCAACCAGGCAGGATATTGGTTCAACGGAAATGTCTCTGCATTGAATATCCACGTCAGCGGCGACTTCTACGCGGGACTTTTCTACGATGGTACAAACCAGCCGATGGTTGGCGGCGACGCGGCACCCAACAACCGGGCCTGGGAGTGGGATGTTGTGCAGGGCAAATGGATCAATCTGAACTCCGGTTCGTATTTCCCGGTCACTCTGTTTATCCGGGCGATCGTGAACACACCCACAGCGGTCCACGAGCTAAGCGGCGGAGTACCGAAGGAGTTTTCCCTGGTCCAGAATTTCCCCAACCCCTTCAATCCTTCCACGAAAATCCAATATGGGTTGGCGCGGGAGGAGCAGGTAGTATTGAATGTCTATGATGCTCTCGGAAGGGAAGTGGCGGAGCTGGTCAACACGCGGCAGCCGTCGGGAACCTACACCGTCGACTGGAAAGGAGTAGACAACCGGGGAACTCCGGTTTCAAGCGGGACGTATTTCTACAGACTTCAGACAAGCGAGCGCACGTTGGTGCGGAAGATGCTTTTACTGCGGTGAATACAAGGGAGTCTCGGTATATCGGACCAGTCAGAGTCTTAAACAAGAACGCCCGGGTGATGAGCCTGGGCGTTTTCATTCTTATCGTGGTAAGCGGCTAGTTTAAGCCGGGCGTGGCGAAGATATCGAGAATCTATACCCATCCGGATCACGAAATCGGAACGCACGTGAACCCCACGGCATGTCGGCGGGTTCTGAATCGAGAGTGCCTCCGTGTTTCTTGATACGGCCTGCAATCGCGTCGATGCTTTGATCGGTTATGATGCGAAGCGAAAAACCCTCGCCTTTGACGCGTTCCCATCCCTTGGCACCGTCGTCCTGGTTGATCGAAATCGAAACGTCTCCTGCCTTCATCGTCACTCCCTGCAGTTTACCTTCGCGCTCGAACTTCCGGTCAACGGCAAAACCCAGCACATCTTGATAGTACGTAATACTTTTCTGAAGATCCTTAACAGTCAGTGAAATGCCAAGGGAACGTCCAATCAACAATTCTGAATTCATCCAAGCTCCTCTATAATTTTCCGTTCTTTCTGTTTGTAATAACTCTGCATCAAGTTATTCAATTGAATGAAGAACTTCAACCTCATCGCTACTCCACGCACACCTCAATCCGATTCACCGCATCGTGAAGTTCGCTGGATACCAAGGGCGAAGAGAAGGAATTGAGAACCCCGCACGTTCTTTGTGCGGGACACCCCCCAAAAAACAAAGCTCAGGACAAGTCCTGAGCTTTCCTTGGCTTTCGTCGG
>JBARRO010000103.1:0-4011 GCA_049644265.1 Bacteroidota bacterium
CCAATAAACCTGACGGGACTTAGTCAAGGTATTTCTCTGATACAGCGGTGAAAAGTCTGTGAAGAAACATTCATGAGCACGAAGAGTTTCGTCGTAGTCGGAACTGGAGGTGTGGGAGGTTTTTTTGGGGCGAAGCTCGCGAACGCCGGGCTCGACGTTCGGTTCATTGCGAGGGGAGCACACCTCGCGGCAATGAAGAAGTCGGGCCTTTCTGTGAAGTCGTCGGACGGAGATTTTTTTGTCCCGGGCGAGAAGTTCACCGACAACCCGGAGATTGTTGGAAAAGCCGATGTCATACTGTTCTGCGTCAAATCCTACGACACTGAAACGGCTGCACGGCAACTGGGAGCGATGCTCCACGACGACTCGATCGTCATCACACTCCAGAACGGCGTAGACAATAGGGAGAAGATTCAGTCTGCGGTCCCAAGGGGCACAGTGTACGGCGGTGTCGCCTACGTCTATTCGAGGATTGTTGCTCCGGGGCAGATTGTCGAGGGAGGCGGTCCAAAAAAGATCATCTTTGGACCGGAGAACAACGTTGATCATTCAACAGCGGATGAGATCCTCCGGATATTTCTCGAAGCAAAAATTGATGCCGCCCGTTCCGTCAATATTCTGGGAGACCTCTGGAAGAAATTTGTGTTCATCACCGGCGCCTCCGGAATCACTGCGCTGACGCGGCTGACGATGGGAGAAATCCTTGCAGAGGGGGAAACCCGCGCACTTCTCCGCGACGCGATGACGGAAACTTATTCGATTGCCCGCGCAAAGAACATTGACCTTCCTTCAACACTCGTTGACGATTTTTTTGAGACGATGAGCCGGTTCAAGAACGATACCCGTTCGTCTCTCTATAATGATCTCATTAATGCAAAGCCGCTCGAGATCGAAGGACTTGCCGGAACAGTCGTTCGGTTCGGAAACGAACTGGGCATTCCCACTCCCGTCCAGAGCGTGATCTACGCTTCGCTCCTTCCGTATCATCGGAAACATCTCGCACATCGTTCATAATGCCCCACGCGTGCAATGTCTTCCTCCCTCCTTCCGGCTGGTCTCTGCCCGCAATGCATTCACTCCCGTACTGTGAAAGGACAACATGAACTTGTCTACATCTTGTGCCGGCTTTCGGAAGCCGACGAACGATTCCCGAAATTTCCCCGTCTCCCCGTCCTCCAATGTCACGGGTTTGAGAAGAACCCCGCGACCAACCGACCGGATCGTGGCAAATGAGGCGAAATCTGCGTTTCTTTGGTAATTCGATTCCATCCATGCAGCTCCTGATCAAGAATATCAAACAGCTCGTAACAGTCTCCGCCAACGGCAAGCAAGTGAAGACCGGCGCAGACATGCGCGATCTCGGCGTCATCGAAAAGGCAACGGTGCTTGTGGAAGACGGTCTGTTCCGATGGATCGGAAGATCGGAGGATTATCAACAGACAACAGATTCCGATGCAACCGTTCTGGATAGTTCCGACTTCGTGGCACTTCCGGGTTTCGTCGATGCCCATACGCATTTGGTATTTGCCGGAAGCAGAGAGAATGAATTCGCGATGCGGGCTGAAGGCAAGACCTATCAGCAAATCGCAGAGCAAGGAGGCGGGATCCTCAGCACTGTCGCCGCTACGCGTGGAGCCACGAAGAAAGAGCTCAAGAAACTCGCTTCAAAACGGCTTGACGAAATGATGAAGTTGGGGACCACCACCGTTGAGATCAAGTCCGGCTACGGCCTCGACGAGGATTCGGAAATGAAGATGCTGGAGGCAATCCATGAGCTGAAGAGCGAACACTATATGAGCATCGTACCGACGTTCCTCGGCGCTCATGCAGTTCCCCCCGAATTCAAGAACAAACCGCAGGACTATGTCGACCTCCTCTGCCATCGCATGATCCCCTACGTTGCAAAGCGGGGGCTTGCCTCGTTCTGCGACGTCTTTTGCGACCGTGGATATTTTACGGTAGAGCAGTCACGAACAATTCTCAGACAGGCCCGCTCTCATCACCTCGGAATCAAGCTTCACGCGGAGGAGCTCTCCTTTGAGGGCGGCTCTCATCTTGCTGCGGAACTTCGGGCGACATCCGCCGATCATTTGGAGCATGTCGACAAAGAGGGGATCAAACGACTCAAAGAAGCCGGAACAGTCGCCGTGCTTCTGCCAGGAGTCTCGTTCTTCCTGAACCACTCCTACGCTCCGGCGAGAGCTCTCATCGATTCCGGCATTCCGGTCGCCATTGCGTCGGACTTCAACCCCGGCTCCTGCATGTCCTTTTCGATGCCGTTGATGATGACGATTGCGTGCACACACATGGGGATGACACCGGAGGAAGCAATCACCGCGTCCACGCTGAACGGCGCTGCCGCGCTTATGCTTTCAAACAAAGTCGGGAGTATTGAAGTGGGCAAAGAAGCCGACTTGATCCTCTACGAAATTCCGGATTACCGCTACCTCCCGTATCATTTTGGCGCAAACCATGCCGGGGTCATCATCAAACGAGGGACCATCCTTGAGTTCTAAATCAGGCAAAACGCCGCCCATCGTCGTCGGTATCGATCTCGCCGGTAGTCCTAAACGTAACACCGGCATTTGCACGCTAAGGGGTCGGACAATCAAATCTTGGGCAACAGTGTTTTCCGATGACGAAATCCTGAGATACATCGATGCCGCCGGGCCCGATCTCATCGCGGTGGATGCGCCGTTGAACCTGCCTCCGGGGAGAAGAACCATCGAAGACAGAAACGGCGAACATTTCCGTCCCTGCGACAGAGAATTGTTGAAACGGGGCATTCGCTTCTTCCCCATCACACTCGGTCCCATGCGGTCGCTGACCATTCGCGGGATCAGTCTTAAGAAGAGGCTCAACAGGCAAGGATACGAGGTTATCGAAATCTATCCCGGAGCCGCTCAGGATGTCTGGAAGATCGCCCGAAAGCAGGACGGATTGACACGGTTGCGAAAAGGCCTGGAGCGACTCGGTCTCATTGGCCTGGATCAGAAAATGAACGGAGACGAGTTGGATGCCGTGACCGGGGCGGCTGTGGGAAGGATTTATCTCCAGGGAAAAGCCGAGGTTCTTGGCAATTTCCGTGAAGGAGCAATTGTGGTCCCCAAGAACGTCACTGAGAGAAGGACCTCGGAATGAATGTTTTCGAACGGAATCCAAAAAAAACCATTCTGTTCATCGTTCTCGTCGGAGTTGTCCTGGTGTTGAGCGTCGCTGAGGTGAGTTTGCGTGTGTTTCTTGGACTAGGTCATCCAGTGTTGTACCGATCGAGTCCTTTGTTTGGCTATCGCCTCCAGCCGCATCAACACTTGTATCGCAGGGGCTGCGAGATTCAGGTGAACAACCTCGCGCTGCGAGCCGACCGTGACTGGGATTCAAATATTGAGAACAAAGTTCTCTTCCTAGGGAATTCCGTTACGTATGGTGGAACTTACATCTCCAACGACCATTTGTTTTCTCATCTCGCAGTCCGAGGGCTCAATGGCTACGTCGCAGGAAACGCCGGCGTCAACGGCTGGGGAATTGAGAATATCAGCGCCCTTGTTGTTGACTATGGGTTTCTTCCTTCTAGGATTTACGTTACTGTCTTGCAAGAGACGGATTTCTACAGAGGACTATCGAAGCTCTCGGGTAAACCATTCTGGACTGCTAATCCCACTTTTGCGCTGCAGGAGCTCCTTGGCATTTTTTATGCTCGCCAACTTGAAGGAATGTATGAGAACCACGAGAGGTTTGTCGATTCTCGCGAAAGGCAGAAGACCGTAGAACGTTCGTGTTCGAAACTAAAAGAATTGGATAAGTTCATAAAATCGAAGGGATATTATCACTTAGTCTACTTTTCCACAAGTAAGGCCCAGCTGCTTGACAGAGCTCCAATCGACACTCTGGTGACGGAAGGTCTCATTCAAACTGACATCAAGATAACGTATGTGAAAGATCGGCCCGAGATCACTTCATTGAGCAAGAGAATGCAACAAGACTTGTTCTTTGACTCTTATCATCTCAACG
>JBARRO010000104.1:0-44038 GCA_049644265.1 Bacteroidota bacterium
GCCCATTGTCGTGGCGGAGTACAAGAAGAATCGTGCCCTCTTCCCGGATCAGGAAGACCCGGTTGAGGCCTACCGGACGACGCTGCTTACCATTCGGGAAACCATTGGGGAAAACCGCTACCTTCTCGGCTGTTGGGGAATGCCCATCGAGGGCGTCGGAATCATGAACGGTTCTCGCACGGGCGGAGACATTGTACTGGGTTGGGAGGGATTTCGGGAAGCGCTGAGCACTACGATGAAGCACTATTATCTTCACAACGTCGCATGGTACTGCGATCCCGATGTGATGCTTCTCCGGTCTCCCATGTCCCTCGACCAGGCCCGCGCATGGGCAACGCTTCAGGGATTGACGGGGCAGGCACTCATGGCAAGTGACCGCATGATGGACCTCGCCCCCGAACGTGTGGAGTTGCTCAAACGCGTGTTCCCTGCCGTCGATATCAGACCGCTTGACCTGTTTCCTTCACAAAGAAACAAACGAATCTGGGATCTGAAGGTGCATCAAGGAGAGAGGAACTACGACGTGGTCGGCGTTTTTAATTTCGACGAGACGACAGCAGAACAGACGGTGCTGCGCTGGCACGACCTTGGGATTACCGATACGGGTGCGGTGCATGTCTACGACTTCTGGAACAAGGAGTATCTTGGTTGCTGGAAAGGCGGTTTTAACGTCGAAGTCGGTCCGACAAGCTGCAGGGTGCTGTCCGTTCAGCCCGCAACGGATCATGTCGAACTTGTGTCCACGAGCAGACATATTACCCAGGGATGGGTCGACATCATCGATGCCGGCTGGAATGCGAAAGCGAATCTGTGGACTGGAACAAGCAGGTTGATTGCAGGAGACCCGTACGAGCTTCGGTTCGCGTTTCCTCGTGGCAGGAATATGATCGTTAAGAAAGCCACTGCAGGATCGCTCCCCGTCAGAATCACCAATCACCAGGGCTGGGCAACCGTCGGGTTCACGCCCGCAAAAACGCAAAATGTGAAATGGACTGTGGAGTTCGCCCCTGCACCCGTGACCTACCACTTCCCCGTGTACAAGCCGGACACCGTCATGGTTGAACGATCTGGAATGAACGGCGCGATTCTCCGTTGGGCTCCACAGTACTATCTCACAGCAGGCTACCATGTTTACCTGAACGGCGATTTGTATGCGTACACTCCATCCCCGACCATGCAGCTGCGAGAGCTCGACCCGCACCATCGCAGCACTGTGGAAGTTGCGTCGGTTTGGGAAGACGGCACGGAAAGCAAAAAGCGGGCAGCAGCGAGCTTCGTTCCGCTCGGACTTTTGCCCGCCGAAGTTACGTTGTCAGACGAAGAGCCTGTTCGAGCCACGATTGGCTGGGGGACACTTCAAAAGAACAAGTCCGTCGGGGGAAGCACTCTGACGGTCGGCGGCATTCGTTTTACCAACGGGCTCGGTACCCATGCCAACTCCGAGATCGAGTATCGTCTCTACGCGCTGTTCGACACGTTAACCGCAAGCGTCGGATTGGATGATGACACACGGGATGAGCGGGGAAGCGTCGAATTCTCGGTGCTTGCGGACGGAAAAGAAATCTGGCGGAGCGGAGTCTTGAAGCGTCGCGTACCTGCGAAAGCATTCGGACTCAACATCCGTGGTGTTCAGACCCTCATTCTGCGCGTCACGGACGCAGGCGACGGAATCGACTACGACCACGCGGACTGGATTGAACCTCGCGTCATGCGAAAGTGAATGCAAAATATGATGCCCACGGAACACACGAAATCCACGGAAATTATTGTTGGAC
Source organism: Bacteroidota bacterium (assembly GCA_049644265.1). Taxonomy (GTDB): domain Bacteria; phylum Bacteroidota; class Ignavibacteria; order UBA10030; family UBA10030; genus JBARRO01. Next base: position 1,776 of record JBARRO010000104.1, read on the forward strand.
ATACGCCCAATATATTCTTTCGCGTATTCTGTGTGTTCCGTGTACTTTCTTATTTCAGCTGGAAGTCGTGCGGTTTTCTTCCTTCGACTTGAGGACATCCGCAAAGATTTCGTTCAATCGCAACCATGACTTGACATGGTTGGGATGCACCCAGTCGTAACCGATTGCCTCCCACTCCGGAAGCGAGGGAGAAAGGCCCAGGTTCGAAACAAACCCCGTTTCGCAAATGAAGAAGTGATGCCGGTAGGGTAAGAGAAACCCCCGGCTCACCGCATGCACGGCCTTTGCCTTTTGGTAATTGGGGAACCAGTTGTTCGAAAAGACTTCGCTTCTCGGCGGATAGAACTGGTCACGAATCTCCGCCAATCGAGAGCCCTCCGCGAACTTGTCCAGATCCCCCTTCAGCTCCGCCCACGATTCATAGCCGTTTTCCACGGCGACAACAGAAAGCGCGTGCTTCAGCTGCAGTGATGCAAGCGCTTTGGCGTCACCCGGAGAGAGAGAAGAAAAAGATTCCAGCCGGTTGAACCTTGCGATTGCGTCCTTCTGATAGGGTCCGGATTCCTGCGCGTGCTTAAGAAGAAGCGCGGCCTGGTCTTTGAGATAGAGATGGTGAGATTGGAATATATTCATGGCAAACCCCATGCGCCGTCATGTGCCCTCGGTTCGACAGCAGAGTTTGTGAATATATTGTGTATTGCAGTCATTCACGGTGAGTACTTCTTTCAGGGCCAGGCGTCCGTGCAAACCTGTGATGTATGATAGGAAAAATTTGATTGAGTTTCAAGTTTCGGGTTTCAGGTTTCGAATAGCGAGGATTGTCGTCCTGAAGGACGACCTACCCGAGATGGTGGACAATCATCTCGGTTTTCAACGCAGAGGCCTGCCCGCCATCCTGGAATCTTAGAGGCAGGCGGGCGCAGAGTATTAGAAAGACAAAATCATCTCTGCGTTCTCTCTGCGTCCTCTGCGTATCTGCGATGAAGTTTCAAAACTTTCAACGTTTGAATGGATACCGGCTCAAGACATAAGCGAAGACCCCGAACGCCCTCACTGCTTGTGACTGCGCATGCACCGTTCCGATCTCCCCCACGCCGTATCCATCCTCCCCGCCGTACGAGTTCCATCCATTCCGTATACCGTCATCGCTCAGCCGGTGCAGCGTGACCACGGCCGTTCCCCGGTGGTTTGTCCAGACATGATCGAGCATTTTTTCCACCTTGGCTGGGATATCTGCAAGCTCGTCGGGAGCGATCTGGTAGGCATCAAGAAGATAATGGACGAATGCTCCATTCCCGTCCATCCGACGCTGAAAGAAATCTACGGAGTCGACCCAGGCCGTCGCCGGGTCCAGGATACGCCTGGCCGTCGCAACAACGATGTCCTTATATTTTTTATTGCCGGTCATGCGATACATTGAAGCGCCAAGCGCGCAGTATTCGGTACCTTCCCATGGAAGCTGTTTGCCAAACGCTGCCCTCCCGCCCTTTCCTTCCCATCGCCCGTTTCCGCGGTAGTAGGTTTTTTCAATCCCGGGATACTTTGAATCCCCCTCCCAAACGAGCAGCGCATCGTCACGGAATTGTTTTTCGCCGGTCGCTGCAAACAACCAGCAGGCGAGATTGGCCATTTGGTTCATGTTGCTGTTGGTCAGGATTTTGTCGTTGACCTTTGCTTTCGGAGAATAATTGTACCAGCTCCAGAATCCTTCATGGTTCGAGAGCCTCCCCTCCTTCCGTGCATCGAGATATCGTTTTTTTGCATCCTCCACCCATCCTTTGTTCTTTCTGCCAGTGAAGTCCCACCAATACATTTCCGCGAGGCCGATCCACGCCCTGTCATCCACCCACGTCCCGTTAAACATATCCTCGAGCTTGAATCTTGTCGTGTAGAGCTTCAGGAGACCCGAATCGCGGGTAGCGGCGAACAGGTGTGCGTCACCGATGGCGCCGTTGGCACCTTCCCAACCCGCGTTATAAACCTTATGGAATATCACATCGACTTTTTGTGCGCGTTCCACCGTCTTCGCAAGAACTTCAGCAGAGCTGAGTTTCTGCGTTTCTTCCGGAATTGCGATTTCCTTCAGTGCGGTCGGACGCTCCCGGGGGAGAAAATAGTACACTGCAGCAAGAGCCAGCAACGCGATCATCACGATTCGGGTTGTGGAGAAACGTCTGCCCGGTTTTGTTCCTGGTCCGGTCTTTTGTTCGTGTGTTTTTCGATTCCTGGGCATGAAGGTCGCATTATTGGGAAAAACGTCGCTTTTAAGATAATAAACTTCCTGCACATTTTTGTTTATCCTGAAGGGAATCTTTTTTGTATTTTGAAACACGAGCAACACGAATCACACGAATGATTCGAAGAGAACGAATCGATTGTCAGCTGGACGGGTTGTTCGTCTTGCGATCGGTCGGTTCATGCAATTCGAGTAATTCGTGAGATCTGATGTACTCGCGCATTTCGTTCAATTCGTGTCACATCACCACTCGAAAGCACCTCTATGCAAATCGGAATTGTCGGCCTCCCTTTCGCTGGAAAATCAACACTCTTTCAAACAATCACGAAAACCCATCTGGACACTTCGGCGCTCGCAAAGACTGAGGCGCACCACGCTGTTGTGAAGATCCCTGACGCACGACTCGATAAACTCTCCCAAATGTTCTCTCCCAAGAGCACGGTCCACGCAGCAATTGAATTTGTGGATGTTGTGGGACTGAAGAAGGGGGAATCGGGATCGACCCAGTTTACGACGAATTTCCTTGCGAACGTGAAGACAAACGACGCGCTTGTCCAGGTCGTCCGGTTGTTCTCCGATGAAGCTGTGCCCCATCCTGAGGGCAGTATTGACGCAGCCCGCGATATCGCCTCGTTCGAGACGGAGTTCCTGCTGTCCGACATGACGATCATTGAAACTCGCATCGACCGGATCAAAAAACAATTGCAGAAGGCACACGATGACCTCCTCAAGAAAGAGCTTCCGGTTCTGGAGAAATGTCACGCGCTCTTGGACAGCGGGAAGCCCCTCCGGGAAGCGGAGTTCACCAAAGATGAAGCGCATTTGCTCAAAACCTATCAGCTCCTCTCCGCCAAACCGATGCTGATCGCACTGAATTTCGACGAAACGCAGCGGGGCTCGGTCGATGACATCGTGAAGACTCTCACCGCGAAGAGCGGCGGAAAACAGACGAAGGTTGTTTCGTTTTTTGGGAAGATCGAGATGGAGATGTCGGAACTGACCGAAGAAGAATCGAAGGCGTTCATGACCGAGTTCGGAATCAAGGAGTCCGCACTCAACACATTAATCAGGGAAGCCTACGCACTTCTGGGACTGCAATCGTTTTTCACGGTGGGCGAGGATGAATGCAGGGCGTGGACCATTCGGAAAGGAATGAACGCACAGGAAGCGGCCGGCGTTATTCATTCAGATTTTGTGAATAAGTTCATTCGTGCTGAGGTCGTTGGCTATGATCATTTCGTCTTGCACGAAGGATCATTTGCAAAAGCAAAGGAAGCAGGCCACTGGAGGTTGGAGGGAAAGGAATATGTGGTAAGGGATGGGGATATACTCTCGGTAAGACATAGCTAAATTGACGATTGACGATTGTCGATTGAAGATTGAAGATTGAAGATTGAATGTTGAATGTTGGGGTTTCGAGTTTCCAGTTCTAAGGTCTTCATTCTATTCACGATTCACGATTTACTGTTCACTGTTTACTGTTCACAATTCACATTCTTTTCACCCCGTAGAACAAAAAGCCCCCATTTCTGAGGGCTTCAAGTTGAATTCCATGGAATTTGTCCCTGCGTTCGCGTCCTCCCTTTACTTCAATAGAATCATCCTCCTGCTTTCGCGGAATTGACCCGCCTGGAGAGTGTAGAAATACACGCCGTTTGCCAGGGTTGCCGCATTCCACGGCACCGTATAACTTCCAGCCTCCTTTCTCTCATTCACCAGCACAGCTACCTCGCGGCCAAGAAGGTCGTGCACAGAAAGCCTGAGCCAGCCCGCAGTGGGCAGATGATACGTGATCCTTGTTTCAGGATTAAAGGGATTGGGATAGTTCTGAAACAATGCAATCTGGGACGGCACCTGAGGAGACTGCGGATCGACTCCGACTGTTGGCGCCGTGGGAATGCTCATCGTGCGATAATAGATTTCATCATGTCCCGTCGATGTGTCGATCCATGCAATCGCAACGGTATCGTTATTCACAAGGCAGGCAGAGATGCCGAAATTCCAGATGCCGGTCGCTGTGCCCGCGGTCGGATTGACGCGCGTGGAATCAGACCAATGGACCCCGTCTTTGCTGGACAGAAGCCACACATTCGAGCCCGTTGTACCAACGATCACGAGGGTACCGGTGGTTGTCAACAAGAGATTAAAGAGCGGTGATTCCCTGGAATCTATCGTATCAAGAGTTATCCACGTCATGCCGAGGTCTATTGACCTTAATAGTATTGTACCCATGTCCAACACCGGCGGCATCCCCATATGTGGTTTCCAATAACCATACGAGAGATACATTGTTCCATCGTGCAAACCCAAGAGTTTGGTATTGCTAATCCTCCCGCCGGTTCCTACGGTAAGGATTTTCGTCGGCGTTTCGAACGTTGCTCCTCCGTCACGGGAACGGATGAGATACAGAGATGTGTCTGTTGAATAGCTCATAAGCAAGTTGTCCGACCCCATGATGTTCAACGGTTTCAACGATAGCCCTTGAGCGGGGTGGACTGTGTCTCCCAGGGGGACGTAAGCTTTGGGTCCAAATGTTGTCCCGCCATTCGCCGTCCTCGCCAGTGAAATTCTGTTTGAGTCTGGTGACTGTTGATTTCTCCACAAAGTGTACATATCCCCAAGCTCACTGAGCTCGAGGAGAACATTGTCGGGGTACATGTTTAATCCCGTGTACCCTCGGGTTATCTTGTCAAGGATGTCGTAATAAGACCATGTCGCTCCACCATCTCCGCTCATGACGTATTCTACGCGATATCCTTCATTGCCGGAAATCGGCTCGAAAATAATATAAGAAATGAAAATCTGGTTGCCGTTTCCACGCATAACCGTATTGAGCGGGCCGTTACCGATCGATCGGGGGTTCATCGTGTTTGCTATGGGAATCGGGGTGGCCGGCCCGTTCACCGGAAAACTGTAGAACCGGAAGTTGGTATTGTGAATGATCCGGGCAGTTGTCGCTTGAATATCAAGGACCGGAGGATCCAGCGATTCAGCACCCCGGATGTCTGTTACTCGATATGCCTGACCCGAAGCCACACCGTGGAGGAGACAGCTGAGAACAAACAGATACGTAATCCATTTCATGGTGATTCCTTTCATAGAGGGTGAGCGTTATGCTGCCTCTGCACAAAAAAGCCTCTGCCAGCATTCGCCAACAGAGGCTTCTATGTGTTCCCTCGGAAAGAACCACCAGCAGATAGGAGTCCTCTGATGAGGACAACTGGTCAGTATATTGCTATGAACTTAGACAACGAGTGGACGATTGTCAACATTCGCATCGCAGCTCGTACGCAATAATTGTCACACAACGCATATCTCTGGAGGCATGCCCCGTACAAAACAAAAGTCCCCATCTCTGAGGGCTTCGAACTAACCGCTAACGGCTAACCGCTACCTGAGCGGGAAACCCGCCACAAAGACGGCTGGCAGGCGCGACATCAATCTCTTAACTCTTTCCGATCTTCCACTGGTCCCTCAGTCTTCGTCTTCGGCTCAAACAAAAAGCCCTCATTTCTGAGGGCTGCAAGCTAATCATTGCTGGAGCGGGAAACGGGACTCGAACCCGCGACATCAACCTTGGCAAGGTTGCGCTCTACCAACTGAGCTATTCCCGCAATTTAATCAAGTAAGAACAAGCCAGACATTCTACCAACTGCTTGCCCCGACCTGTCCCGATGCCTTGTGTCGGGACGCTTTGTGTCGGGGAGCTATTCCCGCGAATTTAGTGCATGCAATATAGGAAAATTCTGAGGGGTGTGCAAGAATTTTTTGCCAGTGAACCGGCGTTATTTTCGGCGACGGCGACTCTTCATCAGATCTGAATAAGATCCTGCAATCGTTCGCTGTCCGATTCCAAACTCCTCTCTCAAGAACTCGAAGAGCTTCTGCGCCTGCTTCTTTCCCCTCGAAACAACCACCTCAAACTCAATAAACTGTCCCAATCCGTCAACACGATCCAAATGAATGCGGGCGTTCTTAAACAAATACAATGTCCGCTGTTTGCGCACGACCTCCTTGACCTTGTATATTCGTCCAAGCAATTGCTTCATTTCCGCCGGCGACCTTAGCGGAACCACGGAATAGTCTGAGATCCTGCCGCCTTTTTTGTTCGGTCTCGTGTAAAAGATCAACTCGGCGGTGCCTTCCCTGAATTCTCTCAGCTTCAGCCGACCATGGGGAACCGCATAGTATGTGTCCGTCTGATGAAGAATTCCGACCCGCCTCGCTCTCAAACGACGCGCGATCTTTTCCACTTCCTTTATGGACGCAACTGGTGCTTTAAGCTCAACGTTCTGAGGCATCGGGATTCAGTATCCCTTCAGGAGAAAATCAATACGGGGTGGGTGAAGGATTCCGGAGGAGGGTTAGCGGCTTGTTTCCACAACCTTGTATTCCAACGTGCCGGCGGGGACTTTAATCTTGACGACATCCCCCTTGGTTTTCCCCAATAACCCCTTGCCGATCGGAGAGGTGACGGAAATCTTGTTCTTGTCAAAATCCGCTTCTTCAGGGGCGACAAGGCGGTACTCAATAACTTCCTTGGTTCGCATGTCCTGAATTTTCACGAGGGAAAGGATGTAAATCTTGTCATTCGGGAGGTCCGCGCTTTCGAGCACGCGCGCCCGGGAGAGCGTTTCTTCCAACTTCGAAATCCTGAGTTCGAGATGCGCCTGCGCTTCTTTCGCGGCATCGTACTCGGCGTTCTCGCTGAGGTCCCCGTGTCCCCGTGCCTCGGCGATCTTCTGAATCACATCCTTCCGTCCGCTGGATTTCAGCTCATGAAGCTCGTTTTCCAGCTCCTTGAGCCGTTCCTTCGTCAGATAAATGTTTCCGTTTCCGTTTTCTCCCATAGACTCCTCCAAAAATCCTCATGCAGAAAAAAAATACCCTCAGTCTAATACACGTGAGAGTAGTTGGAAAAACAAAAGCCAACATCCCGTGGATGATGGCTCATTTGTTATGAAAGTAGAAGAAAAATCAACCAGACGCAAGAAAAATCTTGGCAGGTCTCATTTTGAGCCGGAACCGTGCCGCTGTGTTCCGTCAATGAGAATCAGGTGCCCGAGCTTGTCTCTTTTTGCAGTCAGATAGCGCTCGTTGAAAAAGTTTGGGTCGATTTCGAGCGGTACACGCTCCACAATATCGAGCCCGTATCCGTGAAGGCCGACGATCTTTTTCGGATTGTTCGTCATCAGGCGCATCTTGCCAACGCCGAGGTCGCGCAGAATCTGTGCGCCGATTCCGTAGTCGCGGAGGTCGGGCCGGAACCCGAGTTTCTCGTTGGCCTCTACCGTGTCGAGCCCGTCGTCCTGAAATTTATAGGCCTTCAACTTGTTCAACAGGCCGATGCCCCGACCCTCCTGACGCATATAGAGCACCACACCGCGCCCTTCCTTCTCCACCCTTTGCATGGCCGCCACGAGTTGTTCGTTGCAGTCGCACCGGAGAGAGCCGAACACGTCGCCGGTGAGGCATTCGGAGTGCACGCGCACCAGCGTCGGCGTACTCGGGGAAATCTCGCCCTTGACCAGTGCAATGTGTTCCTTGTTATCCGTGATGCTCTTGTAGAGATACACCTGAAAATCCCCGTAACGGGACGGCAGTTTTGTTGACACAACGCGTTGCACGAGCTTCTCCCGCTGCATGCGGTATTCGATGAGAGCGCGTACCGTGATGATCTTCACCGCCAGGCGTTCCGCGAGCTTCATCAGCTCCGGAACCCGCGCCATGGAGCCGTCTTCGCTCATAATCTCGCACAAGACCCCGGCAGGATACAATCCGGCCAGACGACAAAGGTCGACAACGGCTTCGGTGTGGCCAGCCCTGCGAAGGACGCCACCTTCCATTGCCCGAAGCGGGAAAATATGCCCGGGGCGCGCAAGGTCGCTCGGCTTTGTTTTCGGATCGATGAGGGCTTTGACCGTCGCCGCACGATCCGCCGCAGAAACACCTGTCGTTGTCCCATGGATAGCATCCACGGAAATCGTAAACGGTGTCTCATGAAGCGACGTGTTCGATTCCACCATCGGGTCCAGACTCAGCTCCGTCGCGCGCTCCTGGGTGACAGGAGCACACACAACGCCACGTCCCTCCTTCACAAAGAGGTTGATGGTCTCTGCGGTCACGAGCTCTGCGGCAACGACAAAATCGCCTTCGTTCTCGCGATCTTCGTCGTCAACGACGATGAGGACCTTTCCACGATGGAAATCCTCGATCGCGTCTTCGATGGCGTTAAATCGGAAGGAAGGTTTGGAAGTCATAGGAGCTAGTGCCACCTCTAGAAAGTAATCTTGTGGTTCATACTAAAGCCTATTCAAAAAAGGCAGTAGTGCCGCTCCAATTTGTACTTCTCAATGTTACCAGATACAATCTTACTTATTGGGAGTGGCACTAGCTGTCAGCTATCAGCGTTCAGCAGTCAGTTATTTGGTTGTCGGCTCGGATTCCTTGATGATGCTTGCGATCGCGCTGCGGTCGACTTTCACTTTCACGTTATCCGCAATTTGCACGAGAAGCGTCTTCTCTTCCAATCCCATGACTGTTCCGTGAATTCCTCCCGACGTAACGACCTTATCCCCCTTCTTCACGGAGTTCAACATCGCCTCCCGCTCCTTCGCACGTTTTTGCTGAGGGCGAATAATCATAAAATAGAAAATCGCAATGATAGTTCCAAAAAGAACCAGGTTTCCTACTAAACCCGCTCCGCCTTCCTGGCCGGCGGGAGCCATAAACAGCAAGATTTCGGGGAACAAAGCTACCTCCTCTGATTTCTGACGATTAAGAGACCGTGATTGATTGTTTGATTCGTGTTAACGTTTGAATTTTCCAGGCCTGGTAGCGCCGCTCAAGAATGGCGCGCCGGGCCTCCTTCATAAGCCATTGATAGTACCGAAGATTATGGATCGTCGCCAGCTGCAGCGCCAGGATTTCCTTCACCTGAAACAAATGACGAAGATATGATCTGGAAAAACTCCTGCAAGTGTAGCAATCACATTCCGTGTCCACGGGCAGCGGGTCGGACTTGAAAGCCGCATTCCGCAGGTTCATCGACCCGTCTCTGGTGAACAACATCCCGTTGCGGCCGTTACGGGTCGGCAGAACGCAGTCGAACATGTCAATTCCGCGCTCCACGGACTCCAGAAGATTCTCCGGCGTCCCAACTCCCATGAGGTAGCGCGGTTTGGCCTCGGGCAGGTATTGCGTAACGAATTCCGTGACGGCGTACATCATCTCCGCCGGCTCCCCCACCGCCAGTCCTCCCACCGCATACCCGTCAAACGCCATCGCTGTGAGCGCCCTGGCGCTCGCCTCCCGCACTTCATGAAACACACTTCCCTGAACAATTCCAAAGAGCGCCTGAGTATGTCCGTAGAGCGGCGGGCTCTTCTCAAGCGATGCCCTGCAGCGGTCCGCCCATCGGACGGTCAGTTCATTCGACGCTGTTGCATATTCGACCGGACACGGGTACGGCGTGCATTCGTCCAGCACCATCATGATGTCCGAGCCAAGCTGACGCTGAATCCGCATCACGCTCTCGGGAGTGAACGTGTGGGCTGAACCGTCAAGATGAGAGCGAAAGGTCACACCCTCTTCCTCGATTTTCCTCAGGTCCGTCAGACTGTAGACCTGATAACCGCCGCTGTCGGTGAGAATCGGCTTTCCCCAGCTCATGAACTTGTGAAGCCCCCCCGCCTTCTCCACAATTTCCATCCCCGGACGAAGGTAGAGATGATACGTGTTGCCGAGTATCATCTGAGCTCCGATCTCCTCCAGCTCCCTCGGCTCGATGGCTTTCACGCTTCCTTGAGTTCCGACGGGCATGAACGCCGGCGTCTCCACCGGACCGTGAGCGGTCCCGATGACGCCCGCCCGTGCTCTGCCATCATTTCCTATCAGCTTAAAATCCAATCGCCGTATCTGTGTCGAGGGAGTCCCTGCATTGCCAACAAAAAACCGCCGACAGGATGTCTCGGCGGGTTCTGGATTGTCTGAACGACTTGTCTAAATATAAACAGAATACGCACCCTAGTCAACCATCTGTCATCAGGGTGATGAACGTGGCGGATTATGCTTCTCGTGAGGCCTTTCGGTACTGCAGCAACCACAGGACAACCACGAAAAGCACGCCTCCGAAAATGTCAAAAACGAGATCGTTCACGTCGGGCGTCCTTCCGGGAACATACCGCTGATGCAGCTCATCCGAGATGCCGTAGAAACAGGTAAAGGCAAATGCGCTGAATGCCGGATAGGAACTCAGCCATCGGATCCGCCCCTGATTCTTGAACGCCCGCCAGCAAAACATCGTCAGCAGAAAGAATACGCCCGTATGCGCAACTTTGTCGGGACTGACGGGAGAGTTGATTTCAGGAATATGATGGATGGACGAGAGCGAGAAGATCAGCAACGCCCAGAAAATCGCCGGGAATTGGAATTTCAAGAAGTTTTTCAGTGGGCACCTGCCGTTTCAACATCCCGGAATGCTTGTGGAAGAAACTCGAGAAGATCTGTCGCTACGAGGCTTCGTTCGCCAAACCGATCACGGGCAAGATCGCCCGCCAAACCATGAAGAAAGACGCCGCTCCAGGCAGCTTCTTCCATTCCCATCCCCTGCGCCTTCAACGCAGCGATCATTCCCGCAAGTATGTCGCCGGTGCCGACGGTCGCCATTCCGGGATTGCCGGTCGAATTCAAGAAAACCGATCCCTTCTCTGTCGCAGTCGCGGTCGGCGCACCCTTGAGGACGACCGTCAGCTTGTTGCTCACGGCAAACTCACGGGCGACGTCGATGCGCTGATCTTCAATTTCGCGCGAAGTCTTCTTCATAAGACGTGAAAGTTCTCCTACATGCGGCGTGATGATCAGAGTCGCTTTTGTTCTTTTCAGAATTCCGGATCCTTCCCTCGCAACAGCATTGAGCCCGTCGGCATCCAGGAGCATGTCTCCCCGATACTCCGACAGCAATCGCACCACGAGCTGACGGGTTTCCACCTGCTGTGAAAGCCCCGGTCCCACGACCACGATATCGGCCCAGGCAAGGCGTTCCCTGATCGAGTCGTACGCCTGAAGACTGAGCGTTCCGTCTGCCGTCGACGGGAGTGGAGTGACAATAACCTCGGTTAACTTTCTTGCAAGAATCGGGTAGACTGCTTCCGGTGTTCCCAGCACAACGGCGCCGGCTCCAGTCCGCAACGCCGCCTGCGAGGTCATCGCGGCGGCTCCGACATATCCTCTCGACCCTGCGAGAACGAACACCTTTCCCGTACTGTACTTGTGCGCCTGGAGAGATCGTTGAGGCAGCTTCAAATCGTCTTTTCTGACGAGAAACGTCTTCAGCGATTTCGAATTGGCCACAGCACCCGGAATGCCGATATCGACAACCTCGATGCTTCCCGAGAGCGCTCTTCCCTGGTTACACAAGAGACCGGATTTGATCAATCCAAACGTCACGGTCGCCGTTGCGCTGACAGCCTTCCCTTCGACTACACCGCTCGTGCCGTTGACACCCGAGGGAATATCCACCGCGACGACGGGGCACGTACGGCCGTTGATCCATTGAAGAGCCTGAGAAAACGCTCCGGTGGGTCGTCCGGAGAATCCTGTTCCAAAAATTGCATCGACAATCAGCTGGGGCTTTGAAACAGACTTGAGCGCTGCTTTGGAAAAGCGGCGGATTCCTAACCTGTTCTCCGGATCTTTCGACCACCGTTCCACGACCCGGTAATTCGTCCGGGCATCGCCCTTCAGATCTGACGGATCCGCCACAAGGAGGATCGTCACAATTGCGTGCATCTGCGAACAATGCCGGGCAATCACGAATCCGTCGCCGCCGTTGTTCCCCTTGCCACACACAACCACGATGTGCTTGTCGACGAGAGGTCCATAAGTTGCTTGCAGGTACTCAGCAACTCCACGGCCCGCATTCTCCATGAGAACGAGGCCCGGCGTCCGATGCCGATTGATCGTCGTTTCATCGCACCAGCGCATCTCTTGTGCTGAAACAACTCTCTGCATGACCGTTGGTCCTTAGAATATCGTCTGTGTCAGCCGCAGGGCGAAGGAAGGATAGACCCCAAGGAGAAGAACCAGGAATGCCGAGACGGCCAACGCAATCCGAACCGCCATGGTTGGATTCGCCGCGATGTCCCCCTGTCCCTCACGGAAGTACATCAACACCACAATACGAAGATAGTAGTAGGCGGACACAAGGCTCGTCAGCACGCCGATGATGGCCAGCCACGTCAGTCCACCCTGCACAGCCGCGAGGAACACATAGTATTTTCCGAAGAAACCCGCGAACGGCGGAATTCCGGACAGGGCGAACATAAACAGGGCCATCAACGCAGCGATCCCCGGTCGACGCGTGCTGAGGCCGGCGTAATCTTCCAGCTGGAGATTCTTCTCTTCCGCCCGTTCCATGATTGAAACGACGCCAAACGCACCGAGATTCATGACCGTATAGGCCGCGATGTAAAACAACACTCCTGTCCTGCCTTCTTCCGTTCCTGCGGCAATGCCGGAAAGCATATATCCTGCATGGGCGATACTGGAATACGCAAGCATGCGCTTGATGTTGACCTGAGCGATCGCCGTGACGTTCCCGAGAATCATCGAGGCAGCAGCGATGAACGCGATCACATCGCTGATCGAGCTCCCTGAAATGTGGATTGACCGGACAAACACCGTCAGATAGGCTGCAAACGCTGCCGCTTTGGCCCCGGTAGACATGAACGCCGTCACCGTCGTCGGCGCGCCTTCGTAGACGTCCGGCGCCCACATATGAAACGGGACTGCCGAAACTTTAAAGGAAAGACCCATGATGAGGAGCCCAACGCCGAGGAGAAAGAAGATGTTCGTGGGACCAGCGGTCGTCACCCTGCCGATAACGGTCAGGTTCGTCGACCCCGTCGCGCCGTAAAGGAGAGCAATACCGTAGAGGAGGAATCCGGTCGAAAAGGCACCGAGCAGGAAATACTTCAACGCCGCCTCGTTCGAACGGTCTTTGGTCCTCATAAATCCGGCAAGGATGTAGAGACAAACAGACATCAGCTCGATGCCGAGGAACATAATGATCAGATCGTTGGCCGACGCCATGAGAATCATTCCGGCAGTCGCAAAGAGGATGAGGATATAGTATTCGCCGCGATGATTTTCGAGGCGCTCAAAATACTGTTGGGAAAGAAGAACCGTCAGAAACGCGGACAGAACAAACACGAGCGTCGTGTAGCTCGCAAACCCGCCGATGAGCGCCATGCCGCCGAAGCTCTCGGTATCCGGGATGAATCCCCGGGTGGCGAGAACTCCCGCCGTCAGAAGTCCGATGAGCGTTATCCACGATGAAAGGCGCGCTCTTCCCTTCCGGTTCGCCTCCACGAGGAGAACGACAAGGGCCGTCAGAGTCACCGTGCAGAACGGCGCATTATTCAAGAGATCTGTCAAATTCAAGGTCATGAAGCTATCCTGTTGGAAAACTGTCAAGATCGAAAGAACAACAGCCAGACAACAATGAAGACCGGCAGGAGGACTGGAATCGTGTAACGAACCACGTAGCCAAAGAAGCTCGGGCACGCGACACCCGCCTGTTCCGCAATCGACTTGACCATGAAGTTCGGCCCGTTGCCGATGTAGGTACACGCGCCAAAAAAGACCGCCCCGAGCGAAACCGCCTGCACATACCGCCACGTATCAGCCGTGATCGTCATGGCACCGGCGACGAGCGGATTCGTCAAGCCCAGGGCCTCCGGCGTCCCAAGGTCGATCATCGCCCTGACATGCGCAACGTTCTCGACGCTTGCGCCATGCAAGCCGAACGCAGCGCTCAGAAAATTCAGATACGTCGGCGCATTATCCAGAATACTCGAGAGTATCCCTGTTCCCCAAAAATACTGACCGACGGAAACCACTCCCAATTTTCCCGCATTCAACTCAAGCCAATCGAGCGCCGGAATCATGGTTGCGAAAATGCCCGCAAAGAGGATCGCCACTTCCTTGATGGGCAGAAAATTGAACTCGTTCTTCCGGTGGATCTCCTTGTTCGTCGTAAAATACGACGCCACCGCAGCCCCCCACATGATCACCTCGCGGAGCATGAGCGGTCGATCGATAAACACCGCTCCGATGATCACAAACAGAAATACGATGTTGTGGAGGCCGGAAACTTCGGGCTCGTCCGAGGCCATTGCCGCGTGCCTTGTCTTCCCACTTTCCTTTCGAAAGTAGTATGAATCGACGACAAAGAACGCCAGCAGTACAAGGCCAAGAGTCAACGCCCAGATATGCGACACTCTTGAAATGATCCAGAAAAACGGAATCCCCTTGAGGTATCCAAGGAACAACGGCGGGTCACCAATGGGCGTCAACGCCCCGCCGATGTTGCTGACGATGAATATGAAAAAGACGATGTGATACGGTTTGATCCGGTATTTGTTCAATCGCAGGTACGGCCGGATCAGGATCATGGAAGCTCCGGTCGTGCCCAATAAATTCGAAACGACTGCGCCCGTCGTCAGCAGGCCAAGGTTTTCCCACGGCGAAGCTTTTCCGCGTATCCGGACGTGGATCCCGCCTGAAACAACAAAGAGAGAGCCGATCAGCGAGATAAAACTGATATACTCGTACGAACTGAGAAAAACACGCTGGCCATTTCCGATGAAAATGACGTAGTAGACAACGACCACCATGCCCAGCCCATACGAAACAACTGCATAGTTTGACTCCCACCAATGCCGCCGAAACAACGGCATGACCGCGATGGAGACCAACAGCAGAATGAACGGTCCGATAAACCACGGGTTGACCGGAACAATCTCGACGTGCTCGAGGAGATATCCGAACGCGTTGTACACCGCCAGCAGGACAAGCGCCAGGGCCCCCGATTTCCAAAGAACAGAACGCGGCGTTGGCGTCATGGAGTACGGGCCGGAGACCCGCCGATGGCGAGGCGATTCTGGACTCCCCGCCTGGCACTCTCCAGCTGCTCCACCGTTTGCCTAGCTGTTCCCGCCGATTTGCTCATGAACGTCGCCGGGTATACTCCAATCCATACGATCATAATGATGATAGGTACAAGCGATGCAATTTCTCGTCGGGACAAATCCGTTAGATGATGTCCACCATACAATCCGTTTTCCCGGACCGGGCCGAGCATGACACGCTGATACATCCACAGGAGGTAGACAGCCGAGAAGATGACTCCGAGGCCTGCGAGCGCGGCATACATGTGCGTGCCCAGCACCTGCGACTTGAACGCACCGAGCAGTACGAGGAACTCTCCGACAAACCCGTTCAATCCCGGCAATCCCATGGACGAAAGAGAGATGATCATGAACAGCGTCGCATAGATCGGCATAATCCTTGCCACGCCGCCATAGTCCGAGATTTCGCGCGTGTGCGTCCGGTCGTAAATCATACCGACAAGAAGAAAGAGCGCCCCCGTGGAGAGGCCGTGATTAACCATCTGGATCACCGCACCCTGCATTCCTTCTTCCGTCACGGAAAAAATTCCAAGTACCACGAACCCCAGGTGGGATACGGATGAATAGGCGACAAGCTTTTTGATATCTGTCTGGACCATCGCAACGAGCGCTCCGTAGATGATGCCGATAACCGCAAGAGAACAGAAATACGGCACCGCCCGGAGCGACGCTTCTGCAAACAGGGGGAGACAGAACCGGATGAACCCGTACGTCCCCATTTTGAGGAGTACTCCCGCAAGGATCACGCTGCCGGCGGTCGGCGCCTGGACGTGTGCGTCGGGCAGCCATGTGTGGAGCGGGAAGATGGGAACTTTGATTGCAAAGCTCAAGGCGAACGCAAGGAACATCCACATCTGCAGGTTGATCGGCAATCGGTACGCGATCGCCGAAAGTTGCAGGAAATCTGTCGTGAACTTTCCTCCTTGCTGCAGGGAAGCAAAGTATCCGAGCGACAGGATCGCCACAAGCATCAGCAGACTGCCCATCAACGTGTAGAGGAAGAACTTCACCGCTGCGTACACCCGGTCCTGCCCTCCCCAGATCCCAATGATGAAGTACATGGGGATGAGCATCGCTTCCCAAAACACATAAAACAGGAACAGGTCAAGCGCCGCGAACACACCAAGCATCCCGACTTCGAGGAGCAGGATCATCATGGTGTATTCCTTTATTCTCTCCTGGACCGAATTCCACGTGCCGAGCAGAGCCAGCGGCGTGAGGAACGTAGTCAACAGGATCAGCAAGAGCGACATCCCGTCAATCCCGACGAAGTAGCTGATGTTGATGCCGCTGATCCACGGCACCTGGAGTATGAACTGGAACCCCGCATTGGCAGGGTCGAACTCAAAATAGAGGACGAGAGAAACCAGGAAGGTCAGCAGCGTGAACACGAACCCGACAGTCTTGATCGCGCCGGCTTTTTCCTTGTCGACAAGGAACAATGCCAATGCACCCACCAACGGGAGGAAGATGATCAGGGTCAGAATGTACTGAGAGAGCATGAGGTCAGGTTTGATTGATCAGCGAATGGTCAGCCATGCGACAATAAGGAGAATGCCGCCCACGAACACGACGGCGTACGACTGCGCAACCCCGGTTTGGACTTTTCGGATGGACTGGGCACACAGCCCCACAAGTCTCGCGGTACCGTTCACGATGCCGTCAATCACGGACACATCGAACCACTTCCAGAGATACGAGTCCGAAATCTTCACCGTGGGATTGACCACCGCGGCATCGTAGAGTTCATCGACAAAATACTTGTTCAGCAGGATGTTGTAAGCCTTTGAGAACCGATGAGTATACGATTCTGCCAGATCCTTCCTCTTTAGGTACACCGTCCAGGCAGCATAGATACCGGCTGCCGCGACACTCACGGAGACCAGCATCAGCAGATACTCGGTCCAGACCACTTCGTGTCCCGCCATCATCATCTTACTGTAGGCCGGTGCAAACACGGGCTCAAGCCAATGCTCTACTTTGTTGCTGCCGAAGAGGCTTTCAGGCACTCCAACGAGCCCGCCGACAACCGAAAGGAACGCAAGGATGATGAGCGGAATCGTCATGGTCCTGGGAGCTTCGTGCGGATGGACGTCATGTCCAAACCGTGATTCTCCCTCAAACGTCAATGTCACGAGACGGAACATGTAGAACGCCGTCAGCAGAGCACCCAGCACGCCCACAAACCAGAGGATCGGCGAGCCCTGTTCATTGCTGAAGGCCTTCCATAGAATCTCATCCTTGCTAAAGAAGCCCGCAAAGGGAGGAATTCCGGCAATGGCGACAGCCCCGGCAAGGAATGTCCAGTAGGTAATAGGAAGATATTTCTTCAGTCCTCCCATCTTCTGAATGTCCTGCTCGTCGTGCATGGCGTGAATGATGGCCCCGGAGCCAAGGAACAACAGCGCCTTGAAGAACGCATGCGTCATCAGATGGAAGATGCCTGCCCCAAATGCCGCAACGCCCATGGCAAGGAACATGTATCCAAGCTGACTGATCGTCGAGTACGCAAGGACTTTCTTGATGTCATTCTGAACCAGACCGATCGTCGCTGCGAAAATCGCGGTAAGGGCTCCGACGATTGCCACAATTTCCATCGTCGCGGGCGCAAGGGCATAGAGCAGCGAACAACGCGCAACCATGTAGACCCCCGCCGTCACCATGGTCGCAGCATGGATCAGCGCGCTGACGGGAGTCGGACCAGCCATGGCGTCGGGGAGCCAGACATAGAGCGGAATCTGGGCGGACTTCCCGGTCGCGCCGACAAACAACAGAAGCGTAATCCAGAAAACGGCTTTGTTGCCAACACTCAGAACGCTCGCTCCGCTGAAGACCGCTCCAAAATTCAGGGTGCCAAACGTCGTGAAGATCAGCATCATGCCCAGGATAAATCCCAGGTCCCCGATCCGGTTTACGACAAACGCCTTCTTCGCCGCATCTCCGGTGAATTTCTTCTCGTACCAGAATCCAATCAACAGATACGAACATAACCCGACGCCTTCCCATCCGAGGAACATGAGCAGGAAGTTATCGGCGAGAACGAGGTTGAGCATCGCAAAAATAAAGAGGTTCAGATACGAAAAGAATCTCCAGTATCCCCTGTCGCCATGCATGTACCCGATGGAATACACATGAATGAGAAAGCCCACGCCGGTCACGATCAGCGTCATCAGGACGGAAAGCTGGTCGATTTGGTATGCGACCGACACAGTGAGGGAGGAAGCGGATTGCGTAAAGGTGCTGATCCACGTAAACAGCCCGATAACCTGGCTTCGCTGCTCGGGATCGAGGCCGAGCATGTGAACAAACAGGGTGCACGCCACGACAAATGAAAGTCCAACCGTGCCACTCCCTATGACACCCACGACACTCTCGTTCTTGATCCGTGAACCGAATAGTCCAAGGAACAGGAATCCGAGCAGCGGGAAGAGCACGATAAGGGGGGTGAGGGAAATCAAAGGAGTTTGGAGTTCAAAGTTTAGAGTTCAAGGTTTCAAGTTTTGAGTTTCTAGTTCTAGGTTGAGTCTCAAGTTTCTGCTCCTGACCCAGACTTACCTCTCCTGAATTCTGTATTCTGAATTCTGTATTCTGATCTCGCTTTACCCAAGCCCCCTACCACTTTAGAATATTGATCTCGTCCAGATTCAACGTTTGCTTCCGACGAAACAGCGCTATGATGATCGCAAGTCCGATTGCGGCTTCTGCCGCGGCGACCGTCATGACAAAGAACACGAGCATTTGGCCCGTGACATCCCCAAAGTATGACGAAAATGCCACCAGGGTGAGGTTGACAGAATTAAGCATCAGTTCGATGGACATGAACACGATGATCGCGTTCCGACGGGAGAGGACGCCGACTGCGCCGATGATGAAAATCGTCGCGCTGAGAATGAGATATTCCTGGATGGGGATCATGGCTTGTCGAGCTTCTTTTTTGCAAGGATCACGGCGCCGACAATCGCGGTAGTCAGGAGTATGGATGTGATTTCAAACGGGAACAGGAACCGCGTGAACAGCTGTGCGCCGATGTTTTCCACCGTCCCGACTTCCAAAGCACGCTGGGCGTTGCCCTCGGGCAGATTCTGCCCCGGGTTCATCAGGATGTAGACAATCTCCAGAAGCAGTCCGAGACTCAGCGCGGCACCGATCCCTTTTTTCCACGACATCCCTTCGCTCAACCGGCGTTCATCGCCCAGGTTCAGGAGCATGATGACAAACAGGAAGAGCACCATGATCGCCCCGGCATAGACAATGATCTGGATGACCGCGATGAACTGGGCGTGGAGCGTCAGGTAGAGGGCAGCGAGACAGAAAAAATTCACGATGAGGTACAGCGCCGAAAGCACGGGATTTCGTCGCGTTACAACCATGATCGCGGAAAAAATCGCGCCCATGGCGAGAATGTAAAAAACGATCGATTCGAGGTTTAGAGACATAATTTCAAAAATTGCTGCTTATTTCACTTCGTGCACTTCGTGGTTCATCACGCAGCCCGGATCCATCGGATGAGTTCGGCGATGCTCGGACGCTTACCGTACACCAGAATCGCGGTCCGGAAAATTTTTCCCGCCGCCCACATCATCACGACGGCGGATACAAGCAACAGCCCGAGCGTCGAAAGAATCTCCCACGCCGGCGGCATTTGCACGGCGATGCGCATAACCATGATCGTCGGCGTCAGGAGCGGGATGAACGACAGCACCCGGAACACCGTCGATTCGGGATTCTGCATCACCGGAATGGCGACGAAAATCGGGAACACGAGCAGCAGGCTCACGTAACTCGTGATTTGCTGGGCTTCCTGCTCGGTCGTTACCGGCGATCCTGCCGCCACAAAAATCGCCGAGTACAACAAGTATCCGAGGATAAAATACAAAAGAGAAAGGAGAATCTCTTCGGGTGCAGAGATGGAAGCGTTCATGCTGATCGACACACCAAGTCCGATCACCCCCCAAATGAGCACCTGGAGAACCCCCAGGCCGCTCAATCCGAGAATTTTTCCGACCATCAGGTCTTTCGCCGAACAGGACGAGAGGAGCACTTCAATGACTCTATTGGATTTTTCTTCCACGACACTGCGAATGAGGAGCTGTCCGGACGTCAGCACAAGAAAGAGCAGCATCATGATCACGATGTAGCCGCGGAAGAATGTTTCGAGGAACCCCGATTCCTTTTCCTCCCCCTTCTCATTGACCTTGATCGATTTGATGTTGACGTCCTTCATGAGCGTCCGCATCATCTTCGGGTCAAGTCCCCGCATCGCCATGCGTCGTTCCGTGACCACTTCTTCGATGGTGCGGGAGAATCTCTCCTGAATGCGGATGTTGCCGACATTCGAGGACCGATACTCAACGCTGCCGCTGTCATTCACCGTTGCCGGGATCGTGAAGTATCCCCCTATTTCGTCCGACGCGACAAGTTTGTTCGCTCTCATCTTGAGCGTTTCAAAATCCTTGTCGTCTTTCAGATTCTTCAGAACATAATTCGGCTGGCCGTTCGGAAGCTTATATTTCTCATCAAGACGTTCGGCAAGCGGTTGGAGAATCTGGCCCGTCTCGTCGATCACGCCGATGGCGACCGTCTTCTCGTCTGCCTTCGTCGCCATAAGTCCCTGCATCAGTCCCAGTCCCACCATGATCATTGGCATCAGGACGAGCGAAATGATAAACGCTTTGGATTTTACCTTTTCGAGGAACTCCCACCGGGCGACTTCAAGATACTTCATCGCGCGTCCCCCGAGGACAGTTGGCGTCGTTCGTCGGCCACTTTCTTCTTCGTCTGCAAGTACTTGTACGTGGTAAACACCGAGAAGAGCAGGAGCACGGCTGGGATCTCCCAGGAGGGCTGACTCTTCCTGAGCTCGAGCACGGCCATCGTGAGCGTGATCAACGGCATGAGGATCAGCGAAATGAGCGCGTTCCGAACGCGTGGGTCTTTCGTTACGCTTTCAGGTTCCTTCACCGTCGCGGGTTCAGGCATGGGGGTTTCAGATTCCTGGACGCCTCCTACCACATGAATAAAAATGGAGTTCAAAGAAGGTTCGACCACTTCGAATTTTCTCAGATTGACCTTGTCGAGTTGCGCCAACAACTCACCCGTCTTCTTCATGTCGACGAGCTCGAGCTCGGCATAGTTTTGGTAGACATCAGCGCGACGGACAAACGGAAGCTTCCGCAGAAACGAGCCGTCACCATCATATTCCAAACGGACCGAATTCGTCCCGTATTGTTCCTTCACTTCGCGCAAACCGCCGCTGAGCACCGGCTTTCCCTTGTTGATCAGGCAGATGTTGTCGCACATCTTCTCGACCTGTTCCATTTGATGGGTGGAGAAGACGATGGCGATGTTTTGCTGCCGCAGGTCGAGGAGAATGTCTTTCAGAAGAATCTGATTGACGGGGTCGAGTCCGCTGAAGGGTTCGTCGAGGATGAGGAGCTGAGGGCGATGCAAGATGGAGATAATGAGCTGGACCTTCTGCTGATTTCCCTTGGAAAGCTCCTCCACCTTGCGGTGGGCGGAATCCTTCAGGCCGAAGCGTTCAAGCCAATAGAAGGCAAGCGGCTTTGCATCGTTCGCGTTCATTCCCTTCAGTGCCGCAAAGTACAGGATCGTGCTGATGATTTTGCTCTTCCTGTAGAGTCCGCGCTCTTCGGGAAGGTAGCCGATGATATTCCATGTCTGCGGCGTGAACGTCTTTCCGTCAAACGTGATCTCCCCGCTGTCCGGCTCAATGATGTTGAGCACCGTCCTGATGGTCGTGGTCTTGCCCGCACCATTGGGTCCGAGCAGGCCAAAAAGCTCGCCGCGTTTGGCTTCAAACGAGACACCGTCAACAGCAACGACGGTCTCGTACTCTTTCCTAAGGTTGGTTACTTTGAGCACGGGGATTCAATTCTTCAATGAAGAATGAGCAATGAACAATAAGGAATGAGAGATAAGGAAGTGCACTTCAAGTGTCATTGGAGATTAATTCGGGATGTGCGGAGTATTGAAAAAAGGAGTCTACAGAGCTCGTCGCAATCCGAGATCAACGAATCAAATTCATTCTGAGCAATATAACCTGTTGCCAACAAGAGTCTAAGCCAGTATTGAGTTTCCTTTGCTTCTTTGTAAGCGATTGAAATCTTGCCGGAGAAATCCCTCTTTGAAATTGCATTGTCCGCTTCCTCCACATTTGCCCCAATTGAAGTCCCACTCTTCAAGATCTGTCTTGAAAGGACAAATTCCCTCTTCTCGCCACTCAGCCTCTTGAACAGGTAAACGATCCTTACGGCGAAAACAAACGACTTGTCCCTGACAACATTCTCTCTCTTCCCCATTGTCCCCCCTGACATCAGGTGATTCTACTCACTACTCATTGCTGATTGCTCATTGCTGATTGCTCATTGCTTATTGCTCATTGACTAAGGCGCCAACCGGTAGATCATCCTCGGAAACGGACTCGTCTCCCTGATGTGATCCAGCCCGCAGACCCAGGATACTGTCCGCTCCAGGCCGAGGCCGAAGCCCGCATGGGGAACGCTCCCATATTTGCGCAGGTCCAGATACCATTCGAATGCTGCCTGTGGAAGTTTGTGCTCCTGAATCCTTTTTAGCAGCTCATCGAGATCATCTTCGCGCTGACTCCCGCCGATAATTTCACCATACCCTTCCGGCGCAAGGACGTCGACGGCAAGAGCGACTTTGGGATTGGCAGGATCGCGCTTCATATAAAATGCTTTGACCTGTGACGGGTAGCGATGGACCATCACCGGCCTGTCAAACTGCTCGGAAATCACGGTCTCGTCTGCCGCTCCGAAATCGTTTCCCCATTCAAATGCATTTCCTTTTTTCTTCAGGATCTCGACCGCTTCATCGTACGAGATGCGGGGCAGGGGTTTCTTCACGTTTTGGAGGAAATCTGTTTTCCGCTCCAGCGCTGCGAGTTCTGGCGCACGGTCCTTCAAAACGCTCTGAACGATATACTCGAGAAACTCTTCCGCCAGATCCATATCGTCGTTCAGGTCGTTGAAGGCAACTTCCGGCTCGACCATCCAGAACTCCGTCAGATGGCGGCGGGTCTTCGATTTTTCTGCCCGGAATGTCGGCCCGAAACAGTAGACCTTCCCGAATGCCATGGCTCCGGCTTCGGCATAAAGCTGGCCTGACTGCGTGAGATAGGCTTTGCCGAGGTCGAAGTACTCCGTGTCGAAGAGCGTGGTCGTGCCCTCAACGGCATTGGGAGTCAGAATGGGAGAGTCGATGAGGGTGAACCCGCGACCGTCAAAGAAGTCCCGGATCGCTTTGATAATCCGGTGACGGATACGCATGATTGCATGCTGACGTGAGGAGCGGAGCCACAGATGCCGTCGGTCGGCCAGGAATTCAATGCCGTGTTCCTTGGGAGTTATGGGATACTCGTTGGCAACCTGGTATATCGTCACATCGCGGACGTCGAGTTCATACCCTCCGGGCGCACGCGCATCTTTGCGCACGTTCCCGGTCATGCCGAATGAAGATTCCTGGGTCAGCTCATCGAATTTCGCAAACGTCTCATCCGAAACCTGGCCCTTCACCATCACACCCTGAATGACACCGGTGCCGTCCCTCAGGAGAAGAAATCGGATTTTCCCGCTGGATCGCTTGTGGTAGAGCCAGCCGCGAAGCTGCACCTCCTGCCCGACGTACGGCTCCAGATTCTCTATGTAAACTCGCGCCATGTGCTCCCGTTGCCTTGAAATTCCTTTGAAAAACAATGGAGTAATATAGCAAAGCGAAAGTATATCTTCAATGGAAATGATGAAAAGAAGGAAGCTGGAAGGGATTACTGCAGGGGCGACGCATGCTTTGAGTCGTCCGGTTCTTCGGTGAAGGTTGCATCCTTGACATCTTTGTACTCGATCGTTCGATCTCGGGGGGATTCTCTTTCCTGAGAAGGCGCCTCTGGGGCTCCAACCCCTGGTGGTTTCCTCGGGCGCGCGAACGCGCGAACCACCGTCTGGAAGATTGTTGAGACAAGATAGAACAAGAACACCCAGAACACGATCCTCAACAATCCTATGAGGAGACTCCGAATCATTTTCTCACCATCGGGTTGTAGTATTCCACCGGAGCCTTGTTTGGGCGGAGGATTTGTTCGAGGAGGTCGTCGAAATCGCCCTTATTGTTCACGAAATCGATGTCGGTGGCTTTGACAATGAGCAGAGGTGAGGATTTGTAGCGGAAGAAGAAATAGTTGTAGGCCTCGTTGAGCTCGCGGATGTATTCTTCCGACATGTTCTCTTCCATCTTCCGTGCCCGTTTGCGGATGTTTGTCAACAGACGGTCCACACTCGACTGGAGGTAGATGACAAGGTCGGGATGCGGGATATTCTTCTCGATGGCGGTCAAGAGGCTCTCGTAGAGCTTCAGTTCCTCATCCTGAAGAGTCAAGTAAGCGAAGATCTTGTCCTTCTCAAAGATATAGTCAGAAATGATGTGGGAATGGAACAGGTCCGCCTGGAACAGATCCTGCTGCTGCCGGTACCGGCTCAGGAGGAAGAATATCTGCGTTTGAAACGCGTATCGCTCAGGGTCTTCGTAGAACTTCGGGAGGAACGGGTTCTCCTCGAATCTCTCCAGCACAAGCCGGGCTCCCAGTTTTTCCGAGAGCATGTTGGCAAGGGTTGTCTTCCCTGCTCCGATGACCCCTTCGATGGCGATATGACGTATGTCGCTCGGCAGCTGCAAGCAGATTCTCCTAGAAATGCGGTGAGATGGTCAATGTGGCCTTCTGGACCTTGCTGGTATCCTTGCATTGCCGGAGGAGCGTGGCTATGGCGGTCTTCCGGCGGGGGTCGAGAAAATCAGGGGCGATTTCGTTAAGAGGAACAAGCACGAACTTGCGGTTGGGGATTTCCTGGTGCGGAATATGGAATCCGTCCTCGTCCAATACCGTGTCGCCATGGTAAAGGAGATCGAGGTCAATTTCACGCGGTCCCCAACGTTTCGTCGCCGTTCGTCCCAGTGTTTGTTCCACGGACTTCAACTCTTTGAGGAGCTCGCGAGCCGGAAGAGATGTCGCAAGCTCGACGACCATGTTCAGAAACTCGGGTTGTTCTGTCAATCCCACTGGCTCCGTTTCATAGATAAAGGAGCGCTTCAGCAACCGGAATCCGGGAAGCATCTCCAGAGCCGACACTGCGCGCTCGAGAAAATGCAACCGATCACCAAGGTTGGATCCCAATCCCACAAAAACCCGCCCCATCACTTCCGCTCCTTCGTCATTTCGACTTCCACGTAATCAATGACCCCTTTGACCGCTGCTCCGGGTTTGCGAACACGCACGGTCACCTTCTTGACCTGCTTGAAATTTTCAATAATTCCCTCATTAATCGCCGTCCCCAACGCTTCGAGAAGGAAATACTTCCTTCCCAAAACGAGCCCCCGGATACAATCATAGACCCGCTCGTAGTCAACCGTATCCTTGAGGTTGTCGCTCTTTGCTCCCCGCGACAAGTCGCAATAAAGGTCAAGGTCGACTTCGAATTTCCCGCCAAGGTTCTGCTCGTCCGAGAGAACACCATGGTAGGCGTAGAAGACTGCATTGCGAATATGGATGACGTCGAGCTGTTTTTTCATAACGATCAGGCCTTTTCGATTTTCGCCCAGGTATCCCGCAAAGTCACGGCGCGGTTGAACACGGGGTTCCCTTCGCGGGAATCGTCGTCAACACAGAAATATCCGAGACGTTCGAACTGAAACCGATCCTGCGCCTTGACTCTTGCAAGTCCCGGTTCAACCTTGCATCCATTTACCACTTCCAGCGAATGGGGGTTGATGAACTCCCTCCAGTTGTCGCCTCCGGGATCCTCCACGGTGAAGAGTCTGTCGTAGAGTCTCACCTCCGCGTCGATCGCGTGCCGGGCCGATACCCAATGAATCGTTCCCTTCACTTTTCGTGCGCTCTGCGCGGAGCCGCTTTTCGTTTCAGGGTCGTACGTGCATCGAAGTTCAACAATCTCTCCCGTTTTCTCATCCTTCTCGACGCCGACACATTTGATAATGTAGGCATAGCGCAACCGCACTTCGACGCCGGGAGAGAGTCGGAAGTATTTTTTCGGTGGGTTCTCGCGGAAGTCGTCCCGCTCGATGTAAAGGACTTTCGAGAACGGGAGTTTGCGCGAGCCCATCGAAGCGTCCTCCGGGTTGTTCACTGCATCGAGCTCCTCGACACTTCCCTCGGGATAGTTTTCGATCACGAGCTTGACCGGTCTCAGGACGGACATCACCCGAGACGCGCGCTTGTTCAGATCCTCACGGAGGCAGTCTTCCAGAAATGCAAAGTCCACCGTGCTTTCGCTTTTTGCAACGCCGATACGATCCGCAAACATACGGAGGGATTCGGGCGTGTATCCTCTGCGTCGTAACCCGGACAAGGTCGACATGCGTGGATCATCCCATCCCTTTACATCCCGTTGTTCGACAAGTTGCAGGAGTTTCCTCTTGCTCATCACCGTGTAGGAAAGATTGAGACGTGCGAACTCAATCTGTTGGGGATGGAAAATTTCCAGCTCTCTGAGAAACCAGTCATACAACGGACGATGGTCCGCAAACTCGAGCGTGCAGACAGAGTGTGTAATCCCCTCGATCGAGTCGGATTGCCCGTGCGCCCAGTCATACGTCGGATAGATGCACCATGTGTCTCCCGTCCGATGATGCGTTGACCGGAGGACGCGGTACATCACGGGGTCGCGCATGTTCAGGTTTGGCGAGGCCATGTCGATCTTTGCGCGGAGAGTCTTGGATCCGTCGGGAAATTCGCCCGCACGCATGCGACGGAACAAGTCGAGGTTTTCCTCAACGCTGCGGTCACGGAACGGACTGTTCTTGCCCGGTTCGGTGAGCGTGCCGCGGTATTCACGGACTTGATCCGCGCTTAGATCGCAAACGTACGCCTTTCCTTTTTGCACAAGCTTCGTCGCGTACTCATACAGCTTGCCGAAGTAGTCGGAGGCATAGTACAGCCGGTCATCCCAGTCGAACCCGAGCCATCGCACGTCATGCTGGATCGACTCCACGTATTCCTGTTCTTCCTTGGAGGGATTGGTATCGTCGAACCGCAGGTTGCACAGACCCCTGTAATCCCGCGCAAGCCCGAAGTTCAGGCAAATGGATTTTGCATGCCCGATATGCAAATAGCCGTTCGGCTCGGGCGGAAAACGCGTGTGGACTCGTCCATCGTTCTTGCCCGATTTCAGATCCGCGTCGACGATCTCACGAATGAAATTCCTCCGCATCGGCGCCTCGCCTTCTTGCGCAGGCTTGTCGCTCTTATGTTCTTCCGCAGCTGTTGTCATGGTAGCGTTTCAGTCGCTTTCAAAATTCGTTTGATGGATTCGTCCTTGCCAAGAATGATGAGAATGTCAAACAATCCCGGCCCTCCCCCCACCCCCGATACGGCAAGCCGCAGAGGATGGATGAGATCGCTCGGTTCAATCTTCAAAGATTCCGCCGTTTTGCGCAGGGCGGCTTCGTACGCATCCTTGTCAGGGTGTTCCAGCCGGGAAAAGTCCCCGGCGAGCTGTTTCAAATGCTCCTTCGCTTCGGGTTTCCATCTTTTTTTCACAACGGCGGGATCGTACACCGTCGGGGCCTGGAAAAAATACGAACTCTTCTCGACAAACTCTTTCATAAACGACACGCGTTCGCGCATCGCCGCAATAACACTGAGCAGGTATGCATCCTCAAAATGATTCCCGTTCGGAAACGATCCCGCGAGGGTTTCCTTCAGCATGCCGAGAACCTCGGAGTCCGACTTTTTCCGGAGATGCTGAAAATTCAACCAATTCAGCTTGTCAACGTTGAAGACCGCACCGGCTTTTCCCACTCTCTCCAGGGTGAATTCCTTCACCAATTCATTGAGCGAGAAGATCTCCCGCTCGTCGCCGGGATTCCATCCGAGGAAGGCCACGAAGTTCACGAGCGCTTCCTTGAGGTATCCCTTGGCCCGATACTCCTCCACCGCAACATCGCCTTGCCGTTTGCTCAGCTTCGATTTGTCCGGATTGAGCAGAAGCGGAAGATGCGCAAATTGTGGAGTTTCCCATCCAAAGTATTGATAGAGGAGGACGTGCTTTGGCGTGCTCGGCAGCCACTCCTCGCCTCGTATCACATGACTGATATTCATAAGATGGTCGTCGACAACCACCGCAAGATGATAGGTCGGAAATCCATCCGACTTCAGCAGCACCTGGTCATCGAGGATCTTGTGAGCAATGGTCACATGGCCCCGGATGATGTCTTCGAATGTCAAGTCCCCTTCGAGCGGGATTTTCATCCGAACGACATGCGGTTCTCCGGCAGCGACCCGCTTTTTCGATTCTTCCGGCGGAAGGTCGCGACAGTGCCGGTCGTATGAGGGCATAAGTTTCGCCGCGAGCTGTTTCTTCCGTATCTCTTCCAACCGCTCCGGCTTGCAGAAACAGTAATACGCGTGGCCTTTTCCGACGAGCTGAAGCACGTGCTCGTGGTAAACGTTCAGGCGCTCCGACTGTATGTACGGACCGTATTCGCCCCCTCTTTTGGGGCCTTCGTCGTACTGTATTCCCGCCCATTCCAACGTCGCGATCAGGTTTTCAAGAGCTCCTTCGACTTTTCGCGATTGGTCGGTGTCTTCAATCCGAAGAATGAACTTCCCACCGTTGTGCTTTGCGAAGAGGTAATTGTACAGCGCCGTGCGTAGGCCTCCCACATGGAGGAATCCTGTCGGACTTGGTGCAAAGCGGACGCGAACTTGATTTGCCATAATTCTTTTCAAGATAGCAAAAAGGCGTCCGAATTTCAATTTGCGCAGTTCTTTTTTCCTCCTCATTTCATTACATTGGTTCTGTTCTTATATCAAGGAGAGAACGATGAACCGCTGGAAGCTCCAGGAACTGACACTCAAGGATGTGCGAAGAGAGAAATACCAGGTTGCCGTGTTGCCGATCGGATCGACGGAAGCGCACGGCCTTCACGTGCCGTATGGGTCGGACGCGTTTCACAGTACCGCGATCGCTGAACGCGCGTGCGCAAAGGCGTGGACGCGGAAGGCCTCCGTGGTGTTACTTCCTACTCTCCCCTACGGAGTGCAGGGAAACACGATGGGTTTTCCCCTGACGATCAATGTCGAGCAATCCACACTCGATACTATGATAGAGGATATTATCGATTCGCTCGAGGAGCATGGAATACTCAAGCTGCTGATCATCAACGGTCACGGGGGAAATGACTTTAAGCCCCTGATGAGGAGTTTATACAGAAAGTCAGAAGTGTTTGTGAGTTTGGCGGATTGGTGGAAGGTTGGAGCGGACAAGGTGAAGGAGATTTTTGAGAACCCCGGAGAGCACGCGGATGAGCTGGAAACGAGCGTGGATATGGCATTGTTTGGAGATCTGGTTCATCTTGAGAATGCGAGCGATGGCAAGACCCGACGATCACAGTTCGAGGCGATCAATAAAGGATGGATTTCCATCGCGCGGCCATGGCATTTGGTGACAATGGATTCAACGCACGGCGATCCTCGTAAGGCCTCAAAGGAAAAGGGTGAGGCGTATGTTCAGTTGGTGGTGGAAAGAATTACGGATTACGTCGTGGAGTTGGCGAAGAGCAGGATGGAAGGGAGGTTCCCGTACTGAGGTTGGGTGAAATGGGGAAATGCAGATTGGATCGCTTGCGGAGAGGGAGGGATTCGAACCCTCGATAGAGGTTACCCCCTATGCAGGTTTAGTTCCGATTTGACTTTCGCCGCACGTTTTTGTGCGGAGAGGGAGGGATTCGAACCCTCGATAGAGGTTACCCCCTATGCAGGTTTAGTTCCGATTTGACTTTCGCCGCGCCTCTCATTGCGGAGAGGGAGGGATTCGAACCCTCGATAGAGGTTACCCCCTATGCAGGTTTAGCAAACCTGTGCCTTCAGCCACTCGGCCACCTCTCCAAGGTTCCGCGCGGCGAAATTGTCAAATCGAGAATCCCGCTTATTTTGAATTTTAGTTAAGGTTGCGGGACAAACCTGTGCCTTCAGCCACTCGGCCACCTCTCCAGGTCTCCGTGCGGCGAAATTGTCAAATCGAGAATCCCGCTTATTTCAAAGAGTCAGTAGAGGTTGCGGGACAAACCTGTGCCTTCAGCCACTCGGCCACCTCTCCAAGGTGGTGTGCAGCGGAATAACTCGCTTTCTTCAGAATTTTACGCGCGGAGAGCGAGGGATTCTCCGCCAAAGGCGGATCCGCCGTCCCGCCTTCGGCGGGACAAGCTGGCGGAGAACCCCCAAGTCCCGACTCCGTCGGGACGCTGGATTTGGCGAAGCCAGCTCTACCTCAAAGACTCTGCGGCGTAGCAAGCTGAATGCGGAGAGCGAGGGATTCGAACCCCCAAGGGCTTGCGCCCGCTGGTTTTCAAGACCAGTGCAATAGCCGTTCTGCCAGCTCTCCAAAGGCAAAAGAGTGCAATAGTTGATCGCCGTTTCTTGCGATCAATCCCGCCGATTTGTGGCGGGACCGTTCTGCCAGCTCTCCAGGGTCAAAACCGCCCCCTGGATCGTAAATATAATCAAAACTCAGAGAGAGTCCAAGCTGCGGTTTCTTCGACTTTCCGCACAATTGTCTTGACCCCACCGTAGTTCAGGACTTCACCACTCGCTCGTTCAGCACATTCCTCGCCTCTTCCAGTTGCTCCACCGTATTCACTCCCCGAATCTCATCCGGATGTGACGCCTTGATGGCTGAGACCACCCAATGGTGTCGCCAGAAGTACTCGAACACGTCGGTCAGGTAATACTCATTCTGGACATTGTGGGGGGAAATATGTTTGAGCGCGTCGAACAATTTTTCCTTGTCGAATACGTAAATGCCGGAATTGATTTCGCTCACTCGCCGCTCATCTTCCGTGGCGTCCTTGTGCTCGACAATTTTCTTCACCGATCCGTCCGCGTTCCGGATGATCCGGCCGTAGCCCGCGGGGTCCGCAAAGTCAGCGGTCAGGATCGTCGCCACAGCTTGTGTCGCATGGTGATGGTCGATGAACTCCCGCATGCTCTCCTTTGTCAGGAGCGGAACATCACCCGAGAGAACAATGACTTCGCCACTGAAGGACTTGAGCGCCTGTTCCGCCTGCATGACGGCATGACCCGTTCCTAGCTGCTCTGCCTGAACCACACAGTCGACATCCGGGTGCGATCGTCGGATGTACTCCGTCACCACTTCCCGCTGATAGCCGACAATAACGATGACATGGCTTGCGTCGAGCTTGTAGGCAAGGTCGACGACATAATGGATCAGCGGCTTCCCGTTGATTTCGGCCATGACTTTTGCTCTCGAAGGGTCCTTCATCCGTGTCCCCTTCCCTGCTGCCATCACGACCGCCGCGACGTTTCTTCGAATGTTCCTGCTCGTTGCCTTCATATCCCAATTGAAATTGAAGAAATTGTCCCCCCGGCCAACAATCATCCCCTAGTTCACACTGACGATGATGTTATCGATCAGGCGCGTCGTCCCGAATCGCACGGCAAGCGCAATCAACACCGAAGGAGGCGCCACCGCATCCGTTTCTGCAAAATCGTCCGGCCTTAAGAATGCAACATAGTCGATCGCCGACGGATTGGCCGAGCGAAGGACCTCCTCCATCTCCTTCCGGATCCGCGACGAGTTTCGAATGCCTTCCGTGATGCGCTGTTCTGCAAGTTTCAATGAGCGGAACAGCACGGTTGCATTGGAACGCTCGGAAGGGCTGAGATAGACGTTTCTTGAGCTCAGGGCGAGGCCATCCTGTTCACGAACAATCGGGGCGATCGTCACGGAAACGTCGAAGTTCAGATCCTTCACCATCTGACGGATGATGAATGCCTGTTGAGCATCTTTCTGGCCGAAGAGTGCGACGTGCGGCTTTACGATGTTCAACAGTTTCGCGACCACGGTTGTAACTCCGCGAAAATGCGTTGGCCGGAACTTCCCCTCAAGCATTGTTGAAACTCTTTCCGACCCGACGTACGTCAGATATCCTGCCGGATACATCTCCTTCGCATCCGGGTAGAAGAGAATGTCTGTCCCCGCTTCCCGGGCAAGCTTCTCGTCACGTTCAAAATTCCTTGGATACCGTTCCAGATCCTCACCGGGCCCAAACTGGGTTGGATTGACAAAGATGGTCGTGACCACGACGTCCGAGTTTTCTTTTGCGCGCGCGATCAGGCTGAGATGTCCCTGGTGAAGGAATCCCATCGTCGGCACAATGCCAATTCGCCTGCCGGAAAGGCGAATCTTCTCCGCCGTTTCTTGCATCTCCGACGCGTGTCTGATAATCTGCATGAACCTCGCTCCAACCGATGAAGCTGAATGCTGACAGCTGAAAGCTGATAGCTAAATGATCTTCTTCCCAAATCCCGACTGAATCAGCTCCACCGCAAACTCCGCAGACTGATTCCGGTTGTCAAGAATCGGATTCACTTCGACCATCTCGAGAGAACTCATCCTTCCCGATTCGCTGAGTTCTTCCATGATCAGGTGCGCTTCCCGATAATCCAGGCCCCCTTTGACAGGCGTGCCGACTCCTGGGGCAACAGAAGGATCGATGGCGTCGAGGTCGAAACTCACGTGGAGATAGTCGACGTGATTCAGTTTACGCAACGCCTTCGTGACAATGACGGACATCCCATCTTTGTCGACTTGCTCCATCGTGAAGATGTTCACGCCGTGCTTCTTGATATGCCCTCGTTCTCCTTCATCGAGGTCGCGCGTTGCCAGGAGGACGACATTTTTGGGCTCAACCTTGACAAAATCTCCCCCCACAGAAGTCAATTCAATTGCCCCAAGCCCGATGGATGCGGCGAGGGGCATGCCGTGGATATTTCCGGATGGAGAAGTCTGATCTGTGTTCAGATCCCCGTGTGCATCGATCCAGAGAACCCCGAGGGTTTTTCCGGTTCGTTTGCAGTGGGCAGCAAGTCCCCCGATGGTGCCGATCGCAACCGAGTGGTCTCCGCCGAGGACAAGCGGAAATCCTCCGTCGTGCGCTATTTTTTCAACTTTTCCGCTCAGGAGTGTGCACGCACGAACGATCTCAGGAAGATACCTGAGCTTGTCGTTCCGGATGCGCTGAAGTTCGGGAGCTTTGACAGGGATGTCCCCTTCATCGATGACGGTATGACCCAAACCGCGGAGCCGGTCTGCAACGCCGGCAATGCGAATCGCCGAGGGTCCCATGTCGACGCCGCGACGACCCGCTCCAAGATCCATCGGAACCCCAACGATGTGTACGTTCATACATTTGCAGGATGACAAACTACTTCAAGGAAGAATTGTTTGGCCACAAAGAAGCACAAAGGGCACATACGTATCTTTGTTTGTAAGAGAATTCCCCTTTTGTGACTTCGGTGCCCTCTTGCGGCCGTCTCCGCGTTCTCGCAGCTTTCAGTGTTGCAGCAATCGGAGCAATTTGGAAATTGTTTCCTTCAGTTCCCTGCGGTGGACGATCATGTCGACAAATCCTTTTTCCAGAACGAACTCCGATCGCTGGAAACCTTTCGGCAAGTCCTTGCCGATCGTCTGTCGGATGACACGCGGACCCGCAAACCCGATCAGCGCCGCGGGCTCCGCGATTTGCACATCGCCGAGCATGGCATAGCTTGCCGTGACGCCGCCCGTCGTCGGGTCCGTCATCAGGGAAATGTACGGCACGCCGTCGTCCGAGAGCTGGGCGAGTTTTGCGCTCGTCTTGGCGAGCTGCATGAGCGAAAGCGCACCCTCCATCATGCGTGCACCGCCGCTCGA
Source organism: Bacteroidota bacterium (assembly GCA_049644265.1). GTDB lineage: Bacteria > Bacteroidota > Ignavibacteria > UBA10030 > UBA10030 > JBARRO01. The sequence continues at coordinate 35,744 of JBARRO010000104.1, forward strand.
GGAAACGATCAACAGCGGATGCTTCAGCTCCCGCGCTTTGTCGATGGCCCGTGCAATCTTCTCGCCAACGACCGAGCCCATGCTTCCCCCGATAAACCCAAAGTCCATGCATGCGATGACCACAGGAATTCCGTCGATTTCCCCGGTCCCCGTCCGTACGGCATCCTGCAGGCCGGTTTTCTTGATGGTGTCCTCAATTCGCTTCACGTACGGCTTCGTGTCCACGAAGTTCAGCGGATCCACCGAGCGCATCTTTTTGTCCATTTCCTTGAGACTTCCCTTGTCAAGGAGAATCTCGAAGTACTCTTTGCTCCCGATGCGGAAATGGTAGTTGCACTTCGTGCACGTAAACAGGTTTTGTTCCAGCTGCTTCTTATGGATAATGTCGCCGCATCCCAGACATTTTACCCACATGCCGTCGGGAATGTCTTTCTTCTGACCTTCAGACGAAATGTTTTCCTTCGATCTTCTAAACCACGCCATGGTCTTCTCCTTTCAAGCGAGGACGGCCCCCCGGGAGGATTAGGAAAGAGGGCGAACGATGAAATCCTTCAGGTAGCGGGGCTCGAGCGAAGCAAGATCGCTCACGTCATGAGCAAGCAGCTTCCTCAGCCCGATCCCGGCCACGGAATCGCCACGGTAGTACTTGTGAATTTCGCTGCAAGAACCCGCATCAGCTGCCAGCGACTCCAACTGCTGAACACGGTCTGTCGCCACCACCTGCCCCGCCGCCATCAGAACGCCGACCTCCTCGAGCTTCCGTATCCCAACTTCATGCCTCGGCCTTGCTGATCCGTCGGCAGCTTCGTAGGAACCGACGTAGAAATCCCCCTGCTTCGCATCGATGCAAACAAGAACATCCTTCACTTCCTGCCGGTCGCGCATGATCGCTTCTGCGACGGCCTGGAAAGTGGGAACCGCAACGATAGGTTTCCCCAACGCATAACAGAGTCCTTTCGTGCTGCTCAGCCCAATGCGGAGTCCGGTGAAGGAACCGGGGCCGATCGAAATAGCGAACGCATCGACCTTCCCGAGAGGTGTGTTCCCGTCTTCGCACACTTGCTGCACCAGGGTCAGGAGTTTCTCGGAGTGGATACGGGACTCGACAAGAGAGCATTCTTTCGTTCGCCCTTGTTCATCCGCGAGGCCGACGGAACACACTTCTGTCGATGTCTCAATGCCGAGCACAGTCATGGAACAATGCCGCGTCTGACTCCCCTGGCCCCGGCCAGCACCGCAGGCTCTCCGCGGTCTGCAACTTCAATCCTTCGGATATTCTCTTCGGAACCCAATGAGAGTTTCACATGGTACCGTTCCGCCGGGAGCATTGTCCCCAAGTCGTTGAAGAGGTCGGCCCATTCGATGAAGCAGACGCCATCGCCGCGGAAGAACTCCTCGTAGCCCAGATCATACACTTCTGCGATGGATCGTACGCGATACAAGTCGAAGTGAAACAGGAGCAATTCCCGCCCGTCTTTGTCGCGGCCACTGTAGCGGTTCAACAGGACAAACGTTGGGCTCGTGACGGGCTCGCGGACGCGGAATGCTTCACACGCGCCTTTGACGAACTGTGTCTTTCCACTTCCCAGGTCGCCCGACAGCGCAACCACATCCCCCCGACGCAGGGAAGCGCCGAAGGTTCTGGCAAATGAAATTGTTTCCTCCACGGAGCTCGTGGTTGCCGTGAGCATTACTTGGGCCCGAGCTTGACGACCGGCAGAATCATCTCCTCCATCGAGATGCCGCCATGCTGGAAACTGTCGCGATACTGGTTGAGGTACCGGTGATAATCTGTCGGGTAGACGAAATAGTAGTCTTCTTTGGCCATCACGTAGTTCGTCGTCACACTGCCGTGGGGAAGCTTGTAGTCCGTCGGGTTTTTCACAAAGACGGCGTTCTTCTCGTCAACCTTGAGATTTCTCCCGAACTTGTAACGCAGATTGGTCGACGCTTCACGGTCGCCGATGACTTTTGAGCCACGCAGGCAACGGACGCTTCCGTGGTCGGTCGTAAGAATAATGGTGACGTTCTTTTGGCGCCCGAGGGTTTTGAGCATGCCGAAAAGCGATGAGTGCTGGAACCAGGACTTGGTCAATGTGCGATAGGCAAACTCGTCCGGAGCAATTTCTTTCAGGAGGGCAGAGTCGGAGCGCCCGTGGGCCAGCATGTCCACGAAGTTCACGACAACGGCGGTCAATTTGCTTTGCGTATACGAGAGGATATTATTCTCGAACTGTCGCCCGAAGTCGGCGTCGAGAATCTTGACGTACTTGGATTCCGGTTTCAGCTGAATCCGCTTTCTCTCCAGGAGTTTGTCGAGCAGCTGATGTTCGTGGCGGTTCCTGCTGCTTTCGTCGTCCTCCCCCGCCTCCCAAATTTCCGGGAATCGCTTCTCGAGCTCCATCGGGAACAGGCCGCTGAAGATTGCGTTTCGGGAATACGGAGTCGCGGTAGGAAGAATGCTGAAATAGTACTGTTTTTCGAAGGTAAAGTATTCGGAGAGCAGGCTTTCCATGACCAGCCATTGGTCGAGCCGCAGGCAATCGATGACAAAGAAGAATACCGAGGATTTTCCGTTCAGTTCGGGTATGACGTGGTGTTCGACAATATCGGTCGAAAGAAGCGTTTTCCGATTCGGGTTTTCGATCCACTTTTTGTAGTTTCGTTCCACAAACTTCCCAAACTCTACATTGCACTCCCGCTTTTGATCCAGGAGTGTCTGGCGTAGGCCGAGTTCCGGGTGCTCGTCCAGTTCAAGATCCCATCCGGCCAGCTTGATGTAGAGGTCGATCCAACCCGTCTCGTCGAGCGGGTTCATCAGCATCACGGCGATATTCTGGATTTCCTTGGCGTAGTCGCGCGAAACGTACTCCCCCGCAATTTTCTTTCCCTCCAGTATCTTCTTGCATGCAAGAAGAATCTGACTCGGATTGACGGGCTTGGTAAGGTAATCCGTAATCTTCCCGCCTATTGCCTCTTCCATGAGGCTCTCCGTCTCGCTTTTGGTCACCATGATGACCGGAAGAGACGGCGCTACGTCTTTGATTTCTGCGAGCGTCCGCAATCCCCCCATTCCCGGCATCATCTCGTCCAAAAACACGAGGTCGTACCCCTTCTCCTTGACGAGCTCGATGGCATCTTCCCCATTTGTTGCGGTATCGACGAGATACCCTTTTTGCTCAAGGAGGCGTAGATGGGCCCGGAGCAGGTCTATCTCATCATCCACCCACAATATTTTCTTCGAGAAATCCATCATGCTCGCAATGGTTAGTCTGCTATGTTGAGAAACATTTCACAGAGTTCACAGAGAAGAGAGGAGCACACAGAGGATGAGAACCAGTACCTTAAGATTTATGGGGGGGGGTTCTTCCTTATTTACCAACACTTTTCACCAAGCCACTCTCACATCTTTTCTCTGTGATCTCTGTTGTTCACCGTATCCTCTGTGACACGCTCCGAGCAATGCTTTACCACGAGCTACCTTCTCATCTTTTCCTCTGTGAACTCTGCTCTTCGCTGTGTCCTCTGTGATATGATCTTGTTCTGCAATAACGAAGCAAAGTAACCATTAAAGCCCAGAGAATCAATGCAACGCCGGAGCAACCATGAACAAGCGAGCCGAACTATTGAATCGCGACGTGGACGTCGAGACCGCCTTCGTTGATGGTCGAGCCCGGAACTTTTGACACTCCCTGGTACGGAGCGATCTTCGTGTACCGGTAGTAAAGCGACGCCGTGACGCGCGCACTCAGGATGTAACGAATTCTCGGTTCCATCACGGTGCGGGTCGATCCCTCCTGCGGCGTGCCTTCGGGTCTGAAATCCTTCATGTCGTAAATCTTCCGGGCGTTCAACGAGTAGGTGTACGAGAAGCTGACGTCGAGGTCGTTCGAGAGCGAAAGTCCGAAGAACGGGATTTCAAAACCCTGCCTGCTGTAGTTCGCGGAGAGAGAGATGTCGGACGTTCCACCTTCGGAGACATTCTGGACGGACGGATTCAGGTCGAACGACGTGGTGGTATTGTAGCGCACGGTCGCTCCGAAATTCCCCTTAAAGAGTTCTTTGAATGTGAAACTCACCCCGATGAGAGGCGAGAATCCGTAGGTTACCGTCTGACTCTCCGTGACCTCGGCTCCGTCCTGCGAAATCCTCCACCGGCGACGGTATGAGGAACTGTACGAGTGGTCGAAAGACACCCGTTGGGCAAAGCTCTTAAAGATGCTGAACTTCTCGAGCCCATCCCATCGGATGGTCCAGTTCGCCCGGGGCGCGATGTTCCCGAGGATTTTGGTAATCACCGGGAATGCCTCCAGCCCTTCCACAAACGCCTGGGAAAGCTTTGCGTCGTCCGCCCGCGGGTCGGCGTGGTTGATTTTCAGCGCCTCGTACTTCTTGTTGACATCTTCGATGCTGGTGCGGAACAACTTGAAAATAAGTACTGGTGGAAATGAAATGAACGAGCGGTCGAGATCTCCCGTGACGACTCTGTTCCGCTCGAAGGGAACTCCCGTCGAATCTGTGACAATCGTTTTGTTTTCGTTGTACGACCAGCCGACATTCCAATTCAGTTCAAGCTGCGCTCCCTCCCAGAGGGAACGGGAGGTTCGCATGGTGATCCGGTTTGTCTGCGTATAGACGTCCGTCAGGCTACCGTTCCTTGCCCGCAAGCCGGGGACGCTGTAGCCCGTGAAGAACGGGAATGACTTCTTTGCCTTGAGAATGACCTCACCATTCGGGTCCGGTGAAAGGCCAAGTTGATAATACAGAGAGGGACCGTTGTCCGTCGTTGAGGATTGGAAGAACGGGATTCTATTAAAGAGGTTCCCGAACCCCGGACGGCCGACCACACCGGTATTCTGGGCGCGCGTTGTCTGACTGAAGGTCAATCCGAGCTTTTCAAAATCGAACAGGGTGTTTTTCAACAGGACGCGCGTAATACGATCGATCTGGTCCGTCAAACTGACAGATTTCGCCACGGTATCCGGCGTCTCGGTTTCTCCACCACGAGCCGGCGTGGAAGACCAGATTTGCTCCGAGATGGCTCTGATGTTGATATCCGTTGTCGCGTTGAAGGAGGCATTCCATTGCGCACTCTTGCCCAGCTCACCCGCCTGAAGGTTGTTCGACCAGTTGTATCCGACGTTGTAGCGGAAAGACGGCGTGAGGATCTTGTCGAGCTTGAGAAGAGGAGGCACAACCGGTTTGGAGGTAAAGCCGATCGACTGGGAGTAGGATAAGTCGTTCCCGAAGTTCACCAACCTGTCATTGAGGAACATGTCTCCGAGGATATCCGAGAACGATCGTTGATTGCCGAAGCGGTCCAGCTCAAGATGGACGAGGCTGCTTTGGATGTCGAGGGTATAGTCCGTCCCGACATTCAGCAGTCCGTTCTCGGTCAACTGCCAGTTGAAATTCATCGCCCGGCTGGCGGAGAGATTCCGAACTGTCGGGTTTTGGGTCACCTGGTTCCGTGCCCGATCCTTCGACTGGCTGCGGGCCATCGACGCCGTGAGCCCGATCTGCCGCGGGGTAAAATAAATCCGCGCATTCTTCCAGGGACTGAAGAGAAAGAAATCGCCGAAGAGAGAGAGGGGCTCCAGATAGTTCGCCCCAAACTGCAACCCGTAGTTGGCCCGGGCGTTCCAACCCCAGGCTTCCGAGAATTCAATGGTGGGACTTCGACGCGTCGTGATGTTGTAGGAATAACCGAGCGACAACCGGTTAATTGTCTCCGTGACCAGCCAGGACGTAGAAGGAATGTTCAGCTTAATGTTGGGCAGCGCATACGTCTCCGTGACGCTGAGGTCCTGCGACTTCGTCCGCACCGCCTCGGCCGCCTTTGTGGGATTCACCTGGGTCGTGTCCTCCTGCACGCGCTGAGCCGCCGCTTCAACGAGAATATCCGTCCCCGGCACATACCGCGGTTGCGCGGTGGCCTCGATGTGGGAATACGAAAACGAAAGGCTCGAGCCGGTCCAACTCTCCGGGAGGAACCGTTCAAACCCGATGTTCGCCGTCAATCCCCAATTTCTCGTCGTGCTGCGCGTGCCAAAGCGTTCCTCGAGCGAGTGGAAATTCGGGTCCCGGTCGGTGTAGGAGAACGTGAGGTTCGCCACGTCGGCAAGCTTGATGCTCGAATCGAACCGGTAGGCCAATCCCGGTGTGTTGTCGACATCCGTCAGCCGCAATTCGTCCACCCATAACTCGCCGTTTACCACATCCGTGGAGCCGGGCACCGTTTTGCCGTTCGGGTTCTGGACTCCGATACTGACATAACGGACGTTGGTCAGCGTCGGGTCGCCGCGGATCTGGTAGGTTACACCGGGTGCCGCATTCGGAACCGGCACACGGTGTGTGAAGACCGAGCCGCTGTCGCGGAGAAACTTGATAGCCGTGAGTTCTGCAAAATTGATGGTGATGTCGTTTGCCTGATCCCATCCCGTGCGCACCGGGAGGCGGTATTCGTAGTAGTTCAGCGAATCCGAGCCGAACCGGAGGAACATCTCGACCGTGTACGTGGTGGTGTCGATGAACTGGAACCGTTGGTATCCTTTTGCCACATCCCCTTCTTCCCCATGGACGAACATCTTTAACGACCGGTAGTTGAAAAGGTCGAGCGGCTTGACGACAAATCGCTTGATGGTTTCCTTGATTTGGCCGTCTGTTAATTCGCTGATCACGAGGTTGAGGGATTGTTCGTTGCTATACACCGCCTGGTCCGGATGTGCCGGGTCACGCGTACGGAGTCCTTCGACCGGGCTTTGGTAGTCCGGGTTATCTTCGACGTTGACAACGCTGACCTTGAATTGCGGGTCGTTCTTGACGAGCTCTTCCCACTGGTTTCCAATGAGATTGAACTCCGTCATACGAAGGAGAACGTCGCTCTGGGCTCCCGTAAGCCATAATCGAACCGATTCGACGTTGGTAAATGTCGGGGCTCCGATTTGCCGGGCAAAGTCATTTAACGGAATGCGGACCTGATACCATCCGCTCTGACCGTACCCCGTGACGTACTTTTGGAACCCGGCGTTTGTCGTGTCGAGCGGAAGCTCATACTCAAAGTATGCGTTGGCACGGTCGAGCGCATTGTTTCCGTTGAGATCTTCTGTGTCGGGGAACCGTGCTCCGAGCTCCGAGCCGGAGTTTCCTTCCGTTCCGTTGGAATTCAGGTACTGGTCGGCTGCCGTGGGATCGATTTCGATGGACTGTCTCGAGCTGAACGGAGGTCGGGTCCAGTCATCACCGGATGGGTCGGAAGCGTACTCGGGGTGAGACGTAGCATATTTTTCCAGGAATGTCGCATAGCGCGAACGCTCTTCGTCGTCGGTCAATCCGTCCAGGCCGACGTCTTCGCCCGGTTTCAGGTAGCCGGTTCGGATTCCGCCGTGAACACCGTCCTCTGTGTTGAGCACGTTGCTCGGAGTGGGAACCACATCCTCGCTGATATATCCGAGGTTGATGTTGAGTTTCGCACTTGCCGGACTCCTGACAATCTTCACCCACAACTCGATGAAGCTGATATTCTCATCGAGGAGGTTGGTCGAGGTCGTGCCGATGAGGTGCTGGATGCCGCCCCATGCTTTCCTCGGGTCTGCGAAGAGGGTGCTGTCCAGGTTCATCGAATAGTTGAACGCACCACGCAATTGGGGTTTGAAATACAGATTCAATACCGTCACCTGGTCCTGCCCTTTTGCGACGCTCTTCCGATTTCCCCAAATGGTGGAGGTAATGACGTCGGTCGGGATGACGTTGAACCAGGTCATCTTTGCTTTGTACCACATTTTGGATGTGTCGGCGAGGACCTGAGATGCAAGAAGATCCGTGGGGATCTTGCGGTCGAGCCCAAGCGAGTACGGAGGGTCGAGGCCGGTAACATAGTACGGTGGGCTGGATTCCCTCCAGATGGTGTAACCTATCCCGAGAGGTATCTGCCGGAGCGCACCTTCGAAGTCGTCGATGTACGCCATGCCGCTCCCATGGTCCTGCGGGATTGGGCTCTTCCGCGTGTTCGGGTCGGGAAGCATGTAGGCGGCTTCTCCCCGTAATGTGAACTGCGATGCCGCGGTCGTTCGAATCCCGGGGATCCAATTCATCGCGCGCGTCAGAAAATCCATGTCGACAGTGGTGCCTCCGTCGATCCCCATGATGCTGTTGCTGATCGGCTCCTCCCCCAAACGCACTTTGTCGCTGAGCGATTGCTGGTTCAGGTTCATGTACGTGAAGCCGAGGGTCGAATTCTTGCCGAGGTTGAAATCTCCCCGCGCCCCGACCAGCGATTTCGAGGCCAGCTGGAAC
>JBARRO010000105.1:0-6300 GCA_049644265.1 Bacteroidota bacterium
TTGGGCAATCACGCGGCAAGTTGCCCACGATGCCAGGAGACAAGAGCGACGACCATGATGATGAAGGAACTTGTGGCCAACAACCCGGCTCACCGGTTGCGCGACTACCGGGTGATCTGGCTGAAAGCCCAATATGCAAGAAAGGAAGAACGTCTCACGAAATTCGACCTTCTTGCTCTTGTCGGATTATCATTGAGCGGGATTGCAGGACTGTTCGGATTGTTCTTGCTGATGTTGCCGCAGCTGTCCGGGAGGTTTCTTGACATCATGGTCCCTGCCGTTCCGCGCCTCTCAACTGTTCTCTCCAGCGGCGTCCCGGTTCTCGTTGTCACCGGCGTTGCCGTGATGATCTGGATCCTGACACGCGATTCCATTTTCATCGAAAAATGAGATCCTAGCGAGCCGTCCAGCCTGCAATGCAGGGAAGTACTCCACCGCGTGGCACATTGGATTGAAATAATGCATAGCATAAAGACCAGCCGATGTGACATGACGGATACCCGGCTGGGAAGATAACGATTCAGCCAATTGCTCATGCTCCGCTGAGCGCGAGAAATCGATCTTCCTGTCTCCGGCGGGCAATGCTGCTAGCGCCCTTCTTGACTCCCGCCCAATTTCATCTGCAAGAGAATACTCGCAGGCCTAGGACAATTTGACTTCGTACACTTGTATGGCCTCGCTGAAACCTTTGGCCGTGACTTGCCCTAAGTCTGAAAATGTCAACGAAGTCTCTTTGCATTGCTGTCGCACCACATGGGCAACCAGAATCTTGCCGGGGTCTGCATGGGCACAAAGACGAGCCGCAAGTTGGACAGCCTTTCCAAACAGGTCGCCATGCTCTTCAATCGGTTCGCCGGCGCTCATTCCTATTCGTACGTGCATGGATTCATCCGGGTGTTCAAGGTTGTAGACCGCAAACCCCTTCTGGATACCAATGGCACAATCGACTGCGTCCTTGGCGGAGACAAAGGAGACCATCATGCCGTCCCCGGTGTGTTTGACCTCGCGTCCACCATGATCCCTGAGGCCGTTGCGTATCATCGCATTGTGAATGTGAAGGAGATGGAGCGCCTTTGAATCTCCAAACATCGTTGTCATGAGTGTGGAATCTTTCAGATCAGTAAACATAATGGTGCGGAAGCCGGAATCAATCGGAACTTCACCAGGTTTTCCGGACGAGGTATCCAATGGCACAGGGTCTCCTATGCGACCCAGGAAGGCCTCTACAACTTTGGGATCAACTTCGAGAATCTCACTGGGGACCAATCCATGAGCTTCGTTATGGGCCATGCGAACCGATTCCTTGTCCGGAGCGTGAACCAGGCAAAAGGCGGTACAACGTGCTTCGTCAAACCAATACGTAAGGAACTGAATGTCGTGTTTGGCTTGAATGTCGAGATCCTTCTGGTGTGCACCGGCAACCGCGTGCTTGGTCGCACCTTCAACGAAATGTCGATCTAAATAAATGGGCATATGTCACCTCGTGTTTATGCCTCGTATGGCTGCGTTGCATGCAGCGTCCGGAGCTAACCTGTCTACGACGCGTAGAGCTACGACGCGTAGAGCGGCGTCGAACACGTTCCACCTGTGCTGTCGCTGCGCGGAGTCATTCTTTCACTGTGTTGTTCCATCCTCTTCGTGCGGATGTCGCACTCATTTCTTTCCGTCAGGTTGAGGGGGGGATATGGGCGCAATGGCAGATGCGGTCTCATCGTGATGTTTTGATTTCCCCAGTGTTTGTGCACGTTCACCCAGCCATGCTCCCAACAAGGACAAAAAGAAGATAGCACCGAGAGTCGGTACCATTGGAAGATAGATGTAGAGAATCGACCTGCCTGGAGGAAACAGAAATTTTGCTGTGACCACCCAGAGAATCAGTAACGCAGCACCTGCAATTGCTGGCTCACGAAGAGTTCGTGCTTTCGATAGATATCCACCTATGGCTGAGGTTACGATCGCTCCACTAAATATCCATATTCCAAGAAACGTGTACGCGCTGTGGTTGTTCACATGGCTGGAAAATAGACCACGCGCGATGAGGATCGGCGTTAAATAAAAGATGACATAGAGTAACAAAATGTTTGCTGCCGATTTCCATTCAATCTTGTTGGATGTCGATAACGTGTCAGCCATGTTGAATCCTCCTAGTTGAGTATGCAAGGCCAGTGAGACTGCAGGTAACGAACCGGAACTAATCTGCGCGTGCAGAAACTTCTTTATGTGTTTCCTTGGTTCTGCAAATCAAGTTTGTCTTTTTTATAGTCTTCAAATTTGAAACTAGACTTGAACCGTCTTACTTCACTTCTTGCAATCCACGCCAGGATCGGAGTTGTTATTAACAGACTAACACCGCACCAAATGAAAAAACTTGTGATAAACGAACCTGCATCAAAAACTTTGCTATTCTCTCCGATGAGTAAGTTTATCAGGCTAAACACAACCGGAATAATTAAATACCCGGACCAATTCCAAAACATCTTCTTATATATACTGTCGCGGTCAAAGTATTGTTCAGAAGTTGTATGATTCATGACGACAATGTAGTGACCACTTTGTTTCCCCTTCCGGATAGCCCACAGTACGGTCAATTCATGTCCTTCTCTGCAAGCGACATCCCAACCAGATAATTGAAAGGAATGTTCCTTTCCTTTTAAATCTAAGAGAAAAATATCGTTGTGAATGGTGGATGAACTACTGACCGGGGCAGTATATCCGTCCCCAGAGCTACCTCCTCCTGATACATGTGTAGTGGAAAATTTGCCCTGACCAACGACCTTTCCCGTTACCCAGTAAAGACCATATTGTTTCCCGCCCGTTTCTAGTTTGTCTATGGTTATCAGAGAGGGTTTAGTCAGCATCCTACGAAATAGTAATACCAGTGTGAAGGCGAATAATCCCACAACGAGGATCTTAGTGGCGATAGTGATCATCTGTTCCGTATTTCTTTTTGCATTATCTTTTGCCAAAAACTTTTCCCGTTCCGTATCTTTTTCATTCGCTTTATCGACTTCAGATTGGGCGAAGAGCTCCAGGCTTGAGACAATTGGCTCAATCTCTCGCAGGGCGGGCTCGGAGAAATAGCGTTTCAGGAAAGGCCCGGTGAAGGATCGATTAGCCAGCAGGCGAAGCGACTGTGTATAGATACTTCCTGGATCGATCAGATTCTTGGGCCTCACACCGTCGTAGTCCCGACTGAGTGCCTCTACACGCTTCGACCTATGACCGATACGTTGGGCATTCGCATTGACGAGGGAATGCAGCACTTCTGATGCTGCCCACTGGCGCACCGCAATCTCCAGTTTGTCATTCCCCTGGATGTCCTTCAAAACCTGCGCTGCCTCCGGCATCTCGCGCCAGTAGGCGTAGTCGCCCTTGTGTTGCTGGTAAGCATTCATCTGGGACGACCAGAGCATGAGTGCCATCGTCAGAGTAAGCTTTGATTTGTAAGTCGGAAACCTTTTCATCATTTGTTCCTCATTTATAGATCAGGTTGAATACTGTTTGTGCTGGCTAACGGAACGGAGCGCCGCCATAAAATAGAATCGCTATGAAAACACCGCAAGCCGACGATGGGTGCTAGGATGACCAATGCCGTGTTTCCATGGTTGAGATCCGTTCGCTCCATCCTTTCAACTTGATCCCGGGAGAGCCTTCCTCTGAAATCGGCGCTGTTGTTCGATATGTGTGCTCCACCGACCGAGGACGTCTTTTGACCGATGCACCTGAGGCCCGGAGGATCTTGTATTGTGAGCATAAGAAATTGACCCTCTTTGAACCCCAGAGAAGTCCTGTTCTTTAACCAGCAAACCAGGGAGAGTCCATCAGCGGTCGGAACTTTCTTCACGGAATCAAGATCCCCTGGGGCAAGGATGCCGTTGAATGCCCTCGAGGTAGATCGATCCTGACCGATTCCTACAATAACATCGGTCGGTTCGTTCGTTACAATGTGAAGGAATCCAGGACTATCGATAACTGAACCGTCCCTGAGAACAATGCGGACAGATTGCTCAGGTTTCGGATGGCCGCTGACGAACTCGCTTTCAGATATTGATTGATGCGTGTAACAGCTGAGAAGTGTGCTAGCCACGCAGAAAGACATCGGTGCCAAAACAAGAACTTTGAGTAGCCCGCGCATATCGGTCTCCGTAATTGGAGGGAATTGCAGAGGTGTTGGAATCACGTAGGTCGGTGGCGTGAACGAGAACCAGACCACCAGCAAGTTGGTTGCCTGAGTCACCTTCAAGGCCCAAACAAACTTCCTTGAACTGGCTATTTGTTTGCGAGAATACCTGCAGTCTTACACTCCGCTTAGAAACGTACTGACAATGAAAATCCCGCACTGGTATTTCCTAGATTCAATGATGTCGGCTCAATACCGACAGCAGTCCAACCCGGCACGTCTCGACTCGGCGCAAAAACGTGATCTACCATAATTCCGAGCGACATTGCGTCGTAGATTCGAAATCCCGCTTCTGCAGTCATGATTCCAGTAAACAAGGACTCGGAAAATCCTACGGATTCGTCTGTCAATGACCACGTTCCGTCGGGATACAGATAATGTCCCCATCGTGTGTAAGAAACATCGGATGTACCAACACCGGCGCCGACGGAAACGTAAAACCTGTCGTTGAAATCTGACACAAACCCTGGAACATAGTGGCCCATGAGGTAGTAACCTGAGGCAGTATAACGGGTATCGAAGGCAAATGGCTCGCTGAAAACCACTTTCGACAATCCCATTTCAAATCCCGTTTCTAATGAGTACGAGATTTCCATCTTTCGCATCCAATTGAAATTGCTCGCATCTCGGGACGGGCGGTCTTGCCCCGGGATAGAATGATTTTGATCGCCATTCGTAAAGACGTTACCACCTTGGACGGTGAGATGAATCTTCGATTCGGTGGAAGTTGAATTGGCGATTGACTGCAATCGTCCAAAACCTTGCGTTCGCAGTTCTTTGCCAGCGCCGAATTCAATCTCTTCGTCTTTGCTTGCAAACAGATCGAAAAGGTAGCCCACACCGGCACCAAACGCTGCGCCAGGAAGAACAGAAAAAAAGATGCGCCCAAGAGACTCCGCTGTGTGTGTTCGCAGGAAATATGGGTTGGGGGTGTAGACGCCGCCGAATGCGTACATACTTGCATAACCGCCGAGGAGCGCACCGTAGAGAATTCTTTTCCCTGCCACGCTCCTTCCGGGAATGGAAATCTTTTTGATTTGCGAATGCGGGATCTGTGCCGTTTCTTCTCCCGCAAGGATGCTGATTCCATCCTGAGCTATGTCGGTAAGGGATCCGCGTTTCACGTCTCCATCGTTTAACGTGATTTCAATATAGGTAGTCGGCGATTGAACGTGAAGCGGAGTTTCAGGTTTAGCCTTTACTGGTATCTCAGGTGAACGCTCAGGGCTTGTCTCGTAGATTGTAGAGGCCGAGAGCTGGTATCCGATAATTCCTCCGACTACTGCACCAACCACAACTCCCGGAACAAGTTCACTGCCCCCGGAGCCCGAAATGATGTTCGGAAGGACGGCAAGTCCGCTCCCGCCCAAGGTCCCGAGGAGCGTCCAAATATAGCTTCCGTTGCCGTTCAACATCTTTCCGCTATAGTAGATTCCAATGGGAATTGCGATGGCTGCGAGTAAAGAGCGCACCCCCAGATCGATAGCCATTCCGAGACCCTCTTGGTGTTGCCGGCCTTGGGACGCAGGAAGGAACACGGCCGCTGCCAAACCCAGGCCCGTTGCCGTCTGTAGGGCAATGGTGGGCGGATCGAACGGTTTCCATAACGCGGTCGAGAAGAACATCGTATCGGTCACAGAGGCCAGGAAACGGTTCTCTATCCCGTTTGTTCCCGGCAAGGAAGAAGGAACCTCGCTCACGGGCTGATGAGCAGCGTGACTGGTATAATACATTGAGTGCCGAAGAGAAAGTCTAAATGGTCGATACGGAGGGGTGCCGACCAAGCCGGGCGTGTCTGAGGAATGTTGAGCAAAGCATGGCGAGAAAGTAGCCAGGAGCAAGATGATCAGACTCGTCAAGATTTTCACGGACCTTCCTTAATGCCGAAGCCAATGCCACGCTAACTTAGATAAGTTTATCATGTGGCGGGTGGCGCTGAACGAACTCAAGCGGTATCTTCCAATTGCGTCTTGGCATTGGACCAACAGCATGGAACAAGTGAAAAAACACAGAGACCTCCTTCATCGCATTCTTGCGAATCCGGAGGTCTCTCTCAGTTTCTCTGAGTGAACATAATTCCCCGCCCCCGGGGGACCCAAACGACGTCGCAAAAGTAGGAA
>JBARRO010000106.1:0-22905 GCA_049644265.1 Bacteroidota bacterium
GCGGGTGGGCTCGAACCACCGACCCTCTGCTTAAAAGGCAGATGCTCTACCCCTGAGCTACGCGCTCTCTTTGCAATATACCCAACTATCTCCCGATTTACAAAGGAGCAACCTTCGTCAATGGAAATTGGATATTGGTAATTGGATATTCATCTCGTAAAGATTCAATATCCAACATCCAACGCCCAATACCCAACTTCCAAATGTACGAATTAGGTCTTCGGAGCCGACGGCTGCGCAACGGGAGACGTTGTCTCAGCTTCCGCTTTCTTCCTGTACAGAATTCCGATGGGAATCACCACGCAATAGCCGAGGACAAGCAGAATCGGCGCGACGACCAGCGGCATCGTGCCATCCCAGGGCGACTGGGAGAGAGCGACGTAGCCAAGAATAATCAGCAGAATTCCGAGCCCCAGTATCTGGTAGTTCGTTTCCGTAAACGGCAAATGATCGCCGCCGGATTTCCTTTTCGAAGTAGCTTTCCGTTCAAAGCGGGCCATGATAGCTCCTATTCATGAAAGAATAAAAAACCCAGCGTTGGGGGGAACGCCGGGCTCGACCGTGTTTCAACAACAGTCAGGGGAGTTACTGTTGCTCTGGTCGAGTATAAATTTAGTCCATTTTCAACAAAAGTCAAGACCGGCCTCAGGTTATGCGTGACGAACGGGAAGCAGTTTTCCGTCCGCAAGACGCAGAATACGGTTTGCGCGCTTCGCGAGGTCGGGATTGTGCGTGGCGATCACAAAGGTCTGACCCCTCATCTCCGAGAGCTGCACCAGCAACTTGTGTAAATTCAACCCATTCTCCTCATCAAGGTTTCCCGAGGGCTCGTCTGCGAGGACAAGTTTTGGCCGGTTCATCAATGCCCGGGCTACCGCCACTCTCTGTTGTTCACCGCCGGAAAGCTCGTTCGGCTTATGTTCCAAACGATCTTCCAAACC
Source organism: Bacteroidota bacterium (assembly GCA_049644265.1). GTDB lineage: Bacteria > Bacteroidota > Ignavibacteria > UBA10030 > UBA10030 > JBARRO01. The sequence continues at coordinate 942 of JBARRO010000106.1, forward strand.
CACATCCCGCAGCAATGAGACGGCTTTGGACCTGGCCTGTTTCATGCTCTCCCCCCGTATGAGGGCCGGCATACAAACATTTTCCACGGACGTAAACTCGGGCAGAAGATGATGAAATTGGAACACGAACCCGAGAGAGTTGTTCCGAAAACCCGCCAGCTTTTCCTCCGGGAATGATGAAACGTCCTCGCCTTCCACCAGCACCCGGCCGCTCGAAGGCCGATCGAGCCCACCGAGAATGTGCAGCAGGGTGCTCTTTCCGGATCCCGACGGCCCCACGATGACGACAATCTCCCCTTCCTTGATCTGAATATCCACTCCCTTCAGCACGGTGAGCGAAACATCTTTTCCTGTCTGGTACCCCTTCCAGAGGTCTTCGCCTTGAAGGAGAATCGTTCGTTTTGTCACTCCCATCGGATGGCCTCCACGGGGACAAGGTTCGATGCGCGTCGGGCGGGATACCGGGACGCAAATGTCGACAAACCGATGGCAGCGAGAGCAACAACCATCAAATCGAGCACATGGACTTCAACCGGAATTGCCGAGATGATATAGACGGTGGGATCCAACGGGAATAAATGATACCGCTCCTGAAGGCCGACCACCAGAAGGCCAAGCACCAGTCCCAGAATCGTCCCGAGAATTCCGACGAACAGTCCCTGCGTCGTGAATATTTTCCGGATGCTTTCATTCGTCGCACCCATCGCTTTCAGAATGCCGATGTCACGGGTTTTTTCGATCACCGTCATGGTCAGCGAGCCGAGAAGATTGAACGAAGCCACGGCAATAATGAGGCAGAGAATCACGTAGGCCGACCATCGTTCAATCTGCATGACAGAATAAAGCTCGCGGTGAAGGTCGTACCAGGTGAGAATCCGGTACGTTGCGCCAAACTGCTTTGTCAGCGCGCGACGAGCCTGTTCGGAACGATCGGCGCTTCCCAACCGTACTTCGTACCCGTCGATCTGTTTCCCCACCCCGAACAATGATTGGGCGCTTTCAAGATTCGTGAAGGCAAAATACGCGTCATAATCCTTATTGTTCGATTCGTACATTCCGATCACATGAAATCGCCGGATCACCGGGATTCCCAAATGATAGGTTGCAAGCTCTGCCGCCGACGGGCTGACAATGGCGATCGTGTCCCCGACAACGACACCGAGACGATCTGCGAGGGTCATTCCCAGAACAATCCCGTTGCCGTTCTCTCCAACAAAATTCAGATCTCCAAGGACCATCTTGTCCTTGAGACCCGAAACGGACGCAATCCGCTCGCCGACAATACCTTTGATGTTTACCACACGATTAATGTTCCGGGAGACCACCAGCGCCTTGCCGGAGACGTAGGGAGAATACCCTTTGACCTCGGGGTTGGTATCGAGGGAAGTTACAAGCGGGGCATACTGCGCAATCTCAATACGCTGAGGACTTTCGATGCGAAGATGGGGATCGAACGTCACGAGAATCGATGTAACGAGGCCCCCGAATCCGTTGAACACCGAGAGCACCACGATGAGCGCCGCGACTCCGATCGTCACCCCGACGACGGAGATCAGGGAAATAACACCGACAAACCCGACTTGCTTTCTCGAGAGGAGATATCGCAGGGCTATGTTCTGTTCGAACGACATCAACTGAACCGAAGAACGTTAATGGGGTCAAGTTTGGCAGCATACCGTGCAGGGAGAACAGAAGCCAGAAGACAGAGCACAAGAGCGGAGACACTCACAAGAAGAAAGTTGAACACCGAGAGGTCAATCGGCACATGGGTCATGAAGTAGACGCCCGACGGCAGCGGAAAAAAACGGTATCGCAGTTCGATCCAGCACAGCACAAACGCGAGCAAATTGCCCAGCGCCGTACCCGTGATGCCGATGAGCATTCCCTGCGACAGAAAAATGCGCACGAGCGGTCCTTTCCGAATCCCCAGCGTGCGGAGAATTCCGATTTGTTTCGATTTTTCCATCACCATCATCAGCAGGGTGCCGATGATATTGACCGTGGCGACGATGATAATGAGTCCGAGGATAATCGGAATCGGTTTCTTCTGCAAATCGATCCACGTGAAAAGATTTCGATACATCTGGTACATGGTTCTGGCATAATACGGATACCCCAGCGTCTCAGGGATCTGCTGGGAAAGGGCGGAAAGGTTGTTCAGGTCGCTGACCATGATGTCGAAGCCGGACACCATTCGCCCCACCTGGAACAACCGCTGGGCACTGGACAGGTTGACATAGACGAAGGAGCCATCGTAGTCCGCCATTCCGGTCTCATAGATCCCTTTAACCTCGAACTGCATCATGCGGGTCTGAGAAAGGGAAAGCGAGCTTCCTCCCAGGGCATAGAGCATCACTTTCTGGCCGACCGAAACCTCGAGTTTTTCCGCGAGGCGCCTGCCAAGGATGATGCTTTGGAGTCCCGAATCTTTTTCATCAAGGTCGTACACTCCATCGACAAGCCTCCGACGGGCCGCCGAAATGTCGTTCGAAGGATCGACCCCTTTGATCAGCACACCGTCGACGTCCTTCGGCGATTTGATCATTCCTTCCCGTGTGAGATACGGCGCAATTTCCGTCACCTCGGGATATCGTTGAAAGATCCGCTCCATCGTTTTGTCATGATCGGAGAGCAGTTGGTTCTGGAACGCAAAAAGCTGCATGTGTGCTGTAAAGCTGATCACATTCTGTTTGATCGTCTTTTCGAAGCCGCCGAGGATGGAGAGAGTGATGATCAGACTGGCCACGCCGAGCATAACGCCGATGACGGCGATCAGGGTGATAAACGAGATGAAGCCCCGGTTATGGCGCGACGTCAGATGGCGGAATGCGATGAAGTAGGAGATGAAATTCGATTTCTTTCGACGGGCCACGGGGGGATGACGGATTATTTTTTCACCAGCGATTCAAGCAAGTAGCTTTTGATGAACTCATCGATATCCCCATCCATCACCGCCTGGACATTGCCACTCTCCGTTCCTGTCCGATGGTCCTTGACGAGCTGATAGGGCTGGAAGGTGTATGACCGGATTTGACTTCCCCACTCAATCTTTTTCTTGGAACTTTCGATCACATTCAGACGGGCCTCCTCCTCTTCCCGCCTCAACTGATAGAGTCGGGATTTCAACATTTTCATCGCCCGTTCGCGGTTCTGGAATTGCGACCGTTCCTGCTGACAGGCCACAACGATTCCCGTCGGCACATGCGTTATGCGGACTGCGGTTTCGACTTTGTTGACGTTCTGCCCGCCTTTGCCGCCGGACCGGTACGTATCGATTCTCAAGTCCGCCGGGTTGATTTCGATTTCCACGTCGTTTTCAATTTCCGGGTAGACAAACACTGATGCGAATGAAGTGTGGCGCCGCGCGTTTGAATCGAAAGGAGAGATCCGAACCAGACGATGGACACCGCTTTCCGCCTTGAGATAGCCATACGCATACTTGCCGACCACCTCGATGGTGGCGCTTTTGATGCCCGCGCCTTCTCCTTCAAGGACATCGGCAAGGCTCACTTTGAATCCGTTACGTTCGCACCACCGGGTGTACATGCGGAGGAGCATTTCCGCCCAATCCTGTGCTTCGGTCCCCCCGGCACCGGAATGAATCGTCAACAGAGCGTTCTTCTCGTCGTCCGCGCCGCTGAGCATGTTACGGAGCTCCAGCTGTTCAATGTTTCGGCCAAGCGTTTCGATATCACGGAGGATTTCCGGCTCCATATTCGCTTCCTGGGTCTCTTCCGCCAGTGCCAAGAGAGCCTCTGTGTCACCCGCGAGAATGCTCAGCTTTTTCCATGCTTCGATCCACTCTTTGCGCTGATTGGCCTCGGCGATGACCTTTTGGGCGGAAACGTTGTCGTCCCAGAAGTGGGGCTCGGCGGATCGTGCCTCAAGCTCCTCGACTTCCTTCTCCTTCAGGTCGATATTCAGGTAACCGCGAAGAGCGAAGAGGCGGGTCTGTTGTTGCTTCAGTTTGTCTTTGAGGTCGCTGTACATCATGAAAAGAAATATTGAATACTGAACAAGGAAAATGTTGAATGATGAAGTTCTATACTTTCTTCAGATTTCTCCCTGCCGTACTGATGCTCTTTGCGAATATCGCAATCAGCTCGTATGTTTCTTTCTGCGCCGACTCCAGGATTTCAGTCCTGATCAAAGAAAGGCGCCGAATGACCTTCAGCGCGATTCCAGTTTCTCTCAATTCCTTCAAAACAACCTTGCACTTATGAACAAAGTCACTTCTTGACTCCGCGCCTTGTGCTTCACCATAGTGAAGAGCACTTGACAATCCCGATCGAACGAGTTGACCCGATAAGTATGCCCCCACTCTCGAGCTGGGAAGCATATTAACGATCTTGCTGATGATCACCGCAAAATCGATAAGCCTCTCTTCTAAATCATACTTTCGTTTCGTTTCCTGCATTTGCCCCCCCTTTTGTTAAGACATTCACAACTTCAACATTCAATATTCAATGTTCAATATTCAACATTTCTTCTTCCTCCACCTCAATCTCCATCCTCAACAACGCGGCAGCAAGCGTCTTCCCCTGCGCATCATTCTTCAGCGACTTCGTCCCTCCTCCGCCCAATGCGTTGTGCAGAAGGAAATTCAACGCCCAGAGATTCGGAAGTTCGAAGCGCTCGACGGCACCGAGAGCGATGCCGTGGAAGTGCTTCTTCACCTTCTCTGCCGTCACATACTTCTGGATGATTGGATAGAACTCTGCCTTTCGTGCTATCAGGCCGACATTTGCGGTGTCGCCTTTGTCCCCCGATCGTCCGTGACAGATTTTGAGAAGTTGCACCTTCATAGGCTCAGCCCAATGTCCTGATTTCAACCCGTGGAATCACGGCAGTCTTGGGAATCAATGCGGGCCAATAGGAGACGACTTCGCTGGGTTTCGGCCTCCCGCCTGCGAATCCCGTGACAGATGGCGGCCCGGTCAGGATGAGCGGGGCGATCTCCTTGCCGAACCGTTCCACTGCATGATAATCCTGGCTGCGCACTCCGACGCGAAGGACCACTTCGTTCAAATCGTTCATACGACTGGCAATGGGTCCGTGCGACGAGTTGTATCCGATAAACTCACAGCGGATTTCTTCGAACTCCAGCTTCAAATCATCCAACCGCGTACGGAGCACCTGTTCCGCTTTCTGGGCTTTCTCAAGGGCTTCGGGCCAGGAGTAGGTCAGTGTGCCAACGCCGGTGTAACCGTCCAAATACGACATCGAAACCTTATAGGAATCCGTTGCTGGTCTTCCATGAACGCCATGAACTTTGACGCGGTCTTTTCCTGCATCGTCAAGCTGAATGGTTGTGAAATCCGCGATACAATCGGGCGTGATATACCTTTTCGGATCACCAATTTCGTACAACAACTGCTCCTTGACGGTCTGCAAAGAGACAAGCCCGCCTGTGTTCTCATGCTTCGTGATGACGACTTCCCCGGTCGGATAGGCTTCGGCGATCGGAAATCCAATGTGGGCCATTTTGGGGACCGACCTCCAGTCTGCAGAAAAATTCCCACCACTCGCCTGTCCCCCGCATTCCAGAATATGGCCCGCGACTGTTCCTGCCGCCAGCTTATTCCAATCTTCCTTACCCCAACCAAACTCATGGATCATGGGAGCGAGCGTCAAACCTGTGTCGGTCGTCCTTCCCGTGATAACGATCTGCGCCCCCTGCTTAAGCGCTTCAACAACCGGAAAGGCGCCGAAATACACGTTCGCGCTTTGGAGCCGTTCCCGGACCGTACTCAACGAATCGTCCGTTTCCATGTTCTTGAGCGGAATCCCCGCAGTGTTCAGTTCATCGATGCGCTCAAGGATGTCGTCACCAAGAACAACACCGACCTTGAGGCTCTTGATTCCAAGCTTCCGTGCAGTCCCCAGGATCGCTTCGCTGCATCCGACGGGATTCACCCCTCCCCCGTTCGTCACAACCTTGATATTCTTTTCGACCAGGACAGGAAGGATTTTCTCCATGAGCTCGATCAGGTCCGTTGCGTAGCCGAGCTTGGGGTCTTTTCGCTTCTGTTTCTGAAGGATGGACATCGTCACTTCGGCGAGGTAGTCCATCATCATATAATCCACCGGGCCCTTGGTCACCTGGTCGACCGGAGCGGTCAGCAGATCCCCCCAAAACCCCTGTCCCGACGCTATTCTGATTTTCTCTTTCAATTCTGTGGCACGTGCCGCAATGCGTCCTGTGGTTAGATCTTGAATCCCAGCGAGACGGCAAAGACTTCCTCCCGCCGCGACTCAGTACGATACGCCGGTGACTGGGGAGGTCCGACGATGAACCCGCCTCCGTTGTATTGATACTTGCGTTGCACCATGGTCAATCTTCCGCCGGAGAAAACCACATAGATTCGGCTTGCCCCCGGACCGATCGGAAAGTGGATCCCCGCACGCCACGCGTATGCATAATCCGGTGAGAATCCCGGAGGCCCATCGGCAGCAGCCTCCTCCTTGAACCAGGGTTTTCCAAAAACTCCCTGAAAGAATACAAACGAGATTGGATTAAGCGTGATACCGGCACCAACGCCGGGATGTGATACGCTCAGCACGGCATCCGAGCTGAGAAACGAACACACCTGGTAGCGGTATTCGAGCCCTATTCCCATTGTATTCAGACCAAGCTCAATTCTATGCGGTCTTGTTGGCTGACTCTGAACAGTATCCGACGTATCCACTGTCGCTTTTGTACTGTCGTACCCGGAAACGTCCTGGCAAAGGGCTATCGTCACCGAACAGATCGGGGTAAGTACATATCCCCGGATTCGCTTGTTCAGAGAGCCTCCTACTGAATCTTAATGTGGAGCTCCTTCAGCTGCTTCTCTTCAACATCGGACGGTGAATCATCCATCAGGGAAACTGCGCTTGCAGTCTTTGGGAATGCGATGACGTCCCGGATCGATTTCTCTCCGGCCATAATCATCAGCATGCGATCAAATCCGAACGCAATGCCGCCATGAGGCGGGGCGCCATACTTGAACGCGTCCAGCATGAAGCCGAATTTCTTCTTTGCGGATTCCGGACTTATGCCGAGCAATCCAAACATCTTGCTTTGGAGCGCCGAATCATGAATCCTGATGCTTCCGCCGCCGATCTCGGTGCCGTTCAACACAAGGTCATACGCGCGTGCCCTGACCTTTTGAGGCTCGGAATCCAGAAGACCCACATCCTCGGGATTGGGGGAAGTAAACGGGTGATGCACAGCGACGAATCGTTTTTCTTCTTCACTGTATTCCAGCAGAGGAAAGTCCGTAACCCACAGGAAGCTCCACGCATCTTTTGGGACAAGACTCAGGCGTTCGGCCATCTCGAGACGAAGCGTGCCCAGGACCGTCAGCGCTTTCTGCCACGGACCGGAGATGATGAGCACAAGGTCTTCGACTTTGGCCCCCAATGCCAACGCAATGGACTGCGCTTCCTCCTGCTTGACGAACTTCTCGACCGAGCACTCAATTTTATCCGGTTGCATCTTGAGATAGACAAGTCCGCCGGCGCCAAGAGTTTTTACGAAGTCCGTTAATCCATCCAACTGATTGCGTTTGTACGTCGACAGGTTCGGAAGACAGATGCCCGCGACGATTCCTCCCCTGGCAACGGTCTCACTGAAAACCCGGAACCCGCTTTTCGCCACTGCCGCTGAACAATCCCTGATCTCGATGCCAAACCGCATGTCCGGCTTATCGCTTCCGAACCGCTCCATGGCTTCCTTGTATGTCAACCGGACAAACGGCAGCTGGACTGTCAGGCCGACGGTCTGTTTGAACAGGTCGGCAATCAAGCCTTCCGTCATCCGCATGACATCATGCTCGTCCACAAACGACATCTCAACGTCGATTTGCGTGAACTCGGGTTGCCTGTCGGCCCGATTGTCTTCGTCGCGAAAACACTTGACGATCTGGAAATACCGGTCGTAGCCCGCGACCATCAGAATCTGTTTGTAGGTTTGCGGCGATTGCGGCAGCGCGTAGAATTTCCCGCGGTGAAGACGGCTCGGAACAAGGTAGTCGCGTGCACCTTCCGGCGTGCTTTTCATCAGCACCGGTGTTTCAACTTCGATGAACCCGTTCCGGTCGAAATAGGACCGGGTCACCTGGTAGGCCCGGTGGCGCATGATCAGGTTCCGTTGCATGCGCGGCCTTCGCAGGTCGAGGTAACGGAATTTCAGCCGGATATCTTCGTTCACGTCAATCTCATCGACAATCTGAAACGGCGGCGTCTCGGCTTTGTTCAGGATCGACAGCTCCGTCACATCGACATCAATTTCGCCCGTGAGGAGGTCTTTGTTTTCTGTCCCCTGCGGCCTTTTTACGACCGTCCCGCTCACGACAACGACGTATTCCGAGCGAAGCGCCTTCGCGGATTCGTATGTCTGTTCATGATGCTGCGGCGCAAAGACGACCTGCGTCTTACCATATCGGTCCCGCAGGTCGACAAAAATCACGCCTCCGAGATCCCGCCGGACGTCCACCCAGCCGGACAGGGTCACGGATTTGCCTATGTCCCCCATTCGGAGGTCGCCGCAGGTGTGCGTGCGTTTTCTGTATGTTGTTGGCGTCATAGATGCTGCTTGTGCAAGAGTGATTTTGGAGCGGGGGCCAGAAAACAAAAATGCGAGAATCCGACTTTCCGTCGGCCTTCTCGCATTGGGCTATTTCAGTCGTCAATTAAGATGTTTTGTGACTTTTTCTACCAACGTTCTCTTCGGTACTGCACCGACGATTTGTTCAACCACTCTTCCTCCCTTGAAGATCAGCAATGTTGGAATGCTTCGAATGCCGAGCTGCATGGAAATCTGCTGGTTGGCATCAACGTCAACCTTCCCCACCTTGAGCCTGCCGTCGTATTCATTTGCCAGTTCCTCGACGACGGGCCCAATCATTTTGCAGGGGCCACACCACTCCGCCCAAAAATCGACAAGCACAGGCTTGTCGGACTTCATCACCTCGTTTTGGAAAGTACTGTCGGTTACTTCAATCGCCTTCATGCGTTCTCCTTACCATGGATTCAACCCTGCAACCGGACGGACGTTGGTCCGAGGAGCTGTTTGACTGCCGTCAGGAATTGCTGGTTGGGATCGATGACATATTTACGGGTTAAATATACTGAATTCCTCCCTAATCCGCCACCCGTCACATTCAGGTAACACTGGCATTTTCCGCGGTGGCGCTCCAACAACTTTCCCAACTCGATAATAGTTCCTTCATTCATGGCGTCGAGGTTGACGTTCAGCATGACGCTTTTCGCGAAGCGCTCCCGCACCTTGTCGATGGCGATCACCTCGTTGACGATCACTTTGATGGCTTCACTGCTGCCGTCATTTCTTCCGATGACCATGACGATCGAGCCCGCTTTCAGCAGCTCGGTGTATTTCTGGAACGGATCGGAGAACACGATGCATTCCGCTTTTCCCGAGAAGTCCTCGATGGTAACAAACGCCATGGTATTGCCGCGTTTGTCGATCTTCTTCTTGACGTCGGACACGATCCCGCACACCCGCACGGTCGCATTCGGCCTCACCGAAGCCGGATCGCCCAGTTTCGCGCTGGCGAAGGATTCAATTTCGTCCGCGTACTTGTTGAGCGGATGTCCGGACACGTAGAATCCCAGGACCGATTTTTCGTGCGCGAGTTTCTCCATCTCCCCCCACGGCTCGACAGGTCGCATGGACGGCTTGATCTGTAACTTCGCCACGGCGCCTTCGAAGAGACTCGACTGGCCGCGCCCCGCATGTTCCTGGGAATTCTGGCCGTAGGAAATCGCCCCTTCCACGGATGCGAAGAGCTGTGCCCTGTTCTCATGAAGAGAATCAAACGCGCCGGCCTGAATCAATCCTTCGATGGTTTTCTTGTTCGTCAATCGCAGGTCAACTCTTGCACAGAAATCGAAGATATCGTGAAATTTTCCTTTTTCACTCCTCGCCTTGACAATTTGTTCCACGGCGCTCACTCCGACGCCTTTGATCGCACTCAGGCCGAACCTGATACCCTTCGGAGTGACGACAAAGCTCACGCCGCTCTCGTTGACATCAGGAGGAAGAACCTGCATCCCAAGCTTGCGGCAATCCTCGATGAGGACGACGATCTTGTCGGTGTTGTCCATTTCCGACGAAAGCGTCGCCGCCATGTATTCCGCCGGATAGTGCGCCTTGAGGTACGCGGTTTGGTAGGCGAGCACAGAGTACGCGACGCTGTGGGATTTGTTGAACCCATATGAAGCAAATTTCTCGATCAAATCGAAAATCTCTCCGGCCGTTCGCCTGTCAACGCTGTTCGCGACAGCGCCTTCGACGAATTTCTTCTTTTGTTCCGCCATGAGGGTCTTATCCTTCTTTCCCATGGCCCGACGCAACAAATCGGCTTGTGCAAGACTGAGACCGCCGATTTCGCTCGCGATTTTCATCACCTGTTCCTGATACACAATGACGCCGTACGTGTCCCGCAAAATTGCCTCCATCCTTGGATGCAGGTACGTAATCTTCTGCTTACCGTGTTTCCTGTCGATGAAGTCCGGAATGTTCTCCATCGGCCCGGGCCGGTACAATGCGTTCATCGCGACCAGATCATTGATGGAGGACGGTTTGAGCTTCCGCAAATAGTCCTGCATGCCGGAGCTCTCAAACTGGAACAGAGCAACCGTCTGCCCTTTGGAGAACAAGTCGAGGGACTTGGCATCGCCGTCCGGAATCGTCGCGAGGTCGATCGATACGCCGTGGTCCTGGCGAATCATTTCAAGAGCATTGTCGATGACGGTCAACGTGCGGAGGCCGAGGAAATCCATTTTCAGAAGCCCTGCGTCTTCCAGGTCCTTCATGTTGTACTGCGTCATCAACTCGGTCTGAGGAGTTTTATACATCGGGACATAATCGCTGATATTTCCGGGTGCGATCACGACTCCTGCCGCATGCGTGGAGACGTTCCGGTTCATTCCTTCGAGCACCTTTGCCGTTTCAATCATCAGTTTGATTTTTTCGTCGGTGCTCTCCTTGACCCACCGGAGGTCCGGGATCGTATCCAGTGCTTCGGCAATCGGGGTAACTTTCCCGAGGACGACGGGAATCTGTTTCGTGATCGAATCGATCGTGCTGAGTGGAATTCCGAGAACACGCCCTATGTCCTTCAGCACCGCGCGGGCAGACAATGTGCCAAACGTGACAATCTGCGCGACCGAATTCTCCCCGTACTTGTGCTTCACGTAATCGATGACCTTACTCCGCTTGTCGTCGGCAAAATCGATGTCGATATCCGGCATGCTGATCCGGTCAGGATTCAGGAATCGTTCAAACAGGAGGTCGTATTGAAGGGGATCAATATCCGTTATGCCAAGCGCGTATGAGACAATGCTCCCCGCAGCGCTGCCACGACCAGGACCAACCCGTACCCCCATTTCACGGGCCGCGTTGATAAAGTCCTGCACGATCAGAAAATATCCCGCGTAACCCATTTTCTTGATGACGTTCAATTCATGTGCCACACGCTGTTCGATTTCGGGGGTCCGTTGCGGATACCGTCGGCGGACTCCTTCCTGGGCCAGTTTGTCGAAATACTCGTTGGGAGAGCTTACACCGGCTTCCTTCGGGATCGGAAAATCGGGCATATGGTTCTGCTTGAGCTGCAATTCGAGATTGCATTTCTCAGCAATCTCCAGGGTGGATTTCACCGCCTCGGGGAAATCCCGGAATACCGTCACCATTTCATCCGAAGATTTGAAGTAAAGCTGGTCGGTTCCGTAGCGGAGCTGGCTGTAGTCGGAGGCGTTCATGCTGCTGGCATCGGGAATGTGCAGCATGATGTTATGGGGAATGGCGTGTTCCGGCTTGAGATAGTGGCAGTCGTTCGTCCCGACAATCTTCAACCCAAGTTCTTTTGCTATCCTGGGTACGTTGGTGAGGATGGATTTCTCCACCTCCATCCCATGGTTCTGGATCTCGAGATAAAAATCATCCCCAAAAATATCTTTGTACACCGCCGCATACGCACGAGCCTCTTCATAGTTGTTGTTTACCAAATGGGCTCCAACGACTCCTCCGGGACATGCCGAAGTAGCTACCAGGCCTTCCTTGTATTGAGCGAGCAGTTCCGCATCGATACGCGGCTTGTAGTAATATCCTTCGGTGTGAGCGATGGTGCAGAGTTTAATGAGGTTTCTGTAGCCGATCTCGTTCTTGACGAGAAGAAGAATATGATGATAGATTCCCCTTCCCTGTCCACTGCTTCCTTTCTCCGATTGGAGTGATTTATCGAATCTGCTCCCCTTTGTTACAATGTATGCTTCACAACCGATAATCGGCTTTACGCCAGCTTTTTGGGCTTTTTTGTAGAATTCAATTGCCCCGAACAAAACTCCATGGTCGGACAGCGCGACCGCCGGCATCTTGTTTTCGACGGCAGCGTGCACCAACCCCGAGATGGTCGAAGCGCCGTCGAGCAGGCTGTAATGCGTATGGTTATGAAGATGAACGAATTCAGACATGAAGAACTGAAAATTGTAAATTGAAGATTGAAGATTCAAAAGACTCTTGACACATTTTCAACTGCCCAGTACGAGGAGCTTGGGTTCCGTCATGGCCTCGATTGCGTAGCGGATCCCTTCCCTGCCGAATCCCGAGTCTTTCACTCCGCCGTAGGGCATATGATCGACACGGTACGAAGGCGTATCGTTGACGATAACAGCACCGGCTTCAATATTATTATACGCGTAGAGTATGTTCTTCAGGTCGTTGGAGAAAATTCCCGCCTGCAGTCCGAAGGTCGAGTCGTTCATCCCGGCAACAGCTTCTTCGATCGTCTTGAATGAGTGAAACGTCACCACAGGTCCAAATATTTCCTTCCGAAAAACATCGGACGTGATTTTCACGTGTTCCAGTACGGTAGGTTCAACAACGCGGCCGTTTCGGGTTCCCCCCGCAGCAATCGCAGCTCCGTCGGCAACCGATTCCCTAACCCATTGAGAAACCCGCTCCGATGCCTTGTCATCTATCAGCGGTCCGCAGACGGTTGTTGGATCGTTCGGATCACCATACTTCAACGACCGCACCTCCTCGAGGAATTTCTCGCGGAAGGTGTCATACAGATCCTTGTGCACATAGATCCGCTGTACTTTGATGCACACTTGTCCCGAATACAGAAAGGCCGCAGTGAGATTCTTCTTTACCGCCTCGTCCAGGTTGGCAGTCCGGTCGATAATAACTCCCGCATTGCCGCCGAGTTCCAGAAGAACCTTCTTCTTCCCCGCCATCGATTTCAGTTTCCAGCCCACACCGGCGCTTCCCGTGAAGCTTAACATCTTGATCCGCTCGTCCGTCACAAGTGTTTGAGCGACCTCGTCACTACAGGGAAGGACGCTGAACGCCTCTCTCGGGTATCCTGAAGCCCCGATGATCTCCCCAAGTTCCAGCGCCGTCAGAGGAGCGTGCGAAGCCGGCTTGAGAATGAACGAATTCCCCGACGCGATTGCGGGGGCAACTTTGTGAGCGACAAGGTTGAGCGGGTAATTGAACGGAGTGATACAAAGAATTACACCAAGGGGAAATCTTCGCACGATGCCGAATTTTCCTGCAGAAGCCCGGTTCAAATCGAGGGGCAGAACCTCACCCCCGATGCGCTTTGCTTCCTCCGCGGCGAGCTGAAACGTAAAGATCGCACGATCGACCTCCACCCGGGACCACTGGATGGGCTTTCCGACTTCGGAGGTTATGAGGCGGGAGAACTCGTCCATTCGTTCCTTCAAACGTCCTGCAACAAATGAAAGGATCTCGCTTCGTTCCAGACTGGAAAGCGCCCGGGTCCGCTCAAACCCCATAACCGCTTTCTCCACTGCTTCGTGGGCATCAGACTCGGAAGCAAGGAACACCGTCCCCACCGGAAAACCATCCCAGGGACTATGAACAGATACTACCCGTTCGCTTGTTGGCGAAAGGTGTTTCCGCTCTCCTCCCAGGATAAAACCCTGAATGCCGCCTTGCATCGATCATTCCGCCAGAAGTTTTTGGATTTCGGCGATTACCGAATCCACTGCAACCATGGTTCTTTCTCCTGTCTTGCGCCGCTTGATCTCAACCTGTCCGTTTTTCAATCCCTTCTCTCCCACAATCACCTGGAAGGGCATTCCCAGCAAGTCCGCGTCTTTGAACTTGAATCCCGGAGAAACCCCGTCACGATCGTCAAACAGCGTATCGATTCCCGCGTCCGTGAGTTTCCGATACACCTGATTGGCGCCAAGAACGATGTCCTTGTTGTTCATATTCACCGAGATCACGTGGACCTGGTAAGGAGCGAGAGCCTTGTTCCAGATGATCCCGTTTTGATCGCGACTCTGCTCGATGAGACATGCAACGATACGCTCTATGCCAATCCCGTAACTCCCCATAATGACGGGCTGGGACTGGCCCTGCTCGTCAAGAAACTTAATATTGAGAGAGTCAGAATATTTAGTCCCGAGCTTGAAAATATGGCCGAGCTCGATGGCGTTCGATATTGTAAGGGGGGAAGAACACTGCGGACATGGCTCCCCGTCCTCCACCCGCCGCAGGTCATAATATCCCTCGATCTTCACATCCCGTTGAAGGTCGACGTTCGCAAGATGGTAGTCGTTGCGGTTGGCCCCGCCCACAAGTCCGTTCGCACCTTCGAGGCGCCTGTCGGCGATGATCCGAAAACCTTTCAACCCGATGGGACCGATGGAACCGCCATCCGCACCTGTCAACGTGCGAAGATCTTCCGCATTCATCGGGGAGATTTCCCCCCCAGCGAGAGCGGCGGAGAGTTTGGATTCATTGAGCTGGTCATTTCCCATCATCAGGATGAGTAACGGCTTGCCGTTGTGCCGGTACACGAGGGATTTTGCCAGGCGGGAGTGATCGATCTTCAGGAAGTCCGCCAGTTCATCGATCGTCCGGACGTTGGGTGTGTGAATTTCTTTTGCCGCTTCCTTGGCCTGCACTCGCCCGACTATTGCCACCTTTGAAGATGCGATCTCCAGGTTCGCAGCATAGCCGCACGATTTGCATCGCACCACGGTATCTTCGCCAAACTCCGATTCCACCATGAATTCCTGCGATCCCGTGCCGCCCATTGCTCCGCTTGACGCGCCCACTACGAAGAAATCGAGGCCGCAACGCGTGAACGTATTCCGGTATGCCTCAGCGTGCAGCTCATAGCTCTTATCGAGGCCTTCCCATGTGCGGTCGAGGCTGTAGGAATCCTTCATAATGAACTGCCGGCCACGGAGAACACCGGAACGGGGGCGCGGTTCGTTCCTGAACTTTGTCTGAATTTGATACCAGATTTGTGGCAGATCCTTGTAGGATTGGATGTGCATGCTGGCAATCCAGCCGATCACTTCTTCGTGGGTCGGCGCGAGGACAAGGTCGCGTTCCTTGATGCTGAGAATGAAATTGGGGATGTTTCGGCGCCCGGTCTGGACCCAAAGAGACTCGGGATTGAGTGCCGGAAGCTGGAACTCCTGGCCGCCAATCGCATTCATCTCCTGTCGCAAAATCTCCATCGCTTTCAGCATTGCGCGATATCCCAGCGGCAAGTAGATATAGACGCCGGACGTCAACTGTCGCATCAGACCTGCACGGAGCATGAGCTGATGGCTCGGGATGACTGCGTCCGTGGGAATTTCTTTGAGGGTAGGAATGAACGCCTTTGAAAGTCGCATAGGGTTGAAGAGGTATCCTTGAAACGGTTTGGTCGCGGGCCGGGATCAGTCGGGAGACTGCGGCAGAAGAACGAAGGAAATCTACGAAACTAACGGTGGGAAAACAAGGAGGAAGAAGGCGAGCGGAGGGCGATACGGAATTTACTTTTTCATCGCCTTGTAATACGCACAGACGTTGTTCATGACACACGCGCTGCAATGAGGATTCGTCGGACGGCAGAGTTCCCTGCCGAGAAACGAGAACGCCATGCCGGCCTCTCCCCAGTTCTTCTGGGGAATAACCTGCATCAGCTGTTTTTCGATCTTCTCGGGATTGGTCCCTGAAGCGACTCCTATTCTTGGGGCAACGCGCAGAACATGGAGGTCAACGATCACTCCTTCGGCTGGGCGTCCGGTCTCATGCATGATCACGTTTGCAGATTTCCTGCCGATACCCGGTAATGCCGTTAATTCTTCAAGTGTGCCGGGGATCTTGCTGTCGTCGCCAATTTCTTTCGCTGCTGTTACAAGCCAACGTGCTTTCCGGGCAAAATTCCTCACTTCTTCAACGTATTTGAACAATTCTTCGGGCTTTGCTCTTGCGAGGTGCTTCAGTGTCGGATACACCTCAAAGAGCGGCGGAGCGACTCTGTTGATGAGCTCGTCCGTCGTTTGGGCGGCGAGAACAACCATGACAAGAAGCTGGTACGGATTCTTGTATTCCAGCGGATGCTTTTTGCCGCGGTATTGTTTGAAGAGTGGCAGAAGGACGTCACTCCACTCAAAGTCCCTGGTTGGGCTTCTTCTTCGCATGGGGGTAGTGTGAGGGGAGCCTTCTACTTCAGGCTTTTGTCGCTCTGCTGAAGCGTTATCTTGATTTCATCGAGTCTGTGGATAACCACAGACGAGAGGTTCCGCATGGAGCTCACTCCCGACGCAACAACGTCCACTCCCTGTCGCAGTTCCTTAAAGACCGTTGCGCATTGATCGCGTGCGTCCGGATTGACGCTCTTGAGCAAAGCTTCTTCCTGTCGCTTGAGATTGCTTGTCAAATCCAGGAGACTGCGCTCAATCAGCTGCCCCACGGAATTGACCGTCGAGTGAAACATCTGCAGTGCATCGAGCTCCTTCTGTTTCTCTTTAAGCAACCGATCTTCCGCCTCCCGCTCGATGATCCCCTTTCGGTACAGGTATCGTTCATGGACACCCTTGATCGCCATCGAGAGCCGGTCGACGTCTATCTGGTCTTTCCTGATGTAGTCATACACTCCGTGTTTCAGGGCTTCCACAGCAACAGTTTCTGAGCCGGCAGCAGTTATCATGATCACAGGGATCGCAAGTTTCTGCTCATTCATCCATTGGAGCACCTCAAGGCCGGACATCCCCGGCATGCGGTGGTCCAGGATAACGACGTCAAAATGCTCTTTTTTCATGATTTCGACGGCCGTATCGCCCGAATCGCACGACTGGACCACGAAACTGTTCGACATTTTGAGTGCCATCTCAAGACTCAGCCGAAAAGAGTCTTCGTCATCCACAATCAGAATGTGCAGCAACGCTTTGGTGGTCATGACTCCCCTTTACAAAGAAAATCTTGCGCAGATGTCCAGGAACTCAGGAAGGAAACTCGCTCGCGCCTCCGAGACGATTCTCCGCCGGAGGCGGATCAGCTTCAGCTGAGAACGTCCGACAACCGGATTCCGCACGTTCATTCATGTACGCGCGCAACAATATCGTGCCCCCGAGACGATTCGAACGTCCGACAACCGGTTTAGGAAACCGATGCTCTATCCAACTGAGCTACGGGGGCTACAAACTTCACACCGGTAACCCGGCTATCTTCAATGATAACAAAAAATCCTGTAAGAAGGAACACACCAGACTGCGTCGATGGGCGTGCACCACGACTTTATTTCGATGCTCTCAGGAAGATCGCACCCAACGGCGGGACGGTAAGACTGAGCGAAAACGGCCTTCCATGAAACGGGATCGTCTCGGACTCAATTTCGCCGCTATTTCCCAGATTGCTTCCGCCATAGAACGAGGAATCGCTGTTGAGAATTTCACGGTAGCGGCCGGCCTCGGGAACGCCGATCCTGTATCCTGAACGGGGAACGGGGGTAAAGCTGCACACCACGATCACTTTTTCTCCTCCCTTGGAGACGCGCACAAAGGAAATAATGCTGCTCTTCTCGTCCATGAAATCGATCCATTCAAACCCCGTATAATGAAAATCGACTTCATGCAACGCCTTTTCCTGTTTGTACATTCTGTTAAGGTCATCAATCCAGCGCTGGACCCCCGCATGGACCGGATACTGCAGAACGTGCCAGTCCAGCTGAGCGTCGTGATTCCACTCTGCTCTTTGGCCGAACTCGCCGCCCATGAAAATCAGTTTCTTCCCGGGGAATCCGTACATCAATCCAAACAGGAGCCGGAGGTTGGCGAATTGCTGCCATTCATCGCCCGGCATCTTGGAAACGAGAGAGGACTTTCCGTGGACCACCTCATCGTGGGACAATGGAAGGAGAAAACGCTCGGAGAATGCGTAGAGAAGCGCAAACGTCAGCTTGCCGTGGTGGAATGAACGATGGATGGGGTCCTTCGAAAAATATTCCAGCATGTCATGCATCCAACCCATATTCCATTTCAAGTTGAATCCAAGACCCCCGTACTGCGTCGTGTTTGTTACCCCGGGCCACGCAGTGGATTCCTCGGCAATCGACAGGACTCCTGGAGTGTACTTGTGAATCAGGTCGTTGAGATGCTTGAGAAACGAGAGGGCTTCAAGGTTTTCCCGTCCGCCGTATTGATTCGGGATCCATTGACCGGCCTTGCGCGAGTAATCGAGGTATAACATCGAGGCCACTGCATCAATGCGAATTCCGTCGATGTGGTACTTGTCGATCCAGAACAGTGCGTTGCTCATCAGAAAATTCCGGACCTCGTTGCGCCCGAAATTGAAGATCAGCGTTCCCCAATCCTGATGCTCCCCCTTCCGCGGATCCTCGTGCTCATACAGCGACGTTCCGTCAAACCGGGCGAGCCCATGCGAGTCCTTCGGGAAATGTGCAGGGACCCAGTCAAGAATCACGCCGATGTTGTTCCGATGGCAATGATTGACGAAGTACATGAAGTCCTGCGGAGTCCCAAACCTGCTTGTCGGCGCGAAATACCCGGTCACCTGATATCCCCAGGACGCGTCCAACGGATGCTCCATGACGGGCATGAGCTCGATGTGGGTGAACCCCCGCTGGAGGACGTAATCGACCAGCTTCTCCGCGAGCTCATGATAGCTCATCCAACGATTATTGTCATACACATGGCGCATCCAGGACCCGAGGTGCACCTCGTACACCGCAATCGGTTTCGTTGAGGCATCTTCCGTGGCACGAGCGTGAATCCACTCCTCATCCTCCCACGTGAACCCTGAAAGAAAATTGATCTTCGAGGCCGTCCGCGGCCGGGTTTCCATTTCCGTGCCGAACGGATCCGTTTTATCCAGGAGCGCACCCCGCCTGGTCTTGACATGAAACTTGTACAAAGCTCCTTCGTTCAGCCCTGGAATGAACAACTCCCAGATCCCCGATGACCCCAGGACGCGCATGGGGTTTCTTCTCCCGTCCCATTGATTGAAATCGCCGATCACACTGACGCTCCGTGCATTCGGCGCCCAGACTGAGAACTGAACGCCCGCCACTTCACCAGCCATGTACCGATGCGCGCCAAGCTTTTCATACAGGCGATGATGGTCTCCGGCGTTGAAGAGATAAATATCGAAATCCGTCAGCGTCGGGAGGAAGGAGTACGGATCCCGGAAGGTCACCTCGGACCCGTCTTCATGCACCTTTTTGAGTTCATAAATGACAACATCTTCAAACTCGGGGAGAACCGCTTCAAAGAATCCGTCGTCGGTGATTCGTTCCATTTCCTGTTCGCCGGCTTTACCTCCGGCGTTCACGACAAAGGCATGCTTTGCATCGGGTACATAGGCCCGAATCGCCAGAACACGGCGACCTTTCAGCTCCACGGAGTGTGCTCCAAGAACGGAGAACGGGTCGTGATGATTGGCCTCGACGATTTTCTTTATGTCGGCGGATGAAACCGTCTTGCTCATAGTTGCTTCCGATAAAGCCGGTGATCTTTGATGTATTTTTCCACTGCATCCGGAACCAGATACCGGATGGACTTCTCCTGACGAATCCTCGTTCGAATTGCCGTGGAGGAAACGTCAATGAATTCTCCATTCAGCTGTATTGCAGGTGGCAACGATACGTCGGGCGATGATGTTTTCTTGTCGCTTCTTCGTTCGTAAACCGCAAGCCGTGCCATCATCAGAATTTCCCGGGGAGACTTCCAGCTTTGAAAATCGCGGAGATTGTCGCTCCCGATAATCAGAAATAACTCCGCACGCGGAAACTGTCGTTGTAGTCCTGCAAGCGTATCGACAGTGTAGGAGATCCCCTTCCGTTCCAACTCGATCGCCGAAACCTTGAACGAGGAGTTTCCCTTGATTGCGAGTCGAAGCATGCGCATCCGGTGCTCGGCAGCGGCTGACGTTCCGTTCGCCTTGTGGGGGGCAATGAACGCCGGGACGAAGATGACTTTGTCGAGCGAAAGCTCCTGCCTCGCCTGCTCAGCGATCATCAGATGACCGACGTGGGTCGGATCGAATGAACCTCCGAAGATTCCTATGGAAGATTTCGCTATCGCCATCCGAGACTCACGTACAGCACATGTTTCACACAACGCATCCAGTAATAGACATACGCGCCCACCGGGCTGAATCCGTGCCGGATTGAAATATCCCGAACTTCCCGGAAAGCTCTGAACGCCCGGGAATCCGAGGCTCCGCCTTCGCGCATGTACACCACCACGTCGGGCGAGTAGAGGCCACTGGTACCCCGCCGGTAAAGACGCAGAAGCCAATCATAGTCCATGGCGACATGCCATCGTTCATCGAAAAGACCATAACGGTCAAACATCGATTTCCGCGCAAGAATTGTCGGGTGATTCAAACGACCCATGGTAAATCGAATCCATTGTGGGAAATGCGGATCACCTTCAATCCGTTCTTGTTTTCCATCCTCTCCAATTTTGACGATGTCTCCAAACACATATCCCGCTTTTGGATTGGCCTGCAACCGGGCAACAGAGCGTTCGATCTTTTCCGGAGGAAGGTAGTCGTCCGAGTTCAGGAGCTGGATGAACTCCCCGGTCGACATCCCGATTCCCTTGTTAAACGCGTCGCCAATCCCGCGATCCGGCTCGCTGACGATCGCCTTCACCCGGGATTGATATTCCTTCAGAATACTCAGCGTTTCGTCGGTCGACCCGCCATCGACCAGAATATATTCGATTCGGGGATATGTTTGAGCAAGAACGCTCTCCACGGCACGGCGCACCGTGTCCGCTGAGTCCAGGCAAACGGTGATAACACTGACAAGTGGTGAATTTTCTGTCACAACGCTAGAACCTGTTCATGACGTCCACGACTCGATTGATATCGTCCTCTGTATGAAAGAACGAGATCGGGAGACTGAGTGTGGTAAGATGAATTTCTTCCGAAATCGGGAACGGCCCGGATTCCAAAATTCCTTTCATCGCCAGTTGTTGATGAGGAGGGATGGGATAGTGAATCTCCGTCTTGATCTCGTGTTGCAGCAGGTATTCACGGAGCTTATCCCGTTTCGGATGACGCACGTTGTAAATATGATAGACGTCGTAATAGTCGGGGTGAACGCCGGGCTTGATGAAATCCTCTTTCAAACCTGAGTGGTAGATCCCCGCCAGCTTCCGTTTCTGCTCGTTGATGCGCCCCAAAGACCTGAGCTTGATGGACAGAAATCCCGCCTGGATCTCGTCAAGACGGGAGTTGAACCCGACAAGGTCGTTCTGATATTTGACCGTCGAGCCATAGTTGCGGAGTTTACGAAGAGCCTCCCCCATCGCCCGGTCGTTCGTCGACACCGCTCCTCCGTCTCCCAACGCTCCCAGGTTCTTTGTGGGATAGAAACTGAATGCCCCGGCATCGCCAAACGTGCCTGTTTGTTTCCCCTTGTAAAGAGCGCCGTGAGACTGGGCGCAATCCTCGATGAGCTTCAATCCGTGTTTTCTGCAGATGGCAACGATCGGATCCATATCGCAGGATTTGCCGTACAAATGGACCACCATGATCGCTTTCGTGTTGGGCGCGATTGCTTCCTGTATCTTCCGTGGGTCGATGTTGTACGTGTTGATATCCGGCTCCACCAGAATTGGCTTGAGATCGTTTTGAAGAATTGAAAGGATCGTTGCAATGTAGGTGTTGGAC
>JBARRO010000107.1:0-14448 GCA_049644265.1 Bacteroidota bacterium
GGATACAGCTTGATCCGATCGCCGTTGGGGTTATTGTTGACGGTAATCCTGCCGTTGGTGAGGAAAAAATTGTCGCTTTCCGGACCGGACGGGTTTGATTTGCATCCGCCAAACACCAAGGCAAAACCGGCAGCTATCAGCGCCGGTTGGCAAGCGCGCATTATGGAGTTCATAAGAATTCCCCTGATTGAGAAGCTCATAGAATGAAGACGACTTGAGAGGTCCGGATAGAGTTCCTTCTGAACTGCTTGCCCGAACTCTCCAATCTCTATATCAATTCCGGTGCCATGGAAATGTGGTGTAATCTCGCGTGAAATGCAATTTCCGGCTGGCTTTGGTGTCTCGAAACGAGACTGAGTTCTGTCCGTTCCGGGAAGGTCAGAATTGTTGCCGGAAAGGATGAAATAGCAATGAAAGCGGACAACGACATTATCATAGGCGGAAGAGTTCGCATTCGGTTTAGCGAACTGACTTTCCGGACCTCACGAAGCGGCGGCCCGGGTGGTCAGAACGTCAACAAGCTCGAGACGAAAGTTGAGCTGGAGTTTAGTGTCGCAGATTCAAGAAGTTTGTCGGATGACCAAAAGCGAACTTTGCTCGACACGCTTCGTAAACGAATAGCGCCGGACGGAACTCTCCGCATTTCTTCCCAGCGGTCAAGAAGCCAATGGTCGAACAAAGAGGATGCTGTCAGGAAGCTGGTTCACCTTCTTCAGGAGGGGCTGAAACCTCGCAAGAAGAGGGTCAAGACGAGGCGGACCGTGTCGGCGGACGAGAGAAGATTGCGGAAAAAGAAGATCGCGGGGATGAGAAAACAAACCAGGAGGTTCAAGGCAGATCATGACGAATGATCCGGGCAAGGAATACGTCGATTACTCACGTCGGAGGCTCGTGCAGGAGTACCTCCCGAAAGTGAAGAAATGTCTCGCCGAGCTGTCGGAGGAAGATGTCTGGTGGCGTGCGCACGAGACCGATAACAGCATCGGCAACCTTCTGCTCCATCTCAACGGAAACGTCCGGCAATGGATCGTATCCGGGATTGGTGGTGCGGCTGATGCGCGGGTCCGGTCGACCGAGTTTTCGGAACGGGATCATATCCCCAAAACCGATCTTCTTGCAAAGATCGAGAAAACTCTCCACGAAGCCGACGAGGTGCTGGCGCGCTTTGATTCATCAAAACTTCTGGAAAAGCACCTCATCCAGGAGTACGACGTGACGTGTCTCGACGCAATTTCCCATGTCGTAGAACACTTTTCTCTTCATCTCGGACAAATCATTTACATCACCAAGCTTCGGAAGGGCGTCGACCTGAAGTTCTACAACCTCTAAGTTCACGCATGGCTCTGACGAACAAACCATCGAACCCACTCAGAATGCGCAGGGTGTGGTGGACAGATTCAGGAGTGATCGCGATTGTTGCGACGTACCTTCTGGTCGGCGGCGCGGTTATCTACTGGATTTACCTCCAACGGGACTTCAGGATTGCTGCAGAGATTCTCGCAGTCTTTTGGACTATCATGTTTCCCGTTCTGGTCTTGCTCGCGAAGCGCACTGTTGACCATTTGCCTACCTACGTCGACAGGAAGGTGATCGATCGAACCCAGGCGGAATTGGAACAGAATCGCCGGCAGGTCCGGAAGGAATTCCTGGAGACGGAGATTGCTGCCCTCGAGCGCGGCGAAGCAACGCCCGTGTTGGATGTTTGGAGGCTGGATCCTTCACTGGAGAAGCGCCATCTGTATTTTTCTTCGCTTGACGCAGTGTCACTCGACCCGACGAGTCATGAGCTTTGGATAAGAATCGGACTTGGCGAGTTGCACTGGACTCCCGACGAAGCGAAAAAGAACAAGGCCATACTGCTGCAGGGAGTTGCTGATTTTCTTTTGGTTGTCTCGAAGGACGGGTATGTGCGGTTGCTGGGCAAATTCTTCGAGCGGCTTGTTTTGGAGCTCTATGCGTTACGCGAACATGAGGAACGTGAAGTCCCGTATCCCGTCTTCAGCCTCCTGGTCGAAAAGAGTATGCTTGCAAGGGTCGCTCTCTTACCGAAATTTCCCTGGACTGAGGTGGAGAAGGCAGGCGATTGCCGGTTTGGGGGAGGAAACGACGTGGAACCACATCGTTCGATACCGATTCCCGCTGCACGCGGGAAATAACAAGAAAGGGCACTGATATGACAAGAATCTATCGTTCACAGTCCGACCGAAAAATCGCCGGCATTTGTGGCGGGGTGGGTGAGTTGATGGATGTAGACCCGACGATTGTTCGCCTGCTGTTTGTCATCCTGGGGCTCGCGACAGGGATCTTTCCGTTTCTGGTCGGATATCTCATAGGCTGGTGGATTATTCCCCAGGGACCACCCGGGGATACCCAAAAATCCGGGTAGCGGTCGGGGTCATTGGTTACAGCTTTGCGCCGTTCTCTGTTTTACGCGAAGCCCGGTTTTTGTATATTGAAACCCGCGAGACTGATGACCCAACGTGTAACAAAAAAGAAAGCGATTTCTCAGGCGGCAGAGCCCTTCGGCCCTGACGTTCTTCGCTCTGTCGAGAAACAGCCCGGGAGTGTGCTGCTCGAGTCGTCCCGCAGAGACAGGAACAATTTCCGTTCCTTCCTTTTTCAATCCCCCCTTTCCATCATAGAAACCGACTCGATCGAAGCGGTCGAAGCCCGATTATGCGATATCGATTCCGCCCTTCGGGAAGGCTTCCATGTTGCCGGATTTCTTTCATACGAAGCAGGCCTCGCATTTGAAAAAATCGTCCCCTCTTCACCTCGGGCCACCGTCCCGTTGCTTTGGTTTGGTGTGTACAAGAGTCCAATTGTCTTTGACCATCGGACCGGGAAGTTTGAGGGGAGGAATGGGACTCCGAAGAGAACCATCGGTGCGTCGTCGTTCATCGAAGTGAATTCGCTGGTTCCCTCAGTTTCAGAACAGGAATACTCCAGGTCTGTTTCCCGGATCCTGGAATACATCAGAAATGGTGACACCTATCAGGTCAATTACACGTTCAAGCTGAAATCCCCGTTCGTGAACAGCGCGTCAGAATTGTACATGGCGATGCGCCAGAATCAACGCGTGGGGTACGCCGCATTCATCAACACGGGTCGCCACCTCGTTGCCTCGGCATCGCCCGAATTGTTCTTCAGCATCAAAGGTCGGTCGATTACGCTCAAGCCGATGAAGGGCACGGCGCCACGCGGGAGGACGACCAAAGAAGACAAAGCAAACAGGGCTTTGCTGGATTCTTCCGAGAAGGACAGGGCTGAGAACCTCATGATTGTCGACCTGCTCCGGAATGATGTTGGACGCATTGCGGAAACCGGTTCTGTGCACGTTAACAGCCTCTTTGATATCGAGAGGCTTGAGACTGTACACCAGGCGACTTCGACCATCACAGCCAGGTTGGAGAGGTCGATGACGATGGCGCGGGTTCTGAAAGCACTGTTTCCGTCCGGGTCGGTTACCGGCGCGCCGAAGATCCGGACGATGCAGATCGTAGACGAGTTGGAGCGTGAACCGCGCGGCGTCTACACGGGTGCGGTCGGTTTCTTTTCCCCCGACAATCGAGCGACAATGAGTGTGGCAATACGAACGCTTGTCATAGACCCGTCACGCCGTGCAATGGAACTGGGGATCGGAAGCGGAATAACTGCGGGTTCGAATGTCCGGAATGAATATGAAGAGTGTCTTTCAAAAGCACGATTCCTCACGGAACAAGTGCCGCCCTTTGCATTGTTCGAGACCCTGAGAT
The DNA here is from genome assembly GCA_049644265.1 of Bacteroidota bacterium. Lineage (GTDB taxonomy): Bacteria > Bacteroidota > Ignavibacteria > UBA10030 > UBA10030 > JBARRO01. The sequence continues at coordinate 3,756 of JBARRO010000107.1, forward strand.
GGACCCGGCAGGAGGGATGGTTCCTGGAAGAAGCGCATCTCGATCGAATGGAGGACTCTGCCATCTACTTTGGATTCAGGTTTGAGCGCCGGCGTGCAAAGTGTACACTCATGGAGGAAGTGCGCCGTTTTGGGAGCAAGAGTCACATCAACGATATCTTCCGTACGCGAATCTCGTTGGAAAGAAACGGAACGATGCGCATCGAATCATCTGCGATTGAACCATTTTCGGAGCCACAGCGGGTCGGCCTGGCACAGACGAGAACGAATTCTTCGAACCGGTTCCTCTTCCACAAAACCACCAATCGTCCATTATATGATCTGGAGCTTGAGAAGGCGAACGGAAAGGGATGGTTTGATGTTATTTTTCTGAACGAGAGGGACGAAGTGACGGAAGGAGCGAGAAGTAATGTTGTCGTCAACGTCGGCGGAGAGTACTTCACACCTCCTGTCGGCAGCGGTATTTTACCCGGCACCTACCGACAACATCTTTTGATGAAACGGCCAAAACGTGTATTGGAAAGAGTGTTGCGTCTTGAGGAACTCCGGTCTGCGGACGAGGTCTACCTGTGCAACGCTGTCCGGGGCATGGTGCGGGTGACACTGGTCCCCAGCAATGAATCCGGGAAATCCAGTAAGGATTTGTCATCAATCATGTCTCACGGTAAGAAGGAACTTCGTTATGGCTAACTTCTGGCTCATGAAAACCGAACCGTCAACCTACTCCTACGACGACCTCGTCAGGGAGAAACGAACCGCGTGGACGGGTGTTGCAAACCCGTATGCGCTGAAAAACATCGCAGCGATGAAGAAGGGAGACCTGACGTTCATCTACCATACGGGCGACGAGAAATCCGTGGTAGGAATTGCCGAAGTGGTGTCAGACCCCTATCCGGACCCGAAAGCCAAAGACCCGAGGACGGCAGTCGTTGATGTCGCTCCGAAAGAAAAGTTTCAAAAACCCGTCACGCTTGCGGCCATCAAGGCGGACAAACGGTTTGCAGATTTTCTCCTGGTGCGCGTGGGACGGCTTTCGGTGATGCCGGTGAGCAAAGAGCAGTGGGCTGCAATTGTGAAGATGGGAGGAGGGAAGTAAGGGAGTTCATTGGGAATCAATTTCTAGATCCCCAATGCCTCCATGATCTGTTTCATTTGATCATCAACTTTCTTGATTGCACGCCTCAACTCTTCTTCAAACGTCGTCGAAACATCTCCCACCACAACCGACCGTGTCGATGAAATCGCTCCTTTGTACCATTCCTCCCACATCTCTATGACCTTCCGCTCCTGTCGTTTGGATGCCTTTAATGCCTCGGGGCTTTCGGCCTGAGCGAGCGAAAGCTCAAACGTCGAATTCTGCAGTTCATTTGACAGACGTCCTGCGGCAGCCTGGGTGACATCACTCAGGATTCTCGTCGCGATTGATTCATTTCCGTAGGCCAGAGCAATAGCTGTTCCGCCGATGGATACACCCGCCCTGTGCATTTCGACAGGCATGATCTTATCGATATCGTCCATACTTGTGTGGTAGAAATGATCCGGGAAATGCCACGCAAGAATCGCCGGAATCCCGTGCTCCAGGAACGGATCGTGGTCGCTGCCACCTTCCCAAACATTTACAGCGGTCTTCCAGCCGGTTTGCTGCGATTGTTTGTTGACCAGGGAAAGCACGAAATCGTTCAAATAGCTGGCGAACATCCTGTCTTTTTCCCACTTTCCCACTCCCCAGCCTGAATGCGAATCCGGAGAGCGCATCCACAGAAGTCCGGGATCCGGCATTTTTTCTATTCGAAACGTCCCGTGTGTCTTTTCCGGATTCCCTCCGACCATGTCCATGACAAGAACGGCCTGGACATTCTTCAAATCTTCCTGATGTTGTGCGATCCACTCTCTCGTTCCACGGTATTCATCCACCCATAACATGGTCAAGGTTCTTTCCGGAGGAGGAAGAGTCCCGTTCTGCAGGCTTGTGGAGAACGTCCGTGCAATCTCAAGAAGGGTGGCGGCCCCGCTCGCGTTGTCGTTGGCGCCGGGCTTGTAATGGTCGAGATGAGCAACGATAACGACACGCTGCTCCGGCTTCGACCGGCCGGGAAACTCGGCCACGAGCGTCCTGAAGGGAGCCTCTGAAAATGATGACTGAATCCTGACGCGAAGGGATACCGGAGCATACGTGAGGAGCTTCTTCAATTCGTCGGCTGTTCGAGGGGAGATCTTGATTCCAAATGATTTTGCCGTTTCATCGTACGGGATGGATCCCTCGGCGACAATGTCGGGGTAGAGTTCGGGGTGGTTGATGTCGGGCACGTGGGATGAGATAATACCGATGGCTCCGTGTTTCACAGCCAGGCGGAAAACAGATGAAGGCGGGGCGTTGCAGAAAGCGAATTTTCCTGAGACATCGACGGAGGAAAAATCCTGTTCACTCCCGGCTCCGCCCACGAAGACAACGCCTGCCGTAACATCCTGGGGATAAGAATTACTGCACAGCATCAGAGGGGTTGCTTTGTAGGAATGCAGGGTTCGCTGTTCCGGAGATTCCAGCGTCAGGGAAGCATCGAGAGGAGTCCACACTCTGACCGGATTCCGACTCTCCTCGGTTCCGAACCGGCCGAACGGAGCGTCGGATCCATGTTTCATGCCGCTCACTTCAAGACCGTGCTCAATGAACTGGAGGCATGAGTCGAACTCCGGACCACCGCCGATGCGCCAGAACTTCGTGAAATAGCCCGCACTCTCCAGAGCTTTTTCGCCGCTCAAGGCCCTGTCGAGTCTTGCGATCACCGAGTCTACCGTGATCTGGTTTGCATTCTGAGCGACTGAAGGCAACGGCGCGCCCATCAGGGCGGTGGCGAAAAAAAAGATCGTGAGATTTCTCATCATGGTTTACCGAGGCGAAGGAACATACAAAGATGTTGAAGGAGTTGCAACGAGGAAGTACCGAGCTGACAGGTCGTCCGTGGTATTATTGAAAAATATTGGCTACCTTTGTGTGTTGAGAGCAACACAACAACGCATGCGCGCTATCAAAACAATCACGCTCCTGTGTTCACTGGCCTCCGTCTCCTTTTCTCAGGGTGGAGATATTCGGGGAGTGGTCACCGACAGCACAACGGGAGAACGAATTCCGTTTGCGACGGTCATTATCAGCAATACGACGCGCGGATCCTCAACAAACATTAACGGCTTCTTCCTCATTACGAATCTCCCTCCAGGATCCTACGAAATCCATGTAAGTTCCATCGGCTACCTTGCACGTTCGAAGAGGGTTGTTGTCCGGCCGGGGGAGGCGTCCATTGGGAACCTTGAACTCCCGCCGCAACCTGTTGAATTTTCAGAGGTTGTTGTTACCGAAAAAGGGAAGAGAGAGCTCACGGAAATCAATACGAGTGTCCACGTCATTGACCAACGGGACATTCGCGCGGTTCCTGTGGCCGTACAGGAGGATATTTTTCGGGCGATTCAGATTCTCCCGGGCATTGTTTCGACGAGCGACGTGAATTCCCATTTCTACGTCCGAGGTGGAGCGGGGGACCAGAATCTCATTATGCTCGACGGCATGAAAATCTACAACCCATACCATGCCTTTGGTATTTTTGGCGTCATTGACGCCGATATCGTGAAGACGACCGAAGTGTATACGGGCGCCTTTCCACCCGGATATGGAGGCCGCCTTTCGTCCGTGGTGAACATGACGACGCGCGAGGGAAAAGCGCGGGAGGTTTCCGGAAAAGCGAACATCAATTTTGTTTCTACAAAACTGCAGCTGGAGGGTCCGTTCGATGAAGGTACGCATTGGCTTGTCAACGGCAGAAAATCCATTGCCAATGCGTCGCTGGCAAAATTCCTCCAAAAAGATGTGCCCCTTTCGTTCTACGACGCATTTGTGAAAGTGACAAGGGATGACCCGGAGTCGCATTCGAGGTACGGAGTTCAAGGTTTCTACAGCGGCGACGATCTCAAATCTGCAAATCCAACCGAGCCGGATTATCGATGGAGAAACCATGCTGTGGGATTTACGGGGGGAGGATTGATCCAGGACCGTGTGTTCGTCGACGCAGTAGCGTATGAGAACTTCTTCGAAGCGACGAGGGATACAAAGTCCTCGACAACTTTTTCTCCGGCGTCCACGAGAATATCGGAAATCGGCGCGAAAGCCAATCTGACCCTCTATACCGATTCCCGGGACCTGTTCTTTTTTGGCTTCGAATTTAATTTTCCGATGATGGAGTATAGACTCATCAACAACGCCGGAACACCGCTGACGCTCAAGAGCTCCCTGGTTGAATCCTGGGTGTGGTTTCGTTACCAGGCGCGGTTTGACAGGCTTCAGCTTGATGGCGGCGTTCATGCAGATGTCGGATCGTTATTCCAACAAACAGCAGGATTCGAGGCCTTCCAGCCCCGTTTGAATATGAGCTACACACTCGAGAACAACTGGAAGCTGAAATTGTCGTATGGCCGATTCAGTCAGAACGTCATTACCGTGAACAACGAGGATGATGTTATCTCGATTTTTGATGCGTGGATCCGCGTGCCGGAAAACCTTCCAGCCGAACAGGCGGACCACTATGTTGTCGGTATCGAGGGAAATCTCCTGGAAGACCTTGTGACCACCGTTCAGGGTTACTACAAAAAATACGGTTCGCTTGTCAGCTACAACAGAGACAAGATCGATGCTCTGGATCCCGACTACGTGAGTGCGACGGGCGAATCCAAAGGAATCGAAACGCTTGTCCGGTTCGGGATTCCGGAAGTCGATGCGTACATCGCCTACACCTATGGGATCACGAGCATCACGTCCGGCGGGTTTACGTACAACCCCCGCAACGACCGTCGCCATACGCTGAATGCGCTCACAGTCTTCCATCTCCTCGAGGGATTCGACGTGAGCCTGCGATGGGAGGTCGGAAGCGGGTTCCCCTTCACGCAATCCGTCGGCACTTTCGACCGGCTGAGTCTCAATGATGTATTCCGCGGGCCGTATGTGGGAGATACCGGCTCCCCCTACACGCTTCTCGGCAGGAAGAACGATGCCAGGCTTCCTTCCTATCACCGGCTGGATGCGAGCGCGAGTTATCGATTCAGATTGGGACGGTTGCGCGGGTCGGCGGGGTTTCACATCATCAATGTGTACGACCATAAGAACGTCTTTTATTTCGACCGGAAAACTGGCCAGCAGGTGAACATGCTTCCGTTCTTTCCGTCCATCACCCTGAGCGTGGAGTATTAGGATCGTGAAACAGTTTGTCACTATCGGACTTCTTGTCTTGATGCTCGGTCTGGCTTGCAACGAGCCTTTTGAGCCAAAAGGACCATTCCAAAAGAAGATGGTCGTCTACGGGATTCTGAATCCACAGAGCGACACCCAGTATGTTCGTGTGTATTCAACATACGACCCGCCGGGATTCGATCCGTTAGCAGTGGGGGAGGACACGCCGGTACTCGACGCCCAGGTGATGATTTCATTCGGCGGTGTTGCTGTGCAATTGCATGATACAACAGTCGCACGGGATGACTCGAGCCGGTACACAACCGGGATTCACACGTTTGTCGCCCATCCGTTCACCGCGAACAGTGGCGAAGCATATTCACTGACAGTTCAGTCTCCCACTCTGGGATCAGCCTCGGCGGTCACGACGGTTCCGGGCCACGGATTTCTTACTATCGGCAACCCGGCCATTCTTTCCAGTCCATCCACCTTTCCCAATGATGACATTGTGTTGACGATCAGTCCCTCCCAGGGCACACGAGGGTACCTTCTTCGGTTCTTTGTGGAATATGAAATTCAAACAGCCGGAAAGCCTCTTGGGCAAATTGAAGTCCCCCAATCTTCGCAGGGTTATGCTCGGCTCACGCGGATTGGGGGCACGTCTGCAAGAACCACATTTTCGAGGGACACGTATGTCACGACGATACAGTCCGTCATCAGCGCCTACGGAGTGAATGGAATCAGATTCACCCGGGCGATTTTCTATCTCCTGGAAGTTGACAACCCGCTCTACAACTATTACAACGTGGCAAATGGGTTCCAGGACAATTACTCCATCCGAACCGACCAGCCCGACTACACAAACATCAATGGTGGAGTCGGTGTCTTCGGATCGTTTGCTGTCGACACGGTCGTGGCAGGTTTGTCCCCTCAGATCCGATGATGAATCGGATCTTCAATCCGGTCCGTGGTGATTGAATCTCCTTCAAAAAAATGGTAATTTCGCGTTGCAGGATCGAATCAAGGCCTTCCTAGGATTTCGCAAAAAACGGCTCAAGCCCGCATGGGTCTACATTTCGGGAGGGATCATTTGGCGCCTTCTGTTTTCGGAATCGGGTGCTCTTGTCGGTGAATCGCGGGATGACAAGCGAAAGCGCGCCGAGTTCTTCTGTCTGGATTCCCAGAACGGCTTGGTTCGTTGGTCGCATCTGAGCCTCGACGAATCCTGGTGGATTGGGATTGAAGCTCTGCACGGCGAGGTCCTGCTGCTTCACGGTTTCCTCAAACCGGATATGCCTGAGCACAGGAAGATCGTGGCCGTCGACCTCGCTTCGGGGCAAGTCCTCTGGAAGAACGACGATGTGACATTCTGGTTTGCCCACGGCGGAAAGGCCTATTCCTATAAAACGTTGTTCGAACGCCGCGTAGGATACGCATTCGACGTGAAGTCGGGAGAGCTCGTTGAGGAATTTCCCGACGGGCTTGACAAACTCGACGCTCTTCGGGAGGTCCTGTTCGGGAAGGGGGAAGAGGCTAACATGTTCTTCCCGAACATTCACGATCCACAGAACCCGGATGCGGTTATTTCGAACATTCTTCAGGAACAGCTGAAGAGTCATCGAATCGCGGGAAGCGTGGAATACATCAGTCTTCGGGGAAAACTGTTGTTCAATTTCTATGAAGATCAGAAGAAAACGGTGAGCGACCCGGTGACACTCACAAACACGTTTTGCATCATCGATGTTTCGAGTGGTAAAACGGTCTTCACGGAGGTTCTCAATCACGACGTCAAAGCTCCTGTGCCCGACTCGTTCTTTGTCAGAGAGGACTCTGTGTATTTTGTGAAGGACCACAACACCCTGACAGCGCTGCAGCCATGGAAATCGTGACGGAAAGCATTCACGTTCCGAGCCGGGGTAACTCGGAAGTCATCGATATTACGGATTCCGTCTCTTCGTTTGTCAGAAAGAACAAGATGAAGGAGGGAAACGTGACGGTATTTGTGTCCGGTTCCACGGCCTCCGTTACCACGACGGAATACGAACCGGGCCTGACCAGGGATATCCCTGCGATGCTTGAACGGGTTGCGCCCCAAAGCATGCGCTATTCTCACAACGACACCTGGAAGGATGGAAACGGTTTCTCGCACGTCCGTGCAGCGTTGATGGGTCCTTCGATTACGATTCCGTTTTCCCGGGGAGAATTGCTCCTCGGAACCTGGCAGCAGATCGTGCTGGTAGACCACGACAATCGACCGAGACAGCGGTTGCTTGTTCTTCAAGCCATCGGAACCTAACTCTGAAGAGCCATGAAACCCTATAGAATCAAGCACGTGGATGCATTCACGAGAACACCGTTTACAGGGAACTATGCAGGGGTGGTATTGGATGCGGACGGACTTTCGGACGAACAAATGCATTTGATCGCCCGGGAAAAGAACGTTCCTGAAACCGCCTTCATCCTCTCTCCAACCGTGAAGGACGCCGACATACGGATTCGCTGGTTCACGCCGCAGGAAGAGGTTCCCCTCTGCGGGCACGCAACGATCGCTGGATTTCACGCCCTTGCGGAAGAAGGAATGGCAGGGATGAAGCCGGAGGGCCAGCATTACTTTCGGCTCCAGACAAAAAGCGGAATTCTGAACGTGCGGGTCGAAAAGAACTTTCGCGGAATCACCGTGGAGTTCGAGCTTCCGCTTCCGGCGTTCAAGGTCAGGAAGAATCTTCCGGCTGTGATGTTCAAGGCCCTGGGAATTACAGCAAAGGACCTCGAGAAGAAAATGCCCGTCGTATCCGAATCCTATCTCTATATTCCCCTCAAGAAACTCGCGACCCTCGAGTCGCTCAAACCCGATTTTCCTCTTCTTATCAAAGCTTCAAAGTTGCTCAAAGTTCTCGGAGTCTCCCTCCTCACGCTGGACACAGTGGAAAAAGGCTCGTCCGTGCACTCGAGATTCTTTGCACCGGCCGTCGGAATAAATGAGGATCCGGTAACTGGATCGGCCAACGGTCCGATCGGGGTTTATCTGTATAACTATGCGGCACGGGCGGGATTCTCCGTGCGCCATCGGGACCTGGCCGACGGACGAATCGAATATGTCGGCGAACAGGGAGATGAAGTGGATCGGCCCGGCCGAGTGAAGATCCGCCTGCGACTGAATAACGCCATTCCGGAGAGCGTCTGTGTGGCGGGCGAGGCGATCACCGTAATGGATTCGACGCTGAGATTCTGACGGATCACCTACTCTTGAAATCCAACTATTCATGACTCCTCGAAGTATTACGTTCCTCGTCGTTCTGGTAGTATCCTTTGCCTTCTTCGGGTTCAGCGTTTATCGCCTCATCCGCTCGTTGAGCATCGGCAAACCGGATAACCGGTTTGACCGTCCATTCCTGCGGCTGAAGAATATGGTGGTGGTGGCGATCGCGCAGTCGAAAATCTTCCGGGAACCGGTTGCGGGGACGATGCATGCGCTGATTTTTTGGGGATTTGTCGTGCTGCTGGCCGCGGTGCTGGAATCGATTGTGGAGGGACTTGCACCCGGATTCTCTTTCAAGTTCCTTGGCCCGATCTATGTCCCGCTCGTGGTTGTTGAAGAACTATTTGCTGGACTCGTTATCGTGTCTGTTCTCGTGGCGCTGTTTCGAAGAGCGGTTATCCGTCCGAAGCGTCTTGAAGTTGACCGGCACGGCAAAATCGACGCCGCCATGATCCTGCTGGCAATCCTGTTGATCATGGTCAGCATGCTCGGACAGAATGCTACACGCATGGCGATGCAGGGGCATGAAGATGGTCGGTTTCTCTCGGCCATGCTGGCGCCTTTGTTCGCGGGAGCAGAAGCGGGCGGACTCAACGTGTGGTTTAATGTGTTCTGGTGGACGCACATCGTGCTGGTGCTGGGATTCCTGAATTATCTTCCGTACTCAAAGCATCTTCACGTTCTTACTTCGGTTCCGAACGTCTATTTTTCTTCACTCAAACCACGAGGGGCTCTCAAACCGATCAATCTCGAAGCCGAGGCCGTCGACAAATTCGGCGCTGCCGATGTTGGAGATCTAACCTGGAAGCAGCTTTTCGACGGATATACCTGCACCGAATGCGGTCGTTGCACTGCCTCCTGTCCGGCCAATACCACGGGCAAACTCCTCAGCCCCCGCCAGATCATTGTGGACATTCGTAAGCGCCTCCAGGAAACGGCGCCTCTTCTCGGTTCCCCGGACAAAGCAGTCTCCGCAAATACCCTTCTCCACAACTATATTACTCCCGAAGAGCTTTTCGCCTGCACCACTTGTATGGCGTGCGTTCAAGAATGTCCCGTGAACATTGAACATGTGGATGCGATCGTCGAGATGAGGCGCAGTCTTGTATTGATGGAATCCAACTTCCCTCCGGAAGTGCAGGTTGTGTTTCGGAATCTCGAAAACAACTTCACGCCGTGGGCCTTCCCCGCATCAGCCCGCGCCGATTGGGCTGAAGGACTAAACGTGCCACGAATGTCTGAGGCCAAAGATGCGGAAGTCCTTTTCTGGGTTGGCTGTGCCGGATCGTACGACAACCGCTACAAGAAAGTCACACAGGCGTTCGCTAAACTGATGCAGCAGGCGGGGATCAAGTTCGCGATCCTCGGGACAGAAGAAAAATGCACAGGCGATCCGGCACGGAGAATAGGCAATGAGTATCTGGCGCAAATGTTGATGAAGGAAAATGTCTCGACACTGAACAACTATCAGGTCAAGACAATTGTGACGTCGTGCCCGCATTGTTTTAACACACTGCGGAATGAGTACCCTCAGTTTGGGGGAAATTACACGGTCCTTCACCATACAGATTTTCTTGTCAAACTCTTGAATGAAGGACGGATTCGTGTGTCGAAAGAAGATGCCGCGAAGATTACCTACCACGACTCGTGTTACCTGGGAAGATACAACGACGTGTATGATCAGCCACGCGAGATTCTTGAAGCTATTCCGGGAGTAGACTTGGTAGAGATGAATCGGTCCCGGAGCAAGGGATTTTGTTGCGGAGCCGGTGGAGGAAGAATGTGGATGGAAGAGAAGGAAGGAAAACGCGTGAACATCGAGCGAACCGAGGAAGCTCTTGCCCTCAATCCGGATGTGATCGGAACAGCCTGTCCGTTTTGTATGACCATGATGTCCGATGGAGTCAAGGCGAAGGAAGCGGGGGAGAGGGTGCAGGTGAAGGATGTGGCAGAGATATTGTTGGATGCGACGAAGAAGGAACAATGTAGAATGAAGATTGACTGAATGAAGAATGAAGATTGAGCGAATGAAGAATGATGGGATGAAAACCAGAATTCAGAATTCAGGATACAGAAGCTGAGAACTGAAGACTAGAAACCAGAAACTAGTGCCACCTCTAGAAAGTAATCTTGTGGTTCATACTAAAGCCCATTCAAAAAAGGCAGTAGTGCCGCTCCAATTTGTACTTCTCAATGTTACCAGATACAATCTTACTTATTGGG
>JBARRO010000108.1:0-34785 GCA_049644265.1 Bacteroidota bacterium
CCCATGAACTTCGCACACCCATCGCGGCCATCGTCAGCGCGTCCGAGGGATTGCGATCAGATAATACCCCGGATGACCCGTCGGTCCGGAAAACCCTCACCGATGAAATTCACACCGCAGCGGAACGGCTCAACCGGCTCGTCGGCAACTTGCTCGACATGACTAGGATTGAATCCGGGCGGATTACACCGAAGGTCGATTGGTGCGACCTACACGACCTGGTTCGTTCCGCTGCTGAAAAGTTGAAGACGGAGTTGTCGCATCACACGGTGACCGTGGATATTCCGCCGGACTTTCCCCTCGTCAAGCTGGATTTTGGTCTGTTCGATCAAGCCCTGTTCAATCTGCTTCACAACGCATCGCTGTACTCACCTCCCGGATCCAAGCTCGGAATCTCTGCATCCGTTGAGGGCAAGGAATGCGTTATCAACATTTGGGACGACGGGCCGGGTTTTCCCAACGACGCGCTTCCCAAGATCTTCGACAAATTTTACCGAGTTCCCGGTACTCAGACGGGCGGAACCGGTCTCGGACTATCCATCTCCCGGGGCTTCGTTGAAGCGCATCGCGGTACGCTTGAGGTTAACAATAGAACCGGAGGCGGGGCCGAGTTTACGATTCGCCTGCCCCTCGTACTCACCGAGGCTGAAATCGACATCAGCCGCAATCCATGACGCAGCCAACACCCATCCTCGTTGTCGACGATGAGAGTCAGATGCGCAGACTGCTTCAGATGACTCTCGAGTCTGCGGGGTTCAAGGTTCACGCAACTGCATCGGGGAGCGAGACGTTACAGCAGGCGGCGCTGGTACATCCGGAAGCAGTTATTCTCGACCTGGGACTTCCGGACATGGATGGTCTTGAAGTCCTCAGACGAATCCGGGAATGGGCAACGTTCCCCATCATCATTCTTTCGGTCCGAAACAGTGAAGAGGATATCGTCGCTGCGCTTGATGGAGGAGCGGATGATTATTTGACGAAGCCGTTTAGGACGGGCGAATTGCTTGCACGCGTCCGGAATGCGATTCGCCATCGGCAAGAGAAGGAAAAGGTGCAGGTGTTCAAGAGCGGGACCGTGAGCATCGACCTTGCAGCAAGAATCGTCAAAAGGGGGGGGGAAATCGTAAGACTCACGCCAACCGAATTTTCACTGCTCTCCCTGTTCGTGCGAAACGCCGGGAGAGTTCTCACCCACCACTACATCCTGCAACAGATCTGGGGGCCATCATCCGAAGGGGAGACTCAATACTCAAGGGTCTACGTCGGGCAACTTCGTAAGAAGCTGGAGGACAACCCGGAAAAGCCCCGCCTGTTTATCACGGAGTCGGGAATTGGATATCGGCTCTCGACGGACGAGTAAAAAGCCAGCCGCCAATCAAGCAGTTCCCTTTTCTGCGTGGTGCTTGACGACCCTGGCTTGTGTGAGGAAAATAACTTCTTCGGCAATATTCGTTGCGAGGTCGGCGATCCGCTCGAGATTTCTGCTCACCCGGACAAGCTGCATTGCTCCCTCGATGATGCGGGTGTTACCCTTGATGATTTCTACGACCGCCTTTGTCATCTCCCGGTTGAGATTGTCGATTTCGTCGTCCCGTTCAAGAACGGTTCGGGCAAGCTTTGGGTCCAGCAGAATGAAACTGTCGAGGGCGTGACGAAGCATGGATGTCGTCACCGCAGCCATTTTCGGAATCTCAAGAAGCGGTTCCTTTGTTGAACTCTGCACAAGCGCCAGCACCGATTCTGCTATGTTCACGGCGTGGTCACCGATGCGTTCAAGGTCGTTGTTGATCTTTTGTGCGGCGATGATCATCCGAAGGTCACTTGCGACGGGTTGATGCAGGGCGAGAATGTCGATGACGGCGTTGTCGATTTCAATTTCGAGCGAGTTCACACGGTCATCCGACTCGATGACGGAGGCGGCGAGCGTTGAGTTTTCGTCGACCAACGCCTTCAGGGCCTTGTCAACATTCTCCTCCACCACACTCCCCATCTTAATGAGCATTGTTTTCAGACTTTCAAGTTCGCGTTCGAAGTGACGTTCCATGGGGAGGGAAGTAATGAGTAGTGAGTATTGAGTAATGAGTATTCAGTTTCCAGTTTTCAGTTTCCAGTTCTCAGTTTCGGGTTACTGGTTGATGCCCTTTGCCAATTTCGCGAAGTAAGTCTTTGATTCTTTTTTCCAGCAATCCGATGGTAACGCGAAACGCTTGCTTTCGGTCTTCGTCACCGCCGTTGACAAAGCTTGGGTCGGGGGTGCTCCAATGCAGTCGTGTGTGGGGACCGGGGAAAACAGGGCATTCCTGGTTTGCGTCGTCGCATACGGTGATCACGTAGTCGAATCGTTGGTTGACGAACCGTTTCAGTGATTTTGAATACTGACCGCTGATGTCTGTGCCGTGTTCTTTCATGGTTTCAACCGCCAGGGGATTGACCGTCCCTGCCGGATGCGTACCGGCGCTATGGACCTCGAAGTCCTCCCCGCCAAGGGTCCTGAATAAACCCTCGGCAATTTGACTTCTTGCCGAGTTTCCTGTGCAGAGTATGAGAATTCTTTTCTTGATGGCGTTACTTTCCGGCGTCGTCTATCATCCAAATCGGCCTGTGATATAGTCCTCTGTCTTCTTCTCTTCGGGCATTGTGAAAATCTTCTTCGTGATGTCGTACTCAACCAATTCCCCCATATAAAAGAACGCCGTATAGTCACTGACCCGGGCTGCCTGCTGCATGTTGTGTGTGACGATCACAACCGTATAGTCTTTTTTCAACTGAAAGATCAACTCCTCGATTTTTGCCGTCGATATTGGATCCAGAGCACTTGCGGGCTCGTCCATGAGGATCACTTCCGGATCGACGGCGAGCGTCCTCGCGATGCACAACCGCTGCTGCTGTCCCCCGGAAATGCTCACACCGGACTTGTCGAGCGAGTCCTTCACTTCGTCCCAAAGCGCAGCTTGTTTGAGACTTCGCTCCACAATTCCCGACAACTTTCGTCTATCCCGGACGCCGTTGAGGCGAAGGCCCGCTGCAACGTTGTCAAAAATCGACATTGTGGGAAACGGGTTCGGTTTTTGGAACACCATGCCGACCCGCCTCCGGAGTATGACCGGATCGAAATCATGAATATTCTCGCCATCCAGGAGAATTTCCCCTTCCATCGTTCCCCCTGCGACTTCGTGCATCCTGTTCAGGCACCGGAGAAACGTCGATTTGCCGCAACCGGAGGGCCCGATAACGGCTACCACGCGCTTCTCGGGAATGTCGAGGGAGACATTCTTTAGGGCGCGGGTTTGGCCAAAAAAGGCGTTCACTCCCTTCGCTGTAATCTTGGGACTCATAGATCCTTTTGGTCCATTTGCCGAATCACTCATGGAGTGCGATACTGCTCCGATTTCTTCAACGGTCTGCATACTTGTTCCGTGTTAGCATTCTGAAAACCAGATTCAACGTAAAGATCAGAAGAATCAAAACAAATGCCGCCGCCCACGCCTGCCTGTTCCAGTCTTCGAACGGAGACTTGGCATAATCATACACGAACACAGTCAGAGATGCAATAGGCTGCAGGACATCTGTGGACCAAAACCTGTTTCCAAGAGCGGTGAAAAGCAGCGGTGCCGTCTCCCCCGCAGCCCGGGCAACTGCCAGAAGCACTCCCGTTGTTATCCCCTTCATTGCGGTCGGTAAGATAACACGGAGGGTGGTTTTCCATCGCTGGATTCCCAGCGCAAGCGCTGCTTCGCGGTATGAATCCGGAACAAGCCTCACCATCTCCTCAGTTGTCCGCGTCACGGTCGGGATCATGAGAATTCCCAGGGCAACTCCGCCGGCGAGGGCGGAAAAATGTCCCATGGGAAGCACAATGAGAATGTACACCACGACGCCAACAACAATGGAGGGAATTCCGCTCATTACGTCGGCGAGAAACCGCACCATGGAGCCAAACGCGTTGTTTCCAAACTCCGCGAGGTACATCCCCGCAAGAATGCCGATGGGAAGTCCGACAGCACTTCCGATACCAATCAGGATTCCGGTGCCAACGAGCGCATTCGCCATTCCTCCCCCACTCTCTCCCACCGGCTTCGGCATTTGGACAAAGAAGTCGAAATTCAACGCGCCAAGCCCCTGGGAAAGTGTGTAGAAGAAGACAAAGAAGAGGGGAACAACCGCCGCCATGACGCTGAGAATCGAGAGTGTCGTCATGGCATGGTTTTTCACCTTGCGTCCCCAGTAATTTCTCCTGGAGTTCGTCATCAGGCCACCTTATACTTTTTCGTGACACTCCACACTATGAGCCGTGCCAGGCCGTTGAGAAGCATGGTCACGACGAACAGCAGCAAGGCAAGCTCGACAAGGGCGCTCGTGTACATTGTCGAAGTTGCCTCCGTGAATTCGTTCGCAATGACGCTGGCCATGGAGTACCCTGGGTCCAATACGGACCACGAAATGGTCGGCCGGTTTCCGATCACCATGGTGACCGCCATGGTTTCACCCACCGCACGTCCCAATCCCAACAATGTCGCCCCGAGCAAGCCGGACCTTGCATCTGAAAGGACGATGCGGGTGGTCTCCCATCGCGTGGCTCCAAGAGCAAGGGCAGCCTCCCGCTGCGACGTCGGAATGGCCTTGAGAACATCCCGCGAGACGGAAGAAATGATCGGCAGGACCATGATGGCCAGAATGATGCCGGCGGCCAGCATGCCAAATCCGTACGGAGTGCCGCGAAAGAGTGGAATGAATCCCAACGTTTTCGAGAGAAGCGGCTCAACAGACAACCTCAGCCACGGGACGAGCACAAATATCCCCCACAATCCATACACGATGCTCGGGATCGCTGCGAGTAATTCCACCATGAATGACACCGGGCGTTCAAGCCAGGATGGAGCAAGCTCTGAAAGGAAGACCGCCACGCCCAAACCGAGAGGTAGCGCCATGCCGAGAGCAAGCAACGATGAGGCGACGGTTCCAAAAATAAACGGCAGAGCTCCAAACTCATCCTGGACCGGATCCCACGTCGTGGAAGACAGAAACCTCCATCCGAATTTCTCGATGGAGGGCCGGGAACCGCGATACATCTCAAACGCCATGAGAACCACCATGGCGAGGACAAGAACCGCAAACAACAGGGTCAGGCGGTGAAAGACCCGGTCACCAATGTTCCCGCTTTTCTTCCTCTTGGAGCGATCCGAGACGGCAGCGGGTGGACGAACGGTTGTTCCCTGCCCGCCGTCTTGGACCCGTTGAGGCAGGCGGGCGTTGCCACCCGACTCGCCTTCTGTTTTTGAAGTTGTGGGAATGGAGTGTTCCAGCGTGGGCCTATTTTGTTGAAATGGAATTGATTTTCTTCTCGCAGAGTTTTACGATTTCTTTGGGAAGTGGTGCATAAAAGAGATCCCTGGCGTACGACTGTCCGTCTTTCATTGCCCATTTGAGGAAGCCGACAATCGCTTTCGCTTTTTCCTTCTCCTTCATGTCCTGATAGACAAGCAGCCATGTAAATCCGGAGATCGGATAGGAATTCTTGCCTTCAGCGTCAGTGATGGAGACGCGGAGATCCTCCGGCATGGTTTTTACCGCTCCCGCTGCGGCGGCGGAAACGGCATCAAACGTAGCCTGAACAAAATTGCCGGCCTTGTTCCGGAGGGTGGCATAGGGGAGGTTGTTCTTAACGGCGTAGGCAAGCTCCACATATCCGACAGCTCCATCCGATTGCTTGACCAACCCCGTGACACCTTCATTCCCTTTTCCGCCCAACCCGACAGGCCAGTTGACCGACGTTCCCCTGCCGACCTTTGTTTCCCAGGTCTTGCTTACTTTTGCGAGATAGTCGGTGAAAATATAGGTTGTACCACTTCCGTCTGAACGATGGGCAACAATGATTGCCTGGTTGGGCAAGTTCTTGCCCGGATTGAGCGCAGCAATTTTCGGGTCATTCCACATTGTGATTTCTCCGAGAAAGATCCCCGCCACGAGGTCGGCTGAAAGTTTCAAATCTGTGCCCGCCGCCGGGAGGTTGTAGGTCACGACCACAGCCCCCATCACCGTCGGAATGTGTAGCACTTCCGTCCCGCGCTTTCCTCTTGCCTCCTTCAGTTGTTCCTCCGACATGGGCCCGTCCGAAGCGCCGAAGTCGACCGTCCCTTCAATTGTTTGCTTGATCCCGCCACCACTGCCGATGGACTGATAGTTGAACTGGATTCCCGAGTTCTTGCTGTATACATCGAACCATTTTGAGTAGATGACATACGGGAATGTCGCGCCAGCGCCATTGAGTTTCAGCTGCGCGGAAAGATTCGTGGAAAACGCACTCACGGATGCGACCAGGATGAAAATGAGTTTGGATAACTTCATTGGATTCTCCCATTATCGGATTGTTAGAGGAATATGTAATAAAGAGTAACCCGGGCTGTCAACGAGGCGTCGACCGAAGTACCATTTGGCAGTGTCTCGTACGTTTCATACTGGATGTTGGGAATGACCGAGACATTCTTATCCGGTTTCCAGGAGATTCCGGCAAGAACGTAGTTTCTGATATCGCCGTATGCCCTTGTGTTTGTGTCGGTGTTGGGGTCGAAGTAGTCGTAGCGCCCAACCAGAGCAAGGTCGGACTTCAAGCCATAGGATCCGAACAGCGACATCCCGAAGCCGTTCTGGGAAGCGAGAGAAGTCCCGTTATCGTATCCGTTTGCCGTCAATTGCATGAAGGCTTCAGCTCCGATATTGATGTTGTCCATGGTGTATCCGGCGAAACCGGAAATCGTCGTCATCGCATTTCCCACTTTCGTGCCCGCCTGATAGGGATTTGTTTTTTCTGCCCGGTCGGCGTAGTCGAAATTCACGGTAAGCTGAAGATTTTGCATTGGCCTGGCCTGGACGTGGGCATAGTAGCGCTTATACTTGTCAGTTTCGGGTTTGCTCGTCCCTGCGCCGTTCGCAACCATGACCCAGTAGTTCAGCATCCCATCGTCGGTAAGTCTTCCCCGAAGGGCTACTCCGAGGTCTCGTGCGGCGACGATCCCACGAAGATCCATGATCGTCTTGTCCAGTGAACGGTAACCCCATGCCGCCTCCGAGACATCAAACGCGGGGGTTGGCTGGATTCCGAAGAACAGGTCGCTCCCGTTGAAGACATTCTTCCATCGGAGAAACGCGTCCTTCACGAAGGGAATGATTTTTCCATCGCCCGAAAGCGCGGCCTGGTCCACTTCAAGCCGAAAGCGGGAGGTGAATTTTTCGGAAATATCATTGTCATAGGCAAAGTAGATCCGCCTGAGTTGAAAAGCCTGCATGGCGGTCGTCCCCGGAGTTGCTACATTCGAGAGCGCCCCCAGGCTTCCATCCCGGTGCACGTTGTAGAAGTAGTCTCCGAACATGTAACCGCTGAATTTGCCCTGGCTGAATGCCCCGGATGCCAGAAGAACGATGACAGCCATCGTCAACAGTACCCGCATAGAACTTCCCTTTCTGCATGTTGTGAGTTTATGAGGTTTAGAAGACCTCACCAATATAGCTGCTGATCGTTACCTCTGCATGACCAGAACGTTATCGAATGATAAAAGACCGGGCATCCGAACCGGTGAAAAATAGAGAACGACCGTTAGCCAGCCGTTACGGGAATGTTAACAAACTGTTAAGGATTCCCGCATGCCGGTTTCGTGTTTGCACCGGGGGAAATACTGAAGTACATTGAGCCACCGATCCAACCATTCTCCTCGCATGCCAAAGACCATCCTCGTCGTCGATGACGAAAAAGATATCGTCGACATGCTCAAATACAACCTCGCCAAAGAGGGATTTTCTGTCCTCACGGCACATAACGGGAAGCATGCTCTGGAGCTTGCTCAGAAGAAACCGGATCTCATCCTCCTTGATATCATGATGCCTGAGATGGACGGCCTGGAGGTCGTGAGGCAACTGAAGCGGGCAAAAACGACCGAGTCGATACCGGTTCTGTTTCTGACGGCGAAAGGGTCCGAAACCGACGAGATTGTCGGACTCGAACTGGGAGCTGAGGACTACGTGGTCAAACCGATCAGTGTCGGGAAGATCCTCGCCAGGGTGCGGGCCGTGCTGCGAAGACACGAACAACATCCGGGGAAAGAGACCGGAGACGGCGAAGTCATACGGATCGACGATCTCGAGATCAACGTCCCCAACTACTCCGTCAAAGTCGCGACAAAGGAACTGGCGTTCCCGAGGAAGGAATTCGAAACCCTGGTTTATCTTGCGAAGAATCGCGGCAGGGTGATCTCCCGGGAGGCTCTTCTGAATGCCGTGTGGGGAGAAAACGTCTATGTCGTCGACCGGACGATCGACGTCCACATCCGGAAGATTCGCGAAAAACTCGGCACACATGCCGATTGGATCGAGACAGTAAAGGGAGTTGGATACAGGTTCAAGGCAGAATAATGAAAAGCATCGAATCAAAAATCACCTTGACCTATGTGGCGCTTGCCGTCGCGTTGATTCTCGGGGCGAGCCTCTACTCGAGCTCAAGGGTCGAATCCTACTACAAGGAGCGCCTGGTTCAGGACATGAGCAGGCATGCCGAGCTCATCACGTATGTCCTTCAGAGCGATTCTACAATTTCATTTCCCGAGATCGACCAGCGCGTTGAGAAGATTTCCGGAATTGAGAATGTCCGGATCACGCTCATCAGCGCCGGAGGAAAGGTTCTCGCCGATTCCGATGTTCCGTCGGACCATCTGGAGCGCGTCGAAAATCATCTTTCCAGACCGGAAATTCAGGAAGCGCTGACCCACGGGGTGGGAGTCAATTCCCGCCATAGCGCCACCGTGGGCAAGGACTTTCTCTACGTTGCCAAGGCCCTGGCCGATCCACAGAGTGTCAGAGCATTTCCGGATCTGAAATTCATCCGGCTGAGCATGCCGTTGGAAGACTACCGGACGAGGATCAATAACCTCCGATTCAACATCTATCTTGCAGGGTTTATCGCTCTTCTCCTTGTCGCGGGAGTGAGTTCTGTTGTTTCCCGGCGTGTTGCCCGGCCCATCATGGAAATTGCCCGAAGCATCGAGAGGATCCGCGCGGGGAATCTGAACGAGCACATCCCGGTTTCCTCGCATGATGAAATCAGTCAGGTCGCAAAGGCAGTGAATGAGCTCGTCGATAAGCTCCGGTCCGACATCGTCGAACTCGAAAAACTCCAGCGTGTGAGGACGGAATTCCTTGCGAACGTGTCCCACGAGCTTCGGACACCGATTTTTGCCATCGAGGGTATGCTCGAAACGTTGTTGAACGGTGCCATCGACGATCCGGCCGTGAACCGGTCCTTCCTGCAAAAGGCTCAGGCAAACGTCACCCGCCTTGATGCCCTGCTGCGGGATCTCATCAACATCTCGCATATGGAGTCCGGCGATTTGAAGCTGAGCTTCCGTTATTTCCGAGTGAATGAGTTCCTCGAATCCATCACGAAAGACTTTCAGCCGGTTGCCGATCAACGGCACGTGACGCTCACCCATGATCTCAGAACGGGCACCGACACGGAAGTTCTGGGCGACCGCGAGCGTTTGTATCAGGTTCTTGCCAACCTTATTGAAAATGCCGTCCGTTATAATAGAGAACACGGAACGGTTGTTGTGTCGACGGACAACGCGGATGGCAACGTGAGAGTCAGCGTTCAGGACTCGGGCGTCGGGATCTCTCAGGAACACCTTCCCCGCATTTTCGAGCGGTTCTATCGGGTGGATAAGGATCGGTCGCGGGAAGTTGGGGGAACGGGACTTGGATTGGCCATCGTGAAACACATCGTGGACGCGCACGGAAGCAAGGTGGAAGTGGAGAGCGTTGAGGGTGAGGGAAGCAAATTCAGTTTCTTCCTGAGACGAGACTGAGATGAGGGGATAACGCCGACTGATTCCCTTGCCTCGGCCACAGACTTATAACGTGCCAAGCTACGTTTCATTTCCTAAAGCGTTTTGCGGCACATCTTATCAACCCAGAGAGCGGTCTTATCTCGAAACCATATGATAAATAGTTGGGCATCACAACAAGTTGGAGTATGAACCATGGCGCTAAAACCAAAGAGGAGTAAGCCGAAGGCCAAGGGCACATCGCACGCAAGCAAGTGGAGCCTTGAGCGAGCGACCGGGAAATCCGCTTCCCGACTCATCGACCGGCGGAACCGCGACCAGGGGGGATGGCGCGAGGAGACCCTGGCCCGCATACGGGCGCTGATCCTGGAGGCCGACCCCGAGATGATCGAGGAGCGGAAATGGAGGAAGCCGTCGAATGCGATGGAGGGGATCCCGGTCTGGTCGCACCGCGGGATCGTCTGCGCCGGGGAGACGTACACGAAGGTCGTGAAGTTCACGTTCGCCCGGGGGGCCAGCATCCCCGACCCCGCGCGCCTCTTCAATTCCAGTTTGGAAGGCAACACACGAAGGGCGATCGACATTCACGAAGGGGAGAAGGTCGACGCGGACGCGTTCATGGCGCTCGTGAAGGCCGCGGTGGCCCAGAATGACTCGCCGGCGAAGAACCGGAGTTAATCAACGAGAGGCTCGAAACATTTCACCATGCTCCAGCAACAGCGTATAACATGCAAAACGGCAACGCGCTTTAGTTGATAGTTACGAAGCGAAACCTCTGGAGAAAGAACATAGACGCACTCCATGCCGCAACATTCCTCCGCCAGAGGCGAATTCATTCTTGCGCACTAGCGCTGTTTTGCGAGACGTTATGCGTCATGCCGCTGCGCACACGGGAGGATTGAACGAAGAGGCCGCATTGACATTCAGAGTCCGGAGTGATACTTTCAAAAGGAAATCAAGGAGAACCCGTTGGCAGAACCAAAGAGAAAAAAAGTACTGATCGTTGAAGATACCGATTCGGTGCTGATGGTCATGAAACGGTGGGTGGGAAATATGGGCTACGACGTCATCACCGCTGAGGATGGCCGGGAGGCACTCGAGAAAGTTCGCAAAGATCCACCGGATA
Source organism: Bacteroidota bacterium (assembly GCA_049644265.1). GTDB lineage: Bacteria > Bacteroidota > Ignavibacteria > UBA10030 > UBA10030 > JBARRO01. The sequence goes on from JBARRO010000108.1 coordinate 10,954, forward strand.
TGGTCCTGCTCGATGTCATGATGCCGGAAATGAACGGATTTGCGGTATGCCGGGAGCTGCGGTCGTATGACACGATGAAGAAGATTCCGATCGTCATTGTCACGGCCTTACCCGCATCGGCTGATTCCGATGAGGCAAAAATGAGCGGGGCAAATGAAGTCGTCATTAAGCCGGTGACCCAGAGCGACCTGACCCGCCGCGTCCGTCACTATCTCGGGTCGGCGTTCAAGTAGCACCTGCGAGGCGATACCGGTGCGAGCTAGTCGTCGTCCTCTTCTGAGGCGCCGGAAAAGATCGAATACCGCGGGGTCGGCATTGCGGTGCCTTTGATCGAGCGCCAGATGATCTGGTTCAAGAGCCTGTCGGGCGCGGCATCTTCCTTCCGAAAATCCATCCCTTCCATCAACAACTGTCCGAAGTCTCCATCCTTGTTCTTCGTTGTGAGGTCATACCGCGGCGCTTCCACCTGATAGCCGGAAGTATCGGCGTCCACGGCAAAGGCGTTGAAGAATGGGGTGGCTGAAGCATCGTACTGACTCATCGGCGCCAGGCCAAGGATCAGTTCCATCGTCCGCAACATGGAAGCGGTCGTGTAGAGTGTGTGGTCGACAAACCGGTGCTTCGTGAAGGGACTGATCACCAGGCCTACGCTCCGGTGTGCATCGACATGGTCGGGGCCGTCCTGCGCATCGTCCTCGATGACGAAGATGACCGATTGGTTCCAGTATTTGCTTTTCGAAATCCGCTGAACCATCTGGCCGAGCGCATAGTCGTTTTGCGCGACAAAAGCCCGCGGGCTCAGCTTTCCTTTGCGGGTCCCCTCCGTATGGTCATTTGGAAGGCGAAGAATGTTGAACTGCGGAAGATTTCCGTTCGCTTCGAATTCTGAAAACTCCTTCTCCCACTCTTTCACGCGATCAAGGTCTGAGTAGGTCAGATCCCATCCGCGGAACGTCGGAGAAAAATGACCGACGAGCCCTTTGACCAGTGTTGTCGAGTGTGCTCCTGCCTCGCCGACCTGCGTAAACTCCCCGTAACTTCGGTAGGAGACCCCTGCCCTCGCGCACGCATCCCAGATGTACCCGGATTTCGGTGTGCCCGTGGGTTGCGAACCCTCGAAGTCATACAATCCTCCCCGGCCGCCATAATTCGTCGGCCAGAGTTTTTCGATATAGTCCGTTGCATAACCGGCAGTGCTCCAGTTGTGCCCGTCGGCGCTGACCTCGGCATTGACGTAGAGGTTGTCGAACAAGGCAAACTGTCGTGCGAGTTTGTGATGGTTGGGGGTGATTGCCTCGCCAAAAATACACAGCGATGAATCACCGTTCCCCTCCGTCATGTCCCCAAAAACCTGGTCGTACGTTCGGTTCTCCTTGATGATGTAGAAGACATATTTGATGGGAGAGGGTTGGCCGACTTTTCGGGGAATGGGATTCTCACCTTCAAACCTGGATTCAGTCAAATGGTGTTTTTTGTAGGGAGTGTTTTCGAGCACCTGTTTTGAAAGATCGGAGAGTTGGTCTCCTGAGGGAAGTTTGAAAATCGACAGGGTGCCTTTAAGGAGCCCGCCGATGTACTGGCGCGTCGGATTCGCCAGTGATCGTCCCCCCTTCCCGTTCAGGACGAGTACCGTGTTGTCTTTCAGTGTCAGCACTTTGGTCGGGTACCATCCGACGGGGATAAATCCAACGGGCCGCGGACGATTCGGGTTGTCGAGGCTGATGACCGTGAGCGAATTGTTGTCCGCGTTTGCAGCGAGCGCGATGCTGCCGTTGGAGTTCAACGCGACGGAATTCGTCGTCGAACCCTCCGGAGCATCCGGATACACAGCCGTTACGACGTTTGCAACCGTTTCGTTATTTGAAAGGTCAAGAACGGTCACGGTGTTGTCATTGGCGTTTGCGACATAGGCATAGCGGCCGTTCGGGGAGGTCGTGATTTCCGTCGGATGTTCTCCGGTTTCGAATTCGTTGAGCAGCTGGCTGCCAACATAGATCTCGACTCTCGAAGAGCTCCAGAGAGAGACCAGGAGAATGCCTTCCTTGACGAACTTGCAGGCATAGGGCATGCCGCTGAGTTTCACGACTTCTTTCTTCTTTGAGCGCACATCGTAGAACCGGAGGGTGCTGTCGTTGCGGAACACCACCGCGAGTTTGTTTCCGAAGACGTCAAGTCCTGCCGCGGAACCGAAATATTTTGGGGCCTCGAATCGGATTGTGTCGCTGGGAGTCAACTGCTTGTCGCCGAGCGTGAACACATAAACGCAATTCTGGTTGCCACCCGAGACATAGAGCTTCTTGCCGACGAATTTGATGCCGAGCCAGCTGTCCTTGAGGATGGTCGATTGAACAACCTTCTTTGCTTCGAGGTCGACGAGCATGAGCTCAGGCCTGGAGTATCCACTGTGGGTCACAGCAAGGTACTTCTGGTCGTCCGTGAGAGCGCCATTCATCGGAAAATCGCCCACATCGATCTGTGCGCCGTACGGCGAAAGGCTCCAACCGTTCGGCAGAAGCACACGATTGCTCGCCGGTCCGGGGATCTGGGCTGCGAGCAAGGTTGGGAGGAGAAGAGAAAAGAAGATTTCTTTCATCACATACTCCGGTTGTTATCGTTTCTGGTCGACGCTGTTCCTGATGGGTTTTCCCGCCCGAATGTTTTTGTGAATTCCCTGCAAATCCTTCACAATTTGTCCATTCACAACCACATATTCAATACCGGCCGATTGGTATTCCGGATGCTCTACGGTGGAACGGTCACGTATATCCGACAGACTGAAAATGGTGATATCCGCGTCCGCTCCGACGGCCATTCGTCCCTTGCGCTTCATGGCTTCCGAGCACTGTTCCAGGCGATGGGCAGGCAGGATAGTCATTTTTGCCACGGCATCAAGAACGGAAAGTATCTTTTGTTCCCGAGCATACAAGCCGATGGTTCTGGCGAACGTCCCCGAAGCACGGGGATGGTTGTTGTATCCGGAGCCGAGGATAGCGTCGCTGCCAATCATCACAAACGGCGAAGCGAGCGCCGCAACGATATCCTCTTCAGGGATTGCATATGCGACGGCGAGCTTTCCTTCCTTTTGATACTTCCTGAAACTTTCTTCGGTCAGCCGTTCGCTCGTGCCCGCAAGCTGAAGGTCTCCGTACGAAATGTGAAACCGCTGCTGCCATCCTTTGTCGAAGCGGGCTGAGTTGAGGTACGTCCCCCAGAAATTGTAGGGGTAGGTGCACGCCGTAATGTCGAGCCCGCTTTCCCGGGCTGTCTGAAGCATCTGCAGCGAACGTTTCATGGAAAACGTGCCGCCCGTGCTGTTGATGTGGTCGATATGGACCGATGCTCCCGATTGGCGCGCATAACCGATGATCTCGTTCAGAGCGTCGAAGTTCGTGCCCGGTTCTTCCATGTCGGAATATCGGGCGTGGAAGAAGACCGGGACATTGTATTTCTTTGCCAATGCCATCAGCGGTAGAATCTCGTCGGAAGATATCCCGGGGACATACTCCGGAGAAAACGAAACTCCCAATGAGCCGTTCTGCAGGGCGTGCTCGGCAATCTGTGTCAGCTTCCGAATCTGTTCCTTGCTTGCCGACTGGTATCTTGTAAGAGCAAACCGGTTTCTTGCTTCCGTATAGAAGAACGAGGCGCCAAAATTGACCGGCGGGTGCTGACGCTCATACTCCGCATACCATGTTTTCGGATTTGCGGAACCTCCGTGCATCGCAAGGTTTGTCGTGACCCCGTCAGCAATCTTGTTCCACGACCCGACTGGATTTGGATCGTATGAGAGAATATCGATGAACCCGGGGGCCACGACCAGGCCAGTCGCATCAATTTCCTTCCTCCCCTTCATAGGCGCCTGCGAAATCTCCCGAACGGTTCCTCCAACGATTCCGACATTCGCTACAGAATCAAACCCGGTTTCGGGATTCATCACGCGGCCATGGAGGATCACCAGATCGTACGTGACGGGAGTCCCGTCGTGTTGTGGTTGTGCGTCAATCGTCGATGTGAGCACTACAGCGAGCAGCCAGACGAATCCCAGAATGCGTTGCACAACCCCTTGGCGGTCCGGCGGAATACGGTTCACTTCTTTCCTTTCAGCAGTCGTTGTGCGGCGTCGTAGACTTCATCAACAGAAATCTGCGCCATGCAATACCCGTCGGTCCGATGGTATTCAAAGCCGAGGTTGAGGCAGGGACAATCGGGACAGGAGGATCGTACGACCGTCGCGTGACGATTCAACGGGCCCCATTTGGCCGCGTTTGTGGGTCCGTGGAGGGCCACCTGATTGATCCCCAATGCGGCCCCCAGGTGCATGATTCCGTTGTTCCCCGACACGAGGAGGTCTGCTGCAGAAAGCAGCGCGATCAAGCGGTCTAAGCCGGGTGCAGTCCATCGGAAACTGTCGTTCGGAAAGTATCCGACAAGCTCGTCCTGCAACCGTTCCTCTCCCTTTCCGGCTGTGAAGACAAACAACACATTGTTACGCGCCAGGAGTCTGGTGCACAATTCCCGGTATCGTTCAACCGGCCATTCTCTCGGATATCCGTGAACTCCGCAGCCGGGATGGATCACGACCAGGCGTCGGCCTTTCTTCCAACCCCCGGCAACGAGCTCCGCAGAGACTTCCTTCCTCTTTTCTGCATTCACCGGCAATTCAAGCGCCGGCGAATGGCTGTGAATTCCGATCGTTGAGAGCAGTCCCAGAAAATTTTCCGCTTCGTGAAGGTCTTCATGCCTGGGATAACTTCTCGTATAGAGCAGATGACGAACCGGGCGGGAGGTCCTGAAGCCAACCCTTACCGGAGCATTTGATAAAGCGGTGATAATGGGGGTAATGGAAGACCATTGCTCGAAATCGACAACGGCATCAAAATGACTGTTTCGGATCGTGTTCACCAAGCGAAAAAAATACCTGGGATTCCTCAGTACACGACCCACCTGAAAATCAATCGATTGGTCAACGTACCGGGGGAAGAGGTTTACGACATCGGCGTTGATGGATGTAACAATCATGGCAACGTGAGCACGGGGAAACGCCGTTCTGATCGCGCGCATCGCAGGCACGACGAGCACGGTATCGCCAAGGGCGGCGAGTTTGATGAGAAGGATTCTTTCCAGCGGCCGGTTGGGGGGGATCCTGTTCCTTCGCAAAAACACGGCAAGGAGCAGAATCAGGAAGCTGCCAACGTAGTAGTCGACGCTTTTGAGGAATTTGTTACCGCGCATGGGGCAGGAGTCTTACAACCGATTCACAAGTCCACCGCCGACTCATTCGTCAAGGATTTCCCGAATCTTTCCGAAGAGCTCCGTCTCCTCGTAGGGTTTCTGGAGAAATGCCTTCGCACCCGCCTTGACGAGTTCGGTCTTGGTTTTCGGCTCGAGGTATCCGCTCGCCAGAATGACCTTCACGTTGGGGTTCAGTTCTTTCAGCGTCGAGAATACTTCGACACCTCCGATTTTCGGCAAGCCGATGTCCGAGAGGACAAGCGCAATGTCCGTCGCACGCTGTTTGTACATCTGAATGGCTTCGGAGCCGTCGACGGCTGTGAGGACGGTGTATCCTTTGTCGCCCAAAACCGCGGCGATGGTTTCACGGATAAGCTCTTCGTCTTCGACAAGCAACAAGGTTTCCGTTCCTCCGCGCACTTCCTTCTCACGCTCTTCATCAGGAGCCGTTCTCGCAAGTTCGCGGGTATGAACCGGGAAGTAGAGATAGAAGGTTGTCCCCTTCCCCAATTCGGTCTCAACGTCGATGAAGGCGTGATGACTCTCCATGATGCCAAAGACCACGGCCAACCCGAGGCCCGTTCCGCGGCCCCGTTCCTTTGTGGTAAAGAACGGTTCAAAAATACGATTGCGCGTTGCTTCGTCCATCCCAATTCCCGTGTCGGTAATCTTCACGCACACATATTCATGCGCGTTGGCCTTTGGAAACTGAAGCCGCAGTGCTCCTCGCCGGACCAAGGTGGTGTTCAGCGAGAGTGTGCCGCCGCTCGGCATCGCATCACGGGCATTGACACAGAGGTTCAGAAGAACCTGGTGAATCTGGTTCGCGTCGCCGATGATCGAGGGGAGTTTCTCATCGAGATGGACGGCAATGGTCACCGTCTTGGCGAACGTCTCGTCGATAAGTTTCGCCATCTCAGGCACGATTTCGTTGACCTGGACAGACTCAAGGAGAATTTCAGTTTTCCGCGCAAAGGTCAGCAGCTGTCGCACGAGTGCAGCACCGCGCTGGGTCGCCTTGCCGATCGCCTCCATGATTTTCGGGATCTTTTCGGCGTCGTTAACGTGCTTTCTGACGAGGGAAGCATTTGCCATGATAATTGCCAGAATATTGTTGAAGTCATGGGCAATGCCGCCGGCCAGGGTTCCCAGGCTCTCCATTTTCTGCGCTTGACGCAGATTCGTCTCAAGAATTTTTCGTTCGGTGATATCAACATACATCCCGTAGATTCCCACAAGCTCATTGTCGATGATTATCGGATACCCTGTGATGCTGACATTGATTGGCGAGCCGTCTTTTTTCTGCCTGACAGATTCGCGCTGGACAATATTCCGGTTCTGCGCCAGCGCAGAATACTCCTGAGCTTCATCGACGAGAGATTCCGGAACGATGAATGAGTTGAGCTTGCTACCGCGCATTTCATCGATCGCGTATTGGAACATATGTTCGAACGCCTTGTTGGCGTTCAAGACGATATCATCGGTGTTCAGCACGACAATGCCCGCGGGAGAATTCTCGAAGAGCTGCTGAAAGTAGGATTTCTGAAGCTCGAGCTGTTTTTCGACTTGCTTGCGCCCTGTGACGTCATGGATGGCAGTCACGCGCACCGACCGGCCCTCGAAGGGGATCGACTTTCCGAACAGCTCGACGGGAAAGGTTGAACCATCCTTTCTCTGGCCGAGAACTTCGTACGGCTTGTCGTACCCTTCCAGGATGTGTTTTCTGACCACATCCCGCGATTCAGGGGCTGCGAACGCTGCCGCCTCTTTCCCAATGACGTCTGCAAGCTCGTACCCGACGAGCGTGGCAAATGCCGGATTTGCATCCAGAATCATACCGTTTTCGTGAATGACGATTCCTTCCATCGTCGATTCCGACAGTCGACGGTAGCGTTCTTCGCTCTCGCGAAGGGCTCGCTCCGTCTTGCGGCATTCACGCTCCCTTGATTCGAACTCGCGGATTCGCCTCGTCAATTCCTCATTGGCGGCCCTGGGAGAATTATTTGGCTTTTTTCGGCCTTGTGGCTTCATTCCGAATCCTTATTCATAAACACAAAAAACCTCTGCCGCCCGTGGGATTGCAGAGGTTTTTATGAGTTGTTGTCAATCTTGTGTGCTCTTGGGACCTATCCTGTCCCCCCCTGATTCTTCAGTGTAGTGAAAATTGGCCTGAATCGCAAGGCTGTATGATCGCCCGTGACGCGCATCATTCGTTCAACGGAGCTTGCGGATTGCGATAACGCCATTGGAAGTCTCCACGCTGATGGACTCGCCTCCGCCATTCAAGACATACGACGCGGTGATTTCTTCCGCTTCGTCGTCTTTTTGATACGTCTTGGCCTGATAGTCGGAACGAATGTCAATCCTCTTGTGACTTCGGCCCCATCCTTCCTTCATCCTCACGCGAGCGTCGATGGTCACCCTGGCATTTTCCGGGACCGAAAGTGTGATGTCACCGCCTCCTGAGAACAGATTGCTTCCACCCTTGCCGGCCGGGAGAAGCTCAACCCGGACATCGCCTCCACCCGTGCGCAGGTCGACCGCTCCGCGGATGTCTTCGAGCGTCACGTTTCCCCCTCCGGTTTGGACCGTCACCTGATCGCTCGCCCCCTTCACTTCCACATTCCCTCCTCCGGAAGTCAGTTTGAGTTTCGACTGCACCTTGCCGACTTTGAGATTCCCGCCTCCGGTGCGTACTTCGCTTTCCGCTTTCAAATCGCCGAGGGTCACATTTCCACCACCCGTCGTCAGCTTCAAATCTTTTCCGACCTGGTCAACCCGGATGTTCCCGCCGCCGCTCTGAAGTCTCAGTGTGCCGGTCGCATCTTTCACCGTGACATTGCCTCCGTTCGTCTTGATCTCACCGTCTCCGTCGATTTTCGTTGTCGTGATATTTCCGCCGTTGCTTTGGATGTTCAAATTGCCGACAAGCTCTTCAACCTCAACATTTCCTCCCTTCGTGTTCACCGCAAAGCTTCCTTTGAGTTTTCCTCTCTCTTCAATGTTTCCACCCGAGGTTTTCAAGTCACAACTAAACTCCGACGGCACACGGATGGTAAACAACAGGTCCCGCGTGTGTCGTCGCCGGTCCCGGTATTCGACCCGGACCGTGTTTCCCGATTGTTCCATCTTGAGCCGCTCCGGATATCGTTCGTCGATATCCTGAGCCTCAATAAATACTTCATCTTTGTCCCAGACGTTGATTTCAATGTTTCCCGGTTCAACATCCACGACAAGAGTTCCCCCTTTCTTTACGGAGAAGGATTTTGTCGGGTTCTCTTTGTCCTGAACAGATTGCGGATTGAAGAGTCCCGGAAAGAGCGAGAGGCTCGCGGAAAGGAGTGTGACCGATAGCAGTTTCATAACTTGATCCTCGTTGAAATGATGATCCCCATGACTGTGACTACCGCGATCTGGCTTTCTTGATTTCGATGTCAGCGTTTACCGTCTCGAGGAATATCGATTCGCCGCCGCCGTTGAGTTTGTAGATCGCACGGATCTCCTCATCCTCCTCATTCTTCTCGTAGGATTCCGCCTTGAAATCCGACCGAACCTTGTACCGTTCACTGCCCTTCCTCCAACGATCCTGAATCCTGATGACGGCTTCGATGGTTACGCGCGCGTTTTCCGGGATCCGGAGATTGACATTGCCACCCGCTGACGTGAGCCGGCTGCTCCCTTTGCCAGACGGGAACAATTCCGCATCCACTTCTCCGCCTGCAGTTTTTGCTTCGATGGATCCGGTGATGTTTTCAAGCCGGACATCGCCGCCGGCAGTTTTTGCCGTCACGGATCCGCTGGCACCCTTCAATTCGATATTTCCCCCAGCCGTGCTCATCGAGGCCTTGCCGGAAACCTTTCCCATCTTAATGTCCCCTCCCGACGTTGCGACCCTGGCTTCGCCACCCACATTGCCGATTTCAATGTCCCCTCCCGAAGTTTTCGCTTCGAGCGATTTTCCAACGCTTTCAACCCGGATGTTTCCTCCCGAAGTACTGACCTCGAGCTCACCGTTGACTGAACCAACCTCAATATCCCCTCCGGAAGTCTTCAAATATCCATTCCCCTGAACATCTCCCGTCTGCACATCTCCTCCCGCTGTTGACATGTCAACCGTGCCTGCGATGTTTTTCAGTCTGATATCTCCACCAGACGTCGACCCCTTGATCTTGCCGTTGATCGCACCCGTGATTTCCAGGTTCCCGCCGGATGTGGAAATATCGGCGTCGAACTGCGCCGGGATATTAACTTCAAACCGAACGTCATTGTAGTCACTCCATTTCTGACGGAAGACCACGCGCACCGTGTTTCCATTCTGCGTCATCTTCACCCGGTCCAGGTCCTCGTCATCAACCCCTTCTACACTCACATAGACCTCATTCTTGTCCCACGGAATCAGCCGGATGTCACCGACATTGGTCGAAACTTCAAGGCTCCCGCCTTTGGAGACGGTGAATGACTTTGACCGGACGCCTTTCCCCTCTTCGCGCTTCTGCGCCAACCCCGCGGTTGACAGAACCACAAGGCCAAAGGCAAGCCATGCGAACATTCGTGTTGTTTTCATTACTGTCGTGCCTCCTGTAAGGCTGCCTTTGCACGCAGCCTGATGTAGTTGTTTTCGTCGGACCGAACTTTTTCCCTCAACACATCCATCAGTTTTTCGTCCTTTTCGTATTCGTGATATTTTGAAAGATTAAGACTGTTGATGGCGGCAATTTTCATTCCTGTGTTTTTTTCGTGCTGCAAGACATAGACAAAAGCGGCCGTCACTTCCGTGTCCGGCATGAACTTCTCAAGGACTTTCATCGCCTCTTTCCGCACGCCGCGATTCTCGTCGTATTTCAGGGTCGCGATGAGCGCAGCTTTCACCTCTTTGTCTGCCGGCTGCAGCTGTTGGTCCCCGATGGTGCTGACTGCCTTGAGTCGGACGCCGGGGTTTTGTTCGTTCACGAGGGCGCGCGCAAGGATTTTCTGAACCCGGTCGTCGCCAACATTGCCTTTCACCCGGACCGGTGTGATTGCATCGAACGTGAATTCGATCTGGTCGGTTGCCTCATTCTGGCTCGCAAAACGCAGGTTAGCGATCTGCGCATCCCCATGGTTCAGAGAGGTCTGCATAAGCGGCGAAGACTGCTGGAAGATGCCAGGTTCGTCGGTGGTGGGAGACCTGAACGCCACATACCCGACGGCGATACCGACGAGCACAAGCGCCGCTCCTGCGAAAGCGAGCTTGTATTTCGGCGCGAAAAACTCCGACACCACATCGGAGGCACCCTGAAGCCATGATTGCTTCGATGCCTGCAGTCTGATGGCAACGCGCAGTTCGGTTCGGGCCTCCCGCAGGTCCTCTTCCGTTATCGGGGCGGGCGCATGCGTCGCGAGGACCTTGTGGAACTTCGTGAGTTCTGCCTGTTCCGAGCGACACTCTGCGCACGTCGAAAGATGCTTCCCGAGGAGCGACTGCTCCTCTTCGCCCAGTTCGTTGTAGAATGCCAGATGAAGCCATTCCCTGAATTGTTCGTGATTCATCGTAGAATCTCCTTCATCGCCTCTTAGTTCAGAAAGCCTTTCAGTTGTTTTCTCATTCTTGCTGTCGCGTCGAACAGGTACTTCTTGACCGCTCCTTCACTGCAATCGAGCATTGTGGCAATTTCCCTGAGCTTGTACCCTTCGTAATGCCTGAGCGTGAACACCAACCGCTGGCGGGGGGACAAAATCTCCATCGCTTCCTGAATATGGCGGGAGATTTCCCTGCTCATCGCATGCTCATCGGTTTGAGAGTCACCGCGCAATGTGTCCTTCAATAGGTGTGATTGCCCGTCCTCCTCGCCCATTTCACGGTCGAGCGATGAGTGCGTATGCTTGCGTCCACGCGCACGGTGTGTCAGGCACACGTTGGTCGTGATGCGATACAGCCAGGTAGAGAATTCACTCCGAAGCTCGAACTTCGAAAGTCCCTTATAGACTCTGAGGAACACCTCCTGATAAATATCTTTGGCGTCGTCAGAGGATTCGACGTACGACGCCGCGATGGTAAAGACGCGTTTGTCGTACCGCTGAATCAATTGCTCGAATGCAACGGAGTCGCCCCCGCGTGCGCGCAGGATTAGATCTGTGTCGTTCAACTTTGGATATCCGGAATACTTGTCTTCAGACATACGGTTGGACTTTCTGCATGGAGAAAAGGTTGTGGGGCTGAAACGGATCTTTCTTCGGTGCCGGACCGGCGACAATATAGGAATTTGCCATTCGCAATTCCTGGAACGTCCCCAGGGGCCGTGTAAAGCTTGCTTCCCATGGCTCCCGTTAATATATTGGGATTGCAGGCGTTTTTGGCCGGTTTTGGTTTCCATCTTATGGAGAGCTCACTTCCGCATCCCACATGTCCATAGTTCTCGCCCTCATCATCATTTCCCTGCTTTTCGTTATCAACGCCGCCTTTGTGATTCTCGTTGTCGGTCCCCTTCTTCTTCTGCAGCCAGCGCGAAGGAGCAAGGAATGGTATGCCCGGTTTACGGCCATTCTGGAGCCGACCGATGCCGGCCTCCCCCAGGAGAATATCACGATCACAACTTATGACGCAGTCCCTCTGCGGGGCTGGCTGGTGCCGCAAACCAAGCGGTCCAGGAAGCCCAAGGGAACTGTCATTTATCTCCATGGTGTCGGGGACTGCAAGACAGGGGGAATCGCGCTCAGCAAATTTCTTTTTGCACGAGGATACAACGTTTTCCTGTACGACTCCAGGCATCATGGCGAGAGCGGTGGGGCGTACTGCACATACGGATTCTATGAAAAACGCGACGTTTCAACTGTCATTGATTATTTGAAATCGCGGAAAGACCTGTCGGTCGGGAACATCGCTCTGTTCGGAACTTCCATGGGCGCTGCGGTGGCCATTCAGGCAGCTGCGGTGGATAGCAGAATTTCTGCAGTTATTGCAGAGGCGAGCTTTACCAACCTCCGGACCATCTTTGTGGACTACCAGCGCAGGATCATCAAACTTCCCTGGCATTTTCTGCGCAACGTCGCGATGACGCGGTCGCAGAAGATCGCAAACTTCAAAGCGCGGTTTGTGGCACCCATCGAGGATGTTAAGAGAATCCGGACTCCGATTTTGTTTACACACGGGACTGAAGACACGTTCATCAAGCCTCTCTATTCCAAAATGCTTTACGAAGCCGCAAACGAACCGAAGAAGCTTCTCCTCATCAAGGGGGCAAACCACAACGACGTGTGGGATGTAGGAGGACCAGTTTACGAAAACGCCCTCACCGATTTCCTGGAAGAACACCTCTTATGAAAAAGCTGTTTCTCCTTTTCCTCCTGTGGCATATCTCTGTCAACGCCCAGACTCCTTTTTCCGTGGACAGCGCCGCATCCTACCTCAAGACGATTTCGGTCGATATCGGTCCCCGGACCATGGGCTCCCCCAACGAACGTCGTGCGATGGAATTCGGCCTCCAGAAATTCCGGGAGTTCGGTCTGACCGAGGTTTCGCTCATGGAAATGCAGAAGCTGGATCCCGACAAGTCGGGCCAGCATTGGAATGTCAGGAGCGGCGTTGCAGTCGGGGTGCTTCGGGGACGCACCAGCAGAATCATCCTCATCGGCGGCCACATCGACTCCGCAGGGCCTGAAATTCCCGGCGCCAACGACGACGGCTCCGGATCCGCCACCGTACTGGAGCTTGCTCGCATCCTTGCAACGCGACAGAACGAGTCGACGATCGTGTTTTGTCTTTTTGGCGGAGAGGAACGCGGATTGCGCGGATCACAGTTCTTTGTCGATCAGTATCCGGAGCTCGACCGCGTTGCGTTGATGCTCCAGATTGACATGGCCAACGGGAGCGAAACACTCGCTCCTTTTGTCGACGCGGAGGATCGGAGCGCGCCCCGGTGGCTTGTCTCGGCAGCCTACGACGAATTCGCCGGTCTTGGATACACCGGGCTTTCCTATCCCACGCATTTCCTGACCCTCAGCAGCGCTTTTCCCGGCGGCGCCGTAGGATCCGATCATGAGTCATTCCTGAAACGAGGAATTCCCGCTATCGACTTCACCTCGGACGCAAACGATCCCATTCACACCCCCCAGGACAATTTTGGGAACTTCAAAGTGTCCGGTCTGAAACGAACGGGCGACCTCGTCTACAAACTCGTCGAACGGTTCGACGCGGGAGTTCCAACAGAGCGCGACGGAAGGTACTTTCTCTTTCAAGTCGGCTCCGTTCCCGTGTTCATCCCCCTTTGGCTTTTGTGGGCCTTCGCCGCCTTCGCAGTCGTTCTCGCGGTCATAGCCGTCGTGATACTTCGGCGGCAACGAACCGAACCCGCTGCACCCCATCCGACGATCCCAGGGTTGAAACTGTTCCTCCTGATGCTGATCATTCAATCGTTTGTCTGGCTCTCTGTGGACATTCCCGGACTTCTGAAAGGCTGGCGGTTTCCGTGGCTGGGTGACGCAGGCGGTTACTCCATCCTGGCATTTTTCGGCGGGTTGATAGGGATCTGGTGCTCCTTAAGGTTGGCACGAAGAATGAACCTCAGTGCGGATCCGTATCGGTATTTCCTCACCACGGTGTTGTATTTGTTTTTATTCCTTGCCTTGTTCAGCCTGAGTTCCGTCAAGTTGGCTCTCTATCCGGCCACCGCTCTTTTCTTTCTTGCGCTCGCTGCGTTGGTCACCAATCCATATCTCAAATTTCTTTTCTGGGCGGTATCCCCCCACTTCATGTTTCGTCTCATTTTTTCAGAGGGATTTGGACTGCTCGCGCGAGGCATCACAGAGATTCCGGTTTCGGGGATTGTTGGGAGTTTTTTCCTGAACCTTCTACTCATTCTGTTCTTCTCAGCCTGGTCGTTTCCTTTCCTCACCGGTTTCGCCTCCGTTTATGTCGGATCGGCACACTGGCTGCGATATTTCAAAAGAAAATCCGCGCTTGCCGTTGCGAGTGCCTGTTTCGCCCTCACGATTGTTTTTCTAGTTTTCCAGTCTACTTTCTCCCGTGAGTGGCTGCAGACAATCCATGTGGACCAGGTTTACAGTCAAACGACGCAGAAAGGGGCTGTGACTCTTCGCAGCAATGAATACTTCCACGGAGTTCGCGTGCGAACCGCTGAGTCGGACACAACGCTTTCGGGTTGGAGCCGGGAGGTGAAACTGAAGGACCTCGGCCCTCTGCCACCCTGGATTACCATCGAGCGAAGCATCATGACTGCCCCGGCCGATTCTGGTGTACGTTACACGCTTCTCGTCACATTGAATCTGAAGTACCGGCCGTATGAACTCCATTTGACTTATTCCACACCCAAGGGAACCATCAGTGCGGGTTGGAGCCACCTTGCATGGAGTTCCTCTTCGCATGCGTTAGCCATCCAGTGGTATTCGTTCCCGGATACCAGTATTGTGGTCCCGGTTTCGTTTGTTGTGACGGGAGCTGACAGTATTACTGAATTGGTCGAGGCGACCTTCGTCGAACCGCTCACACCCGTACACATGGAGCGACAGTTCATGAATCCAGCATACCGGTCCGTCGTCCGGTCATCGGTTGTATTGTCGCGCAACGGGAACGGCGGATCTTCGCTAACGCTCAGGAATGAACCATGAAGAAGCTCTTGGCCATCAGCGTCATTGTCACCCTGCAGGCAACCGCGCAAGAACCTCAACCACCGGACACGATTCGCGCTGCTCCAATTTTTTGGACCAACAGTCTTGTCGGAACATTCACCATCACCCAGGTAAGTCTCACGGACTGGATCCAGGGCGGAGAAAACGCGCTTGCGTACACGACGTTTCTCAACGGGAAGGCGGTCTATGAAGAGAGCGACCTCGTGTGGTCGAATTCGTTCAAATTCGCGTTTGGGCAGACGAGTGTAGGATCACAGGAGCTGCGGAAGACGGAAGACAAACTTGAGCTCGAGTCGGTGTTGACATACAAACTGGGAACCTACATCAATCCATATGCTGCAACGACTTTCAAGTCGCAATTCGCTTCGGGATTCAAATATGACAACCTGGGAGGGCGAGTTCCTGTTTCAAGGTTCTACGATCCGGCCTATCTCACACAGAGCATCGGGGCCGGATATCAGTTTCTCCCGGAGGTGAAAACACGATTGGGAGCAGCGCTTCGTGAAATCGTGACCTCTGAATTCTTCAGCTACGCCGACGATCCAAAAACTCCGGAGATCGAGCGCGTGAAAGTCGAAGACGGCCTTGAATCGGTCACGGACATCCAATGGCACATCGAGGGCAACGTAACGTTCTCATCGAAGCTGGAGCTCTTTGCCTCGTTCAGGACACTGGAGAAGATTATTGTGCGCGGCGATAACACGTTAACAACGAAGTTGGGAAGGCTCGTGACACTGGTTTTCAACGTTCAGATCATCAACGAACGGTTGGCCTCGCCGAGAACCCAGGTGAAGCAAACGCTGGCGATTGGTATAAACTTTACGCTGATTTAGCAGCTCGTTATGGGTCAAGAACGCCGGAAGAGCGCCACATTCTCCACGTGGTAAGTATGCGGGAACATGTCGACCGGCTGGAGTTTCTCGAGGGAGTATCCGGTTGCGCAGAGGAGTTTCGCGTCGCGCGCTTGTGTTGCAGGATTGCAGCTGACATACACGATTCGCTCCGGACCGATGCGCGCGATTTCTTCAATGACCTTGGGATGCATGCCGCTCCGCGGAGGGTCGATGATCATTGCATTCGGCCGGGGGTGTGACTCCAACCAGTCCGTTTCACGGGTAAGCCGGTCTTTCAGATCTCCGAGCACAAACTCGCAGTTCTTAATTCCGTTAGCAACCGCATTCTCATTGGCATCCCTGATTGCACTTTCGGCCGAATCCACAGCAATCACTGTCTGCACCGCATCGGCGATGAAAATCGCGATCGCTCCCGTCCCGCAATACAGGTCGTACACAACATCCGACGAACGAAACTCTCCGAACGATTTGGCCGCCGCATACAGCTTCTCGGCCTGAGCGGTGTTGGTCTGAAAGAACGACGCCGCGGAGACTTTGAATGTTGCGTTCCCGAGAGTTTCCCGAATGATCCCTTCACCGAAATACACACGCTCGACGTCTCCGTACGCAATCTGAGCCCTGCGCGTGTTTACCGTGTTCACGACCGTCGTCACCGACGGAATTGCCGCCACAAGCGCGTCGGCATACCGGCGCATCGTCTCCTGACGATCTTCAAAGGTCACCAGGTTGACGAGAATCTCACTGGACCTCCTGCTCTGACGAATCACCAGAAACCGCAGGTACCCCGCATGGAGCTCCGATGAATAAACGGGCAGTTTATTCTCGCGGGCATAGGTTCGCGTGAAGTTGAGGATCTGGTTGGAAAGGGGGGACTGGAGATGACACTCTTCAATCTCCAGGACTTTGTCGTAGCGCTGTGGAACGTGCAATCCAAGGAACACATCGGAGGAACGGGAAGGTACTGCAACGACGTCAGAATGATCTTCTTTTCGGGCAGGGGGAGTCACCAACCATTGCTGGTCGGAAAACGAGAACTCCATTTTGTTGCGATAGAAATACTGTGCTTCTGACCCCAGGATCGGGAGGACGGCAACGTTTTTGAATCCTCCGATCCTCTCAAATGCGTCAACCACATGCTGCTGCTTGAATCTCAGCTGCGCGGAGTAGTCGACATGCTGCCATTTGCATCCACCGCACACGCCAAAGTGCCTGCAGGGCGGAGTCACCCTGAGGTTGGATGGCCGGTCAATTCTGAGAGTTCTTGCCTCTGCAAAATTCTTTTTGACCTTTAGGACTCTTGCCGTGACCCGGTCGCCCGGGACCCCCCCGTCCACAAAAACGACGATTCCCTGGTGTCGGGCAACGGATTTTCCTTCAAATGCCGCATCGAGAATTTCGAGCGCGATTTCATCGCCCTTCCGCAATTCCTCATTCATTCAGGCCTTTTATGTTAATCTAGAAACCATCTCAAGAATATTGCCTGGCCACAAAAGTCACAAAAGCTCTGTCCTCTTTGTTCAGTAAATTCCTTTTGTGCATTCTGTGCCTTTTTGTGGCAAATCATTTTTGAAATGAGCCCTAGTAGCTGAACCAATAACTGATCTTCAACAGAAGGACATTCGTCGCCGGTATGAGAAAGGTATTCGACAGATTGTCGCCGAGCGGCGTATCAAACGTCCCCAACGATCCGTTTCTCCCTTGCGACCAGACCAGATACAGAGTGCTCCCGGGGAGATACTCCCACCGCAGCACCACATTGGAATTGAAATACAAGTTGTTCGTCACAGGCAGGCCGAAAGGCGGAGCATACGGAACGAATCCGTCCGGCGAGACCATTCTTGCAGAGTTTTCGTATTTGAACTTGGCGTTGAAGTACTGGAAATACACTTGAAGCGTCAGATCCCTCGCAAAGACAAATGTCCCGCGGGTTGTGATGTCCCACGTTTCCGTGGAACGGTCGCCGAACAAGCTCATGAGTCCCGGAGAAATCGTCGAGTCGGACCAATTGGTAAACCACGCCAGTTCGTTCATAGTGCGAGAGTGCGTTGTGGTCAGGTCCAGTGTGGCATTTGAAGAGAGCTTCAGCTCCAACTCCACGGAGGCGGACGACGACGTCGCTCTCCGGTTGTCCTTTGCCCAAATTCCATAGACCGCTGCAACAACGGCCTCGCGAGGGTCGGTGCTCGCAAGCAGGAGCAGCTGCTTGCTGGGTGAACGGTTGAAGAGTCCGTTCCCTCGCGTTTCCCTGTCGTCATAGAGCCCCCAGTTGCCGTCAACCTGATACCCGATCTGCCAATAGTTCGTGAATGTGAGATTCCCTGCGCTTGAAAACGAGTTGAACAGTTCGACTCCGTCGAAGTTCGTGCGGTAATGGTATGTGGCGTTGATGATCCAGAATTGGCGCCAATCCTCCGGGGTGTCTTCTTTATAAGAGATGCTCCCGACAAACCCGTGGTCATTCGGCCGCCGGAAAAAGCCCATGTCGTTGATGTTGAACTGTTTCGACGTGAAATCCGTCGAGACGGAACCCTGCCAGTGCTGGCCGGCGGTCTTGGCAAGCGTCAGACGACCCGCCGACCCCGTAATGCGCTGACCGACCGGGATGATGATGCTTTGGTCAAGACCGCTTGTGGTGTGGGAGGTCGCGAAAAATCCGTCGACGCGGTAAGTGTTGTCCAGGAATTTGAGATCCCAGTCGAGTCCCGCAGTCAACGCGGGGAGCCGGTCGTTCTTGGTCACTGACGTCAGCATCATTCCGACGTTGGAATTCTCCAGAACATCCTGCCGAAGCCGGATGAGACTGTAGTTGGAGAACGGTTCGATGATGGAATCTGACTGTGCACCGGCGGCGTTCACCAGCGTTGCATGCTCTTCTCTTGTCATGGCTTCGAGGACACCCAGCGAGAGACCTCCGGTTGTCTTTCCGGACACTTTCGCCGCACCGAGAATGGTTGCGTTGCGTGGCTGGTCCAGGACATAGCCGCCCACCGGCGGGCGAACGCTCAGAGCTTTGCCGATACGCCGGGAGTAGAACAGCCCGGGTCCGAAATCACCGCCGAACGTCGTGAAATGGAGAATCTGGGATCCCTCGATGAAGAACGGTCGCTTCTCGGGAAGGAACGTTTCAATGGTCGTGAGGTTCAGGACAGCAGGATCCGCCTCGACCTGGCCGAAATCGGGATTCATCGTTGCATCGACGGTGATTCCGCCTACCGGTTTGTACTTGAGGTCAAGACCGCCGTCGAGCGTGAACTCCCGTCCTGTCGGGATGCTCGGGGACGACGGCATGAATCGCCCGCTCCCGACCGCAAATGGCATAAGCTCGACGTTTGTGGGTGACGTCACACCGTGAATGCCGACAAGGTGTCCGAACTTGGAAGTAAACCCGCTCTCCGCCTTTCCAATCATTGCCCAATAATCCGATTCCCTGTTCCGCGCAATGGTTCTGATGAACTGGATCCCCCACTCCTGTTCCTGACGATCGGGGAACCGGAGGACTGTGAACGGGATCCTCACTTCTGCAACCCAGCCGTCTTCATTGATTTGTGTCTCAACATCCCAGACTGCGTCCCAGGAGTCATCCTCCTGAGTTCCGTCGATGGATTGAAGAATGTCAACTTTGACTCCTGCAGCGCTGATCGTAAACTCAAAATCGGTTTGGTGGTCGTGATAGCTGTCGATGCGAATCGATATGTAGTCCGAAACGATTTCATCGTCCCGGCGGGCAAGGCGGGCAACGATTTTGGAGGCTTCCGTATCAAACATCTTGCACCCAAAATAGACCGCATCGTCGTCGTAGAGAACACGAATCTCCGTTTTCTGCGTTGGCGGCTGGCCCTCGACGGGGTCGCGTTGCGTGAAGTCGGTCACCGGAGTCGCCGTTTGCCATTCTGGCTCGGAAAGCACCCCATCGATCCTCGGGGCCCTGGGTGTCTTCGTTGCGACAGCAGTCTTCGGATTCGACCCGGCCTCAAGCATGAGCGGGACAAGAAGGAGAAGGATGAAAGCAGAGAATTTCATTGTACTCCAGGGGTAATTGTCGGTTGGAAAATAAAAACCTCCGGCATTTGTCGGAGGTCTTTGACCTCTCTCGTGTTCATGTCTCCGTTGGCAGCCGTTATATTGAGCGGGCGGCCTGCAACAACTCCTCCACCTTCTCAGGTTTCTCCGCCTCGGCATAGAAACGGATGAGCGGTTCCGTGCCGGAAGCCCTGACGAGCACCCAGCCGTTCTCGACAAACAGTTTGAACCCGTCCATTGTTTCCACATGAAGAACGCGGTGGGACCCCAACGATGATACTCCTTTTTTGTAGACGGAGAGTATTCGTTGCTTTTCCTTCTCAGTCAGATGCGCGTCATATCGGTTGAAATAGTGCCAACCAAACTCTCCCATAATCTCCTCCACAAGAGCACTCAGTGGCTTTTTCCGTATAGCGAGCATTTCGCACAGGAGCAGTCCGATGTAAATGCCGTCCCGTTCGGGGAGGTGTCCCTTGACACCGAGTCCGCCGCTTTCTTCAGCTGCCACGAGGATATCCCGCTCGGTCATGAGCCGGCAGAGGTATTTGAATCCAATCGGGGTTTCGTGGAGTACGAGATGGTACTTTTCGCACATTTTGTTGATCAGCTGGCTCACGGAGAAGGATTTCGCGACCTCGCCTGACCATTTCTTCTCTTCAACAAGATACTTGATGAGCAGGGCAAAGATCCGGTGAGAGTCGACGAACGTTCCTTTTTCATCGAACACGCCGACACGGTCGGCATCACCGTCGGTTGCGATGGCGATGTCGCAGTTGTTCGAGCGGACGGTTGCTGCAAGCTCTTTCAAGTGCTGCGGCAGCGGCTCCGGATGCGATCCTCCAAACGACGGGTTGAAGGATCCCCTGAGCGAAGCGACCAACGGCACGAGTTTCTCCATGACTCCCTGCCCAGCACCGTGCATCGCATCGTAGGCAATCTTGATTCCTGCAGATTGAATGAGGGGAAGGTTGATCTTCGCTTTGATGTCATCCACATAATATTGAGTGAAATCTCTTTGACGCACCACGCCCTTCTTCACCAGTTCAGCAAAAGGCTTCAGAACTTTGAACCTTGAACTTTGAACTTTTTTGAGTTCTTTCTCCACCTTCTCGATCATCTCCGGATGCGCCGGTCCTCCGAAGTCGCCTTTGATTTTGAACCCGTTGTACTTTGCGGGATTATGGCTTGCGGTGATCACCACGCCTCCCGCTGCATTCAGATTTCTGGTCAGGAGGGACACCATCGGCGTGGAGGAAATCTTCTCCGAGATAATGACCGTGATCCCACGGTTCCCAAGTACTTCCGCAGTAGTTTCTGCAAACTCACGCGAAAGAAAGCGAGCATCATAGCCGACGACGATGCCGTTTTTGATCTTCTTGTGTTTCTTGAAAAAATTCGCGGTCGCCAGGGCAACTTTTGCCACGTTTTCGAACGTGAAGTCATCCGCGATCACACCGCGCCAACCGTCAGTTCCGAACTTGATTTGAGCTTTCATAGTCCACCAAGATAGAAAAATACCACGAAGGACACGAAGTGCACAAAGGTTGAGTTTGCCTTAGTAAACGAAACGCTTCCATTCCAGTTTGCCAACGCTCCCGAAGTTGATGAGCAAGCCTACCCGAATGCCGCTTGCCTTGAGATAGTTCAGAATTTGCGCCTCCGCCCACTCATCGAGAGACTTACAAGCCTTGAGCTCTACAATAATCTTCCCATAACACAAGAAATCCGGGATGTATTTCTTCTTGAGTAAGATTCCCTTATAGATTACGCTAAGCAAACTCTCTGCATTGAAAGGAATATCTTGCAGCCCGAGTTCGATCTCGAATGCCTCCTGGTAGATAGCTTCAACATAACCAGGCCCTAAATTCTTGTGTACTTCAATCGCTGCACCAACAATCGAATACACTTCTTCTTTATAAAGAAGTTCCCCCTCGCGTTTCATTTTCCCCCTACTTTAATCTTCTCTTCGTGTCCTTAGTGTCCTTCGTGGTTCCCTTCGTGGAGATTGCTGCATCCACATTCGCGAATTCTTCTTTGTAAAGAAGCTCTCCCTCGCCTTTCATTTTCTCCCTACAAGAGTTCTTTCTTCTTCGTGTCCTTAGTGTCCTTCGTGGTATGACTATTCGTGGAGGAAGATGCGATTTCTTTCTGTAAATTTCTACTGCATTCCCGATGCAATCAGGCCTAACCGAATCGCTTTAAGGCGAGTCGCAGCGACAGGATCATTGTTCGTGTCGAGGAACCTTTCATAACAAAAGCTAGCGCGGACAAAGTCACGCTTTTCGAAGAAGAAATTGCCAAGGTTGTAATACATTTCCGGCGCTTGGACGGTAGTTCTCATAAGACCTTGAATTCCGATGTCCACTGCCGATTCAAACCACCCATTCTTGTAACAAAACGTCGACAGCCCTATCTCTCGTTGAGGGAAATACACACTCTGGAAGAATCCTCGTGGCTCAGATTGAGGATATGAAATACCCAGGAGAGAATCGTACTGTTCGGGAGGGGTATGAGTGAAGTTTGACGCAATTGAACCGGGCTCCACACGAGAGACTTCCCGCGCGTAGCCATTCCGGCAGTAAACAGCGGCGGTTTCGTCGATATACACCAGGCGCCATGTGGAATCCGACCGAAAGAACTCGACCCATGAATCTTCAAAAAGGTGGGGAAAGATTACGATGTCAGGATTGTATTTTTTCAGGATTGGATTCTTGTCCGGATCATTCCAGAGCTGTGAATACTCGCTGTAGAATCGTTCTCCAACCACTTCGTTGCGGCCGTCGATAAAAACTCGCTGGGGAAGTCTCAAAATCAAAAACCCGCCGAAATTGAAATGATTCAGAACTTTTCCCCCGAGCCGATGCTCCAGAACAAACGTGCAGGCCTTGTCGGGTAACGTCAGATTATTGTATTGCACTCCAAACCTGTCGTTGGAGCGATAATGGATGTAGTACCGGTTCGTGACAATGGTCCAAACCAGGAAGACTGAGAAACAGATTACTGCCAAGTTCAGAGGCGGTTGAAGTCGCGCAATGCGTCGTTTGTCCTTGAACGAACCCTGCAACTGCACCGCCATCATGGGTGCAACGGCAAAAACAAAATACCCTAAGTTTTTCACGCCGGTGAGTCCGACATAGGTAAAGAGGATCAGGATGAGGATTTCGTGAATTTTCCAGCGGCGAATGTTCAGGACAAACACAAGAACAACGAGCAGGAGGAACAAGTGAAATGCAAAGAGCGGTTGAAACAAGGTGAACTGCCCGTTGACAACGTAGCCTTCAAGCGTGAGCGGCGAGGCGTACTCTGCGATAGCAGATTTGAACACGTTGCCGGTCTGGAGAAATCCCAGTTGATAGAACGGAATGGCAATGCCTTTGATGAAATAGGGATTGAGGAATGACGCCAGAATCGACGCAACAGCGTACTTCGTCAGGGATTTGGGTATCGTTCGGTGTTCGACGATCGAACCAATCCAGTAACTTGCCATGGCAATCCATCCCAGCATAAACACCGTGTGGGTATTCGTCCACGCGATCATGATGACCGGCAGCGTCCAGAGAAATCGTTCTCTTCCCCTTTCCCATTCCTCCAGCACGAGCAGGGTAAGACCAAGATAGAGCCAGGAAAACGAGTGGGGTCGGATTTCGAAGAGAACTGCAACAGAGCAAACGGAGAGCAGCGCTACCACCTGCCATGCCGTGATGTTGACGAGCTGATTTCTGAGATGGGTTCTTAAAAACAGAAGGGAAAAACACGCAACAACCACGATGGCGTTGAACGCGACGAGGCCGAAAGGTCCGCCAAGGCGATTCACGATTGCCATCGCGATCTGATAGATCCAATACAGGTCAATGTACTCATTCCCGCTCACTGTGTACGTGAAGATATCCTGGCGGGGAATGCTGAAGTTGCTGAGGATCCATTCACCGGCTTTGATGTGAAAGCCGATATCGGGACTGTAGATCTCTCGGAAGGAAAAGAAAACGGCAAGCATGAGCAACATGCCCGCCGTTGCGGGATTCAACAAGTGCCGTTGCGTCGACTGAGTTTCACCCGGCGCGACGTTTTCGCTCACTTCAATACCTGAGATGAAACTGAGCGG
>JBARRO010000109.1:0-5573 GCA_049644265.1 Bacteroidota bacterium
GACATTGCGGCATAATACGGCGATCCTTGAAAATTCGAGTTTCCGATCGTGCAGTCATCGATGGTGATGTTGTCCGTGTTGCTTACAACAACCGGAGAACTTGCCCAGTCGATCGTGCAATGCGAAAGCGAGGAGTTGTCCGCACCGGAAAAAGAGATGCCCGTCCAATAATTGTTGCTGCTTGAGCAATTAAGGGTGATTGGTTGCTGTGAGGTCCCTTCTGCCACAAGCCTGCCATTGACGACAAGACCGGTTCCAGTGGGAAAATGGAGAGTTGTTCCGGCGCTGATGGTCAGGGTTGTCCCCGAGGAGACAGTAAGCGTACCCGAAACGGTGTAGGTACCTGCAGGAATCGTAGCATTCGACGAAAATGTCGGTCCCGCATATTGTGCCGTAACTGTTGCACCGGCCAGTTTGAACACCACTGCTTTTTGATCGTAACCCGCGGGGTTGCTGCCGACTTGTTGGAGCGTCGCGCTGTCGGCATGATAGCTCCAGCCCTGGAAGAAAGCCGTTGATCCGCTGATGGATTGGGCGAGGGGAGCGCGAACCCAGTAGATCGGTAGGTTTGGATCAAAAGACGAATTCTGATTCAGAAATACACCCTTGTAGCTCGTGCCTGTGCCAAGGTTGTTGGTTGCTGAGGCGACAGATTTGAACGGGGCAGACATGCCTTGGTTACGCAGGCTATTACCGTAAGTCGCGTCAGGATAGTCGATCAACCAAGGGTCTTGAAATTGCACCGAGTCAACAACCAAGCTCCCATCGACAAGCAGTTTTCGGATCGAAGCACTGTGGGATCCTTTAAAGTTGGACACAATTTCAGAAACAAGCCCAACAGTAAAACCCGAATGGTTCTGAACGTTCGAAGAGGAATTCCAATTGTTGAACTTCTCTACAGGATTTTGGACGAATTCCTGGTTGGCCTGAAGAGTCAAATTCGTGCCAGACAGTTGTTTAAATGACCACGGAATCGAATGAACTGCAAACGAAATTCCTTCCCAACGGTTCACGGTTGTTCCGGACAGCTCTGAACCATTCTCCCGCTTTTGTGTTACAGAAATGGAACTGCCGTAGAGAGCTGCACGGTATTGTTCTGTCTGAAGGTTCATCCGTTCGACCTGCCCGGCGGTAAACTCGTTTCTGCAGGAATCCGGAGTGTAGTTCATGAAGTTGTTTATGGGGTCAATGCCCTCATCAAGGGGACACGAGTCCCAAGGGTAGCTGCAATCAATTGCTCCATCCCCAAACTGCTGTTTAGGTGTATCATCCACCAAATCCCCGTCTTCGTCACAGCCTCCCTCAAAGGTGTGAAGTAATCCGAAGTAATGCCCAACCTCATGAACAGCAAGATCGCCCAGGTTGTACGGAGATCCATTGCCGCCCACGAACGCATCGAAATCTACAACAACCCCATGCAGCTTGCTCGTGTCCGCAAATGCCGATGGAAATCGCGCATATCCGTTATAGCTTTGCACATCGGCTGTGTAGAAGTTGAGCACATGCGCTGGATCAACGCAAAGAGCGTATTTCATGCTTCGCTCGGCATCCGTGGGATTCAGCTCCACCGTCTGCACATTCCAAGTGGAATTATCCCATCGGTCGATACTGTAGATAAAGAACCTGAAGGGCAACCCAGTGAACCACGAGAACGTCGAATTGAGAATTGCCACCTGATTGTTGATTTGCGAATCGGTGACGTTGCAGGATCCATCGTTCTTTCGGACAACGTGGAATGCAATGGGAACATACACAAGTTCTCCAGATGTGAGCACTCGGTTCTTCTTCGCCACCCACATAGACTGCTCGGAGCGAAGCTTCACAATCTGCTGACGACCAGGGCTTGGTGTTCCGCACATTCCAACACGGTCCTGGGCGAGGGAAGGACTTGGAGACAAAACAATCGTTACAATGAACACTGGGATCCAGAATACAAATCTGGGGAGGGTACAGAAAAAGCAGGTTTTCATATTGACCCCCATGGGTAGTTGAGAGTTGGCTTGTTACTGCCTCCTCCTTCCCACCGCCACTATGCCTCGTGGTGATTCCTGTCCCACGGCAATAATCAAGTCGTTTTTGAACGCGAGTCCGTGGAATGCTCCAAGTGCGATGGCTGTTGTCGCACGATAGCTTTTCCAGCTCGACCCGTTATAATGCAGCATCTCTCCAAACGATCCAGCTACGAAGATATCATTTAACGCCTGACCGCGAACAACATACGTGTGATACGTTGTTACTTCGGTGTGGAGCGACTTCCACGTTGTCGTATCCTGGATTTGTTCCTTGGAGAAAATACCGTCTCCCACGACAAAATAGCGTTGGCCGCTCTTGAACCAGAGGCTCTGCAAACTGTAATCGATACCGGATGCAGAAACAGAATCCACCTGTGTCCCTCGTATGCGCAGGACCTTCTTGTCAAAATTCACAAACTGTTTTGCAGCAACAGCGTAGACTTCGTTCCCGTCTCCCCAGATATCATAGATATCGAGACTCGTCCCGCTCGAGAGCTTCTGCCAGGATACCCTGTCGTAGTGAGCGATGGAACCTGCTCGGCCAACAAAATACATGTCCGTCGGGGTTGAACCCCAAGCCTTCGAAACGGAGATGTTGGGATCAACAGCTGTCCGCAGGTCGTACATTGTCCAGCTCGATCCGTCTCCATAGATCGGCAGACTGCCGACAAGCCAAACCTGAGTTGGTGAGGAGCAATAGATCCCCTCAAGTGGTGGCGTGATGAGGTTGCCTCGGAAGCTCACCGTCACTATTCGAACAGTCCACTTCCCTCCATTCCACGAAACAAAGTTGTGAGGTGTCGACTCGAACTGTCCCGTCGAGTCCTTCAGGTATATCTCGCCAACCGCATAGGCTAACGTATCGTTGATAATTGCCACATCGTTGAGCGTACTCCCATTACCGTCGCCTAATGTGTCGATGGTCCAGATAAAGTCATGGCTCGTCGTATCGGGAGTGTTGTTGGGAGGACAGGTCGAGCAGGGCTCGTCTTTACTGCAAGAAGAGCAGAGCAGAACAAGGAAGAGGTTGAGGCAGAGGAAGAGGCAAGGGATGTGCCTCGTCCGAGTCCTCCCCCTCTCGACTTGTGTCTTACCCTTCGTCAGTCTGAAGGATTGAGTTTCTGACACCATGAAGCCCCCTTGGAGTGAGACGGATCGATCTCAAGTTCCTACAATACCCCGTCATAGTCAATCCCTAGTTCAAGGGAATCTTTGAGTGCATTAAGTTTGAGAACCATTGTTCTTGCGTTGAATTCTGGAAGGAGTTCTTCGACGCTCGATTCTCAGGAATGCGAGTTTGCGGAAGGAGTTTGGAAGACAACCGCAAGAGCTTCTCTCTGACTGGCTCCTTTGACCAGTCCGGCGATGTTGAGAAACTCCATTGTTGTCGGAACAACCTTCGGAGGCTTATAGAGCTCAACGAGTCATCCGTTCCTCTCGTCGGGGACTGCCAGTTGTGGTAGTGCAGAGGGCGCGGAGCAAAGAAGGTCGTAAGTTGGAATATTTTCAGCGATCCTCGGCCTGCCTATTCGACATACGCAGAGACGTCTGCCGTCTGCATTTCGCCATCTGCCTTTTTTCCCTTTCCCATTTCCACTAGACTCACTACACTTTTCCCATTGAATCTTTCCTCATTTCTTGATTGATTGAATGTCGTTGCTTCTGTCAACCTTCGAGGAGATTCCCGTGTTCCGTCTTTCACTGCTTCTGCTCATCGCCAGTTCGGTCGCCGTATCCCAAACAGCTCCTGATTCTCTCCAGCATCCCAAGACCGATTCGCTTTTTCTGCGGGTCGTGGTTCCGGGTGACGACACCGTTCGGGCTGTATTTGGGCGTCACAGGATTGCCGCGAGCACTCTCCCAAATGCAAAGGCCTTCATTAACGGGCAGGAGACCAAGGTCTACGCAAGCGGCGCGTTCGTCGGAATGGTTCAGGTTCCCGTGGGAACCTCGCCTCTTCGTCTGACCGTCAAGAACGCCATGGGAGACTCGTTGTACAAAGACTTTGTGTTTGTCAGACCCGAGCCGCCCAAGACCTCCTCGAAAGACACCGTCACCATCGAAAAGATCATGATGGAGCCCTCCCAGGATCTTTGGCTAGGGAAGGACGACGTGCTCGAAGTGAAGTTCAAGGGAAGCCCCGGATATGAAGCTTCATTTGAGATTGACGGAGTGGAATCGGGAATCCCGATGAGAGAGCTTCCGGCCAGGGAAGCAAACGGACTCGGCGGTATTTATGTCGGACGGTATAAAATAAAGGACGGCGACGTGTCGAACGGCTCCCCGATACGATTCAAACTCAGGGAAAGTTTTTGGTGCAGTGAAAAAGCGTACTCGAGGGCAAGGGTATGGATCATTCCGGATTCCCTCCCGCGCGTGGCCGAAGTTACCGGGAGACGGCCGTTTCTCAATGCGGGGCTCGGTGCAGACCGTTTAGGAGGCGCAAAACTCGGCTACATTCAACCCGGAGTCCTTGTGGAGATCTCCGGAAAAGTCGGCAGGCAGTACCGGGTTCGGCTTTCGGAATCCATGGAGGGATGGCTTCCCGAGGAATCCGCACGACTTCTTCCTCCCGACACCCCTCTTCCCCGCTCCCTGACCGGTTCCATTTCGGCAGCGGGAAACGATTCTGTCGACATTGTGACCGTCTCGTTGTCGAAGCGCCTCCCTTACACCAGCGACCAGCAAGTAAATCCCAATGCTGTCATTGTCGATGTCTACGGCGCAACATCCAACACAAACTGGATCACACACCAACTCTCCGCGAAAGGGATCGAGAGCGTCAAGTGGAACCAGGTCTCTGCTGAACAGTACCGGCTTACGATCAACCTGAAATACCGCCAGCAGTGGGGGTACGATATCGACTACAACGGAGGCACGGCACTCAGGATTCGCATTCGGCGACCTCCCGTTCTCGCCTCGAGGGATTCGATCTTGAACGGACTCCTCGTTGCAGTCGATGCGGGACATGGTGGCGATAATCAGGGCGCTCTTGGTGCCACAGGGGTGAGGGAAATGGACGTCAATCTTGCAATCGTGAATCACATCGATTCCGTGCTCAGGGCTAGAGGAGCTCAGACTGTTCTTACCCGAACGGGCGATGAAGGGCCCTCGATGCTGGAGCGAACCGATAAGGTCCTCTCTTCGGGTGCCCAGGTGCTGATCAGCATCCACTGCAACTCGACGGGAGAAATCTCAGATCCACTCCAGGTTTCCGGCACAAGCACATACTACCGCTACGTCGGCTTCAAGCTGCTCGCAAACGGCATGTATGACAGAATGCTGGAGCTGGGGTTGAATCAATTTGGCATCACGGGGAGCTTCAACTTCAGTCTCAACGGTCCAACTCAGTTGCCCAACGTCCTGGTCGAAACAGCATTCCTTTCGAACCCCGAAGACGAAATGTTGTTGCTGGACGACGGCTTCCGGACGAAAATTGCTGTGCAGGTTATAAAAGGACTGGAGGATTTTTTGAGAAAGGCGACGGAACAAGAAGAAAGCGAGACACCGACAAAGATCGGCAATCGTGAAGGGGGAAGATAGAAATCTGGTGTGCGGAAT
>JBARRO010000110.1:0-3094 GCA_049644265.1 Bacteroidota bacterium
CCTTTCCCGTTCCCTCATCGACCATGGTCGCGACCGACGTATGTCCGCCCAACGTCTCTTTGATATGCGGGTCGGTAACGTTGTAGTTGACTCCCTCTCCCTCTCTCAGGAACACTTCGCGCCCAAAGCGGTCGTAGATGGTTACGTCGATGAATTTCAGGTTTTCCCGGACATCGTTGACAAGCTCGGCCGCAAACGGCGATTTACCCGTCAGCATGACGTTGCGGATGCCCGCCATCAGGGCTTCCGAAGACGCCTTGAGCGTACTCTGCTGTTGCCGGACAAGCGCACGGGATTCCTGCTCGATGGTGATGACGACGTACGTCCCAAATCCCGCAACAAGGACGGCAATCAGCAACAGGAGGATCTTGTACTCAAGTCGTGCCTGAATAGCTCGAAACACCTAAAACACCCGAAAAGTGACGGTTTGATGAATCAAAATTAGGAGAAAGGCGAATGATAATAGCAAAAAATGAGAAGAGATTCAATGAGGGGGGAGAGAATTGAAGATTGAACGTTGAAAGTTGCGCTTTTTTTCCGTCCCGCCGTTTTGTGGCGTGTAACTTGACGTTGTGGGTTGAAGTTCTAAACCTTGAACTTTGAACCTTGAACTCGAAACTCCAAACTCAAAACTTTCAGCACCCAACACCTACCTCCTATCACCTACCTTTTTCACCCATCCCCACAACACTTCAATTCCATGCGCCGAGAATGGAATCATCGCGATGCGCATCATCGTCTGGTATCGTGGCATCACGAAGAACACCATCGCAATCAGCGTACTGCAGACGAAAAACAAAATGAAATAGGCGTTTCTGCCTCGTGGCGGGCTCAGGACAAAACCAAGCAGGAATGTCCCAAAGAGAACCACCGAGACTACGATAAGAATTGGCGAAAGCGATCGCCCGGATGGATCGTGCAGATTCACCACCCACAAATCCCACGCTTTCAAAAAGAAACCCTGCAGCACTCCGAACGGGTGCGCCTTCATATACTCCAACGTACGGCGGAAATACATTTCATTCATATTCAGCTCAAATCGGTCACCCCGGGGTAACTGTCGAATCTCAGGGATCGTGCTTTCCTCTCCCCAACTCCCGATAGCGACTTCGTTGCTTCCCCTGTAGAGATTCAGGCCGAAGTTCGTCGTTCCCGGGATGAACTCGCCAAACACCGCCTCGTTGCGGATGAGCCAGGGCAAGATCACGAGAGCCATGGCTCCGACTATTGCAGCTGATTTGACCTTCTTCTTCTGTATGAAAAGAAGAATCGCACAGGCGATTCCCACAAGGAGAAACTCGGACCTCAACATAACAAGCAGGGCAATCAGAAACGCAGCAGCAATCGTCGAACGGAACTCCCCCAGGATCCGCTCCTCAACGAGTACAAGAAGGAGGCAGAGCACAAAGCAATGATAGACAACCGTCGGCGTAAACGAGAGTGTTGCGTAAACAAATTCCGGCAAGACTGCGACAAGGAGTGCGGCAATCAGAGCCGATTGTTCGGAGAAGAGTTTCCTTGTGACCGACCAAACAAGAAGGATCGAAGCGAGAGAAACAAGAATCTGAACGGCAAGAAGAAGCAGATTCCGCACCACAATGTCTTTGATGAGGATAAAGGGGAAAAGAAAGAAAACGTACCCGGGCGGCATGTATGCGGAAGGAAACGCCCGGTAGGCGGGGTCAAAATGATGATCGAGTGCGTCGTTCGTGAAGTACCAGAGCGAATACCCTCTTCCCTCGGCAAGGTTCTTCGCAATTTCGCCGTATTCCCAATAGTAGTCAGAATGCAGATCCGCCGAAGCAACTATTCCGATGATTCTCAGGCTTACGGCGAGGAGGCATACCGAAAGGACTCGGCGATCAGGCATTGATGGCGGAAGTCATTTTTTCAGGAATGAGAGAGGTTGACCATTCCAACCGGGGAAAAGAATATCCTCTTTTGTGGTGTTGAGATGTTTTCCTGCAACTTCGGAGAACATCGCCCGAAAATCTGTGGTGACGGGAAGATCCCTCCGGTCGTCGAGCTGCTCCGGAACGAGCGCCGGCACTTCTCCGTAGACTTTGCCGCCGGAAACAGCGTTTCCGAGGATGAACGAGCACGATGCTCGCCCGTGGTCCGTCCCTCCCGAACCATTCTCGTGGACAGTGCGGCCGAATTCCGTCATGGTCATGAGCACAATGTCGTCCTGATAGGGCTCGACATCCTTCCAGAACGCAGCGATCGAACGCGAGAGATCGTTCGCGTGGGCTGCAAACTGTCCATTCACCGTCCCCTGCTGCACGTGCGTGTCCCACCCGATCGTTTCTGCAAACGCCACTTCAAGACCCACATCCGATTTCACAAGCTGAGCAATCTGACTCAGACTGTGTCCCAAAGGCGATTTCGGATACTCAACACCTTCCGCAGGCCGGTACTTCTGCACTTCGGCCTTCGACAGAATTTTGATCGCATCGAAACTATCTTTCCCGGTGCCCTGAAGCAATTGTTGGGACGTTTGCTCATAGAGTGTCTCAAAGCTTTCTCCGGCGGCTTGTGCCAGGCTCTTTCCACCCGGAACTCGCACACCGAAGTCATCAAGATTCGCAATCGCAAGCGCCGGGAAATCCCCGTAGAGAGAGCGGGGCAAAGCCGGAGTCAACGCCACAGCCCGAAACGGCGTGGCGTCGTGACCGAGCAGGCCGCTGGCACGATTCAGCCAGCCGGATTGTGTGCCTTTTCGGCCGGGCGTACCCGTTTCCATGTAATCCTGGGCATCAAAGTGTGACCGCGTTGGATCGGGCGATCCAACTCCGTGAACGATGGCAAGTCTCCCCTCTTTATAAAGAGGACCGAATGGACTCAGCGCCGGGTGCAAACCGAACCTTCCGTCAAGGTCGAGAAGCGCCTCAGCTCCCTTCGACTGTGCCGCACTCATTCCTAACCGGGGCCGGAGTTTCATCAGCATGGGGTCGTTGAAAGGAGTCACAGCCATCAATCCGTCCATGGCGCCGCGCTGAAAGATGGCGACAAGGATCTTCCGTTTCTCAAACGGACTCAACGCTCTCGTGGCAAGCGCAACCCGATTGAGGAACAGCGGATTTCCGCCCACGGT
>JBARRO010000111.1:0-8742 GCA_049644265.1 Bacteroidota bacterium
ATTTGTTACCACAAATATTAAAAACGACCCGCCCATCGCCGATAATACTTGTCTTTTCATATTGTTCCTTAAGTTCGTTCGGATTTTTCCATTTCGCAGACTTTGCCTCCGCATGCCACGATTTCAATTGTTGCTCTGAATCAGGATATTCTTCCCAAAACTCTTTTAATACTCTCTTCGATATGATACGCATAGGCAATATGCAAAGTTCCCAAATTGGGAACAAGAAGAAAATAACCAATCTTGTTATTCAGAGATTAGGGCGCTTTTCCTTTCCGGAAACCGCAAATCAATCCATTCCCAAATGTGATCTGTAATACCCGCCCCATTACTTCGCGGCGCCTGACAAATTCATTTTGGAGTAAGGTTTGGATGGGGAGACAAAAAAAATGGCGCTGAGTTGACTAAGCTCGCGGGAGGGGGCTCCGATAGAGCAAAGGCAGTGCCCAACGCCAAACTGGGTTTAAGGTAAGAAGCTCGCGGGATATTGTCAATCTCGCTCAAGTGGGATGACAAGTAAGGAATGCGTTGGTTTCGGGTTCGCCGGTCCCGCAAGCCGTCGGGATCAAGATAATTCCGCGTGAAACTGCCCAGGCGCCATCTCGACAATACTGTTTGGCAACAAAAGCAAAAAAATCACAAGAACTCTGTCGTCTTTATCTAGGAAATTCCTTTTGCGTATTCTGTGCCTTTTGGGGGCAAATTATTTTTGAGACGGGTTCTCGTGTAAAGCGCCGAGCATAAACCACAGGGATCGACAACAGTTTCAGGGTTTTGACAAATTGCCTTTATGAGATCTGGCATTCATCACTCGCTTCACGGTCATTATCAGGACCTCACGGCTAAACGGCTT
Organism: Bacteroidota bacterium; assembly: GCA_049644265.1. GTDB lineage: Bacteria > Bacteroidota > Ignavibacteria > UBA10030 > UBA10030 > JBARRO01. The sequence goes on from JBARRO010000111.1 coordinate 854, forward strand.
CAGAAGATATTCGATGTTGAGGTCTGAGCCCCAGGCACCGGCATCTTGAGCGGCACCGGTCATCAGGATAAGCGGGATCGATTCAGTCAGCGGCTCCTGTTTAAGGAATTCCCGCAAGATAAAGCCGCTCCCGTTGTACATCATGATGTCGCTGATGATGAGATCCGGCACATCGCTTTTGGCGAGCTCGAATGCGGACAGACCGTTATCTGCTTCGAGGATTTCGTATCCATCCTCCTTGAGCATTACCTTCATCATATCACGGAAGGGTTGTTCATCGTCGACGACGAGTATTGTTTTGCTGGCCATGGTTACTCCCAATAAAGTTGGAGAACTGATAATCCCCTTTATGAATATGGGCCGAATTCAATCATGCACGGCACGACCATTCGATCCGCAATCACAAAAGCATCAAATCACAAACCTTTTTGCGCTCGTTCACCGAGCTTGCCAAATCGCTTGAGTTTGCCTTTCACTGTTCCAAGAAGGTCCTGTTCGGAAAACGGTTTCGTGAGATAATCGTCCACACCAAGCTCTTTACCCGTCCGGACGAGGACTTCATCGCTCATGCCGGTCAGGAATACGAACGGCACATCGTCGAGGTGGTCCAATTCCCGCACTTTCTCGTAGAAACTGAATCCACCCATGGTTGAAGTCTCCAGGTTGATGTCACTGAGTATGAGCCGTGGTTTCCATTTCTTCAGCAGTGCATACGCTTCATCCGTCGATGTAAGTGACGTCACCTGATATCCATGCTGAATGAGCAGTTGTGAAATCAACAGAAGCATTTGTTCGTCATCGTCAATCACAAGAATAGTTTCGCTGTCGGACTTCGACCCCAGGTCCGAAAGGATCTGGCCATCGATCTGATGCTTTCGTTCAGGCGAGATGCCGAGTTCACTACAAAGCTTTTGCAGCCCCACCGCCCGGAGAGGGGTAATATTCCCCGTCGACCACGCCTTCGTGAACGCGTCTGCATATTTCTGATCCGCGCCATCGTTCGCCGGGACCGCTCGCAGAGCTTGCGGGATTTCTATCGCCCGGGTGTGTTCCTGTGAGGTCTTATCGCGCTCTTCCTGTTTTTTCCGTTCCTCTTCACGTTGCGCAAGTTCTTTTTTCTGCCTTCGCTGTTCTTCTTCAAGCTGGCTCCTGAGTTCCTCATCCCGTTTGCGCGCCGCCGCTTCCGCCTCTCTCTTCGTTCGCTCCCGCTCGACATTTGTTTCGTGTTGTGCCTTCAGATATGCCAGACGTTCTTCGTATGCACGAACGTAAAGATTCCCGGGATCTATCTCCTTCGCGTGAATTATTTCCCTGATGGCCTGATCGATCTGCCCCCCCTTAATGAGTTGATCGATTCGTCTCAGGATTTCGCCGGCCTCTTTTCGAACATCATCTTGGGGAGCGAGCTGTACCTTTGATAAGACCTTTTTGGGCGGAAGAATCATGCGAGATCTTCTTGCGATTGAGTATCCTTGATGCTGCCATTGGAGCCTGCCCGAGGCCGATGACGTTGTGGCGGAACAGCAATATTGCCCACGACCAGGCCGGCGTGCTCATTTTCGTAATGTTCGGCCGTGGCAAATTCCGAAAGCGCGGATGAAATCTTGTTCGTCGCCACATCCATCTGTTCAATTTCTTCGAGCGCGTCCTTGTCGTCTCCCACTTTGCGCTTTAACCTCGACAAATACAGAGTAATAATCGCCAACGGATTATTCACGTGATGCTGCAGTCCGCGGACGACCTCTTTCATGGTGTTCAACTGCATCTCCTTCAGACGCAACTGTTCCCTGTCGAGATTGTTCTGCGTTTCGCTCTCGTGCAGTATTGTTCGGACCTCGATCACCTTGACCAACGCAACCGCAAGGAGCCACATAAACGGCAATGCGCTGAAAATGTCAAAGCCGACCGACAGTGTTGCGTCTCCCTGTTTTACTTTGAGGAGCAGACGAATGATTGCCACGAACAAATAAGCATAAATAATGTACCCTGAAAGAACTGCCGGATATTTCGCTGACAACGTTTTGAGTGCGCTGAGCAGAGAAGCCACGTATTTCATGAATAGTCTCCTTTGGGTCCCGCGTGAAGCATGGACATTACGCCGGCAATACGATCGTCACCCTCGTTCCGTTTCCCGGTGTCGATTCAATGGAAATCATTCCCCCATGCGCCTCGAGGATTTCGCGGCAAATCACCAATCCCAGGCCGGTTCGGCTGTCCGCTTTTCTCAACTTGGTGTTTGTGATTCTTATTTTGTCGAACAGCGTTGGCATCGCCTCAGGGGAGATTCCGGTTCCTGTGTCCTTGATTTCAATTGATATGGATTCTTTCGATGCGGGATTTCCTTTCGGTCGGCGTTGTACATTCCACTGTATCATTCCGTTCACGGGGGTGTAACGCAGCGCATTGTCCAGGAGATTGTCGAAAACTTCACGGAGATATTCCTCGTCCACACACAGCTGGATCGATTCTTCGCATTCAACGGTGATCGTGATATTTTTTTGAATTCTCATGAGGTCGTGGGCTACAACGGCCGCATCGATCAGATTGTTCAGATTGACCTCCTTCCTGTGCAAGATGTACTCACCGGATTCAAACCGAGAGAGCTCGAGCAAATCTTTGACACTTTTCAGGAGTGCCGCGCTCGCCGCATTGATTTCCGTGACAATCTCCATTTGTTGAGCGCTCAACGAACCCTTTTCCTCCAACATTAATTCCGACAAACCCAGAATCGCGCCCAGGGGATTGCGAAGATCGTGCACAACCATGGAATAGAACGATTGCTGCAATTTGCGCAGTTTCTTTTCCGCATCGGCAGCCCGAAGGACGGCGCGGACACGGACGGTCAGTTCTTCCGGAGAAATGGGCTTCGTCCAGTATTCGGTGCCTCCCAGCGAATATCCCTCTTCGATCGCTTTCGGCGCTTTTCCGTTCCCGGTCAGAAAAATCATCGGCGTGTGCTTGAGCTTTTTGATCGAACGCAGATGTTTGATCGTCTCAAAACCATCCATCTCCGCCATTTTCACATCTAACAAGACAAGGTCAGGAGTCACCTCCCGAACGATTTTGAGACTTTCAGCGCCGCTCAAGGCCGTCACAACGGAATACTGTTCGTGGGCCAATACGTGGGAAAACATTGTGAGATTGTCCTGTTCATCGTCGACGATCAGAATTGATTTTGTTTCCATTGGCGTGACCCTTCGGTGTTTGTCGAACTTGCTGTGATTGATACAGTGGCTGATTGATCCTCTTTGCCAGAACCCGTTTAAGAATCAACTTGACTGCATCGTTTGCTCAACGAACTATCGTAATTTCCAGGTTGCCGCTTGTACCTCTTCGAAGGATGTTATGAACGTATGGTCCGTTCTGCGGTGCACCGCTCGATCGTCGCAACAAGCTTCTCGAAATCGACTGGTTTTGTTATATAATCATCGCACCCCGCCTCGAGTGCTTTTTGCCTGTCCTCGATCATGGCGTGCGCTGTAAGCCCGATAATGGGGATTGCGCATGTGGATGCATCTCCCTTCAGGCGGGCGGTCGCATCCCACCCGTCAATAATGGGCAGGCTCATATCCATGAGAATGACCGACGGGCGTTCAGTCTGTGCCTTGTGAATCGCTTCCTGACCATCCTCCGCGTCGATGACCTCATATCCGCGGCGTTGCAGGCGCCTTCGCATCATTTCCCTGTTTACTTCATTGTCTTCAACGAGCAGAATCCTTGTCATGAGTGAACCCCTTCACGCGCTTCAGGTTCGTGGATTGTGGTTTGAGCATAACGCCGTAAAATGTTCAGCAATTGCTGCGGATCGAATTCCCTTTTTCGGAGTATGGTCGCTGCCGACTTCGTTAATGTATCGTAGTCAATCTTTTTGAGATCCATGGATGTAAGGATCAGGATTGGAATGCGTGACCATCGTTCATTTTCTTTCACAAGTTTCAGGAACTCAAACCCATCCATGTTTGGCATTATCAGGTCAAGGGTGATCACATCCGGCAGTGCTTCCCCAAGAAGAGTCAGCGCTGAGCGTCCTCCATCAGCCGTGCGGACTTTCCATCCCTCCTTCAGCAACAAGCGCGAGAGGATTTCACGCTGGTCATACTCATCGTCCACGATAAGGATGTTCAAGGCGCGAGCTGGCCGCTCATAGCGTTTGATGGTCTTGATCAATGTGTCATGGTCGACCGGCTTGATAAGGTAGTCTTGTGCGCCGACGGCAAATCCCAGATTCCGGTTATCGATGATGGTATGCATGATCACGGGAATCGACTTCAATGCCGGGTCGTCTTTCAGCTCCCGAAGCACAGCCCAACCGTCTTTTTGAGGCATCATGACGTCAAGGATGACCACCTTGGGGAGAAGCTTCCGGGCGAGCGCCAACCCTTCGTTGCCGTTGCCTGCACTCACAGGCGAATATCCTTCTTTGATGAGCAGGCGCGTCAAAAGTTCACGGACATTGGTGTCGTCATCGATGATCAGGATGGTCGGTCCGGAGGGGTGGGTACCGGCGGACAGCGCTTCGACGACGTTCACCGGGACAGGAAGCGTCTCGCCGGTTCCTTTGAGGCTGGTCGGCAATGTCACCGTAAACGTGGATCCCGCATGGAGGATGCTTTGGACGACAATCGAACCGTTCATCATTTCGCAAAACTTTTTTGTGATTGCCAGACCCAATCCGGTGCCACCATATTTTTTGGTAGTCGAGCTGTCCGCCTGCGAAAAATCCTGAAAAAGCTTTTTCATCTGTTCGGGTGTCATCCCGATGCCCGAGTCCTTGACGGAAAACTCAACCACATCGTGGTCGACCGTATTGTGCGAAGTATCCGTGCTCACGGACAAGGTGATCTCTCCACCCTGGGTGAACTTGCAGGAGTTACTCAACAGATTGAACAATATTTGGCGGACCTTGGTGTGATCAAGGCGCAACAGAATCGGTACGGCGGGCGCCCGGACTTCAAGCGTATTCGATTTCTTCTCAACGAGCGGTTTGATGGTGGCATCAATCTCCCTGAGAAGAAGCCTGACGTCGAACTCCTCGATAAAGAGTTCCATCCGTCCGGCCTCGATTTTCGAAAGGTCCAAAATGTCATTGATAAGTGCCAGAAGGCTGTTTCCTGCCACCCGTATCTTATCAATGTCGCCGGCATACGCAACTTCGCCTACATCCCCCATTTCTTCGAGCAGGATCTCGCTATATCCGATAATTGCGTTTAACGGGGTCCGGAGCTCGTGACTCATGTTCGCCAGGAACGAGCTCTTGGTTCTGCTCGCCTCCATCGCCTGATCGCGGGATTGAGAGATCAGATTGATCGATTCATCGATGATGGACATCTGGGTCCGAATTTTTTCCTGTGCCTGTTTCCGGTCGATTGTGAGCGAGATCTGATCCGAGACAAATTCCAGGATATCGATGTCCGCCTTCCGATAACATTGTGGATCGTTGTAACTCCGAACGACGATCGCTCCGATTGTTGTAGTTCCAAGTTTCAGAGGCGCTCCGAGCCAGATTGCGTTCGGTGTGCCGATTTCAACGATTTGACCCTGTTGTCGAAGCTCCTCGCAGGCCCGAGCATCTGCGAGCAGCGGTTTCCCTGTCCGAATGACATAATCGGTCAGCCCTTTTCCAAGCTGCCGTGGGTTTGGGGAAGCATCGTGTTCATCGATGGAATAAGGGAATGACACTGATTCAGACTGGCTATGGTAGAGCGCTATGCAGAAATTCTTGGTGTTGATGAGCTTGCCGAGGCTGGTCCGGATCGAACCGAAAAACTCATCCATGTTCTCCGTGGTCGTCGCTGCGTGCGCGATATCATAGAGAACGTGCCTCACGAGCTCATTCCGTTTTTGTTCCGTGATATCCCGGATGATCCCCACCGAGCACCATTTGTTGTCGAGTTCAACAGCGGACAGGGAAACAGAAGCTTCGAATTCTGTATTATCCCTTCTCCTCGCATGCATGTCGACGGACTTACCGACTGCCGCTCCTTCTCCCGTCGCCTGAAAGTTTTGAAAAGCGCGGTTATGTGCTTCGTGAAATCGCTGAGGAACGATCATGTCGTGGAGATTCATGCCGATTGCTTCTTGCTCGCTCCAACCGAACATGGATTCGGCGGCCGTGTTCCAGAAGGAGACATTGCCGATGTGGTCCATCATCATGATGGCGTTCTGGGCAGTTTGTGTAACAGCCTGCAGAATCCTTTTTTGTTCGAGAAGCAGTTGTTCGGCTCGCTTTCGTTCGGTGATATCCTGAAGCGTGGTCCGAATACCGGAAATGCTGCCAACAGCGTCCCGGAGAAACTTATCCTCGCTTACAACGAATATCGTCGATAAATTTTTACAACGGTAAACACGCTCAACGCCTTTTGCCGGCGGCTTGGTACCCGCCAACTTGGCAAGGACCGATTGTCGGGATGCCTCCTGGTTGTCCAGAAACTCCCAAACAAAATGTCCCATCATTTCGTCTGCACTATAGCCAAGCATTTCAACTTCAGCCTGATTGATTCGAATGATGCGGCCATTATCATCAAGTTCGTGATACCCAATGGGAGCATTCTCAAACAATCCTTTGAATTCCATTTCACTCTGGAGAAGTGCCTGTTCCAGGCTGCGGCGTTTGACATCCATCTTTATGAGCGATCGACCTACTGTCCAGGTCAGAAACAAGAACATGACTATGTACAAAGTCGCATTAATCACATCGCTGAACTGATTTCCGTACAAACCCCACTCCTCGCCGTACATGATAATCCATCCCAACGCAACAGGGATCCCAATGGAAGCAAGTATCAGACGGCGCGCCATGTGACCGGCTACTCCCTTTTCTCTGACCAGAGCCAGGATGCCAACATTCGATTGCGTGCAGAGAGCTCCAACGCTTAAGAAAATAAATGAGAACGCCGTAAGAAGTGCCATTCGTGAGTACATCGCATAACCCGAGAGTTCGAACAGACCATAGATATACGCGAGAAGGCTGATCAGCCCAAACAATCCAACAATGAGTGCGGAAATTTGAGCCACACCAGCGCCCCACCGTACGTTTGTCCGGATGGCCATGATTGCCAGGCCGAATAAGAAGAAATTGATTGCCGTATTGGGAATCATTCGTCCTGGAGAAAGAGTACCGGGAGTCATTGTCGTCTCTTTGAAGATCAATTGATCGATGCCGGCATCCCACGTGAATGCATACTCAGCAATGTTGACCACTCCAATAGACCCGACAAGAAAGGCCAGGACCATCGCCACCTTTTTCCCCTTGTCCACATCGCGGACAGAGAACAACAACGACATTCCTGCCAGCACCAACGTGATTGCTGTATTAACCTTCATGGAGATCATCCCGGATCCAACGCTCATCAGCAGCGGAATATTCAATATCCAGCCAATGAGGACGGCTGATCCCATGACAATGACCGCTGCGCCTGCGATTCGTGGCAATGCACTGATCCACCAGTTGAGGCGATGAAAAGATACCGGGTTCATTGAATTATCCATTGGGGCAGCGCGCGAGTTCATGTATGAAACATTCCTTCAAGGAGAGCAACTGTTTGTGATCGTTCATGTGCGTTTGTCATGGTTGGCAGATACTGTGCGTCGCTCATGACTCTTCCAATAGTTTGTATGCACGGTCAATGAGAAGTGCAAATTGGAGCGGTCCACCCGCCTGCCGTGTTCGGGCGGGCACCACTGCCTTTTTTGAATAAGCTTTTCATATGAACCCCAAGATTATTTCTTAGAAGTGGCGCTAGGTGTCGCGTCCCATAAATACCTTAAATAATAGAACGCCGATTTCACGGAAAAAATGTATCAGCACGGAATGATCTCGAACGTCTTTATCGGCGAGCATCCGTTTTTTCGGCCTTTTCCGTGTTCCATTTCTACAATAAACCTGACGG
>JBARRO010000112.1:0-2659 GCA_049644265.1 Bacteroidota bacterium
AGATACAAAAGGCCGAGTCCGCCCACCGCGGACTCGACCACCGTTGCACCGTCAAACGACGGTGACTACTTGACCTTGACCTCGATTTGCTTCGGCTTTGCTTCCTCTGCCTTGGGAAGTGTAACCGTGAGGATACCGTCATTGAAGACAGCGTCGATCCGCTCGTTCTTCACCGTCGTCGGGAGCGTGAAGCTCCGCTGAAACGCTCCGTAGGAACGCTCGACCCGATGAAGGCTCTGATCCTTTGACTCTTTTTCCTGTTTCTTCTCGCCTCGAATCGTCAGAATGTTGGATTCCAAGGTGATCTTGACATCATCTTTGCTGACGCCCGGGAGCTCAACGTTGACGACGTAGTCGTTCTCGTGTTCTGCAATGTCCACCGCCGGAGTCCACATCGAGAACCCCAGGGTGCCGTCATCCTGCATACCGCCACGGAAGAAATTGTCAAATACACGGTTGATTTCCCTCTGAATGCCGAAGAAGTCAGAGGGCAGAGTCGCTGATTCGCGAATCGGGTTCCATCGAATGAGTGACATAGTTGTTCCCTCCTTGTTATTGGTTCTTTATCGTATTGTTATTTGCTTTGGCAACAAACTCTTTGCCTTTGGCAGTGTCACCGTGAGCACACCTTCCTCAAATCCGGCTTCCACTCTGTCATACTCAATGCCTTCGCCAAGCTGAAAGTCCCGGACATATTTCTTTCGGGGACCGATTTCACTTACGATAACGGATGCCTGGCCGTCATAGAGCTGAGGGACTGTTCCATGAATCCTCAGACGACCAGACTCAATCGTGAGGTTCATTGATGCCTTTTCGGCGCCTGGCATATCAAGCCGCACGACAAATGCGTTTCCGGTTTCGTAGATATTTGCCAACGGAATAGTCACCAGGGCCTCGAATTGTTCGTCCCTCTTGACAAGAGCGCTGTTATACGGTTTCACAAGGACTTGTTTATTCTTGCCATCCATGGTCTTGACTCCTGTTATTTCACTTCAATGGTTCGTGAACGTGCCGATTCGGCCTTGGGAACTGTAACACGGAGTACACCGTTTTCCAGCTCAGCCGCAATGTTTTCCCCGTCGATTTTGTGGGAAAACCGGACCACTCGGTTGAATTCTCTGACACTTATTTCGTTGAGAAGGACATGAGCATCTTGTGGAATCTCAAACGGCTTTCGTTCACCGCTGATGCTCAGGATATTGTTCTCAAATGAAATCTTGAGGTCTTCCTTTTTCACTCCCGGCAGCTCAGCAACGACAACGGAAGCATGCTCATTCTCTACGACATCCATCGCAGGGTATATTGAGATCCCTGAGCTGTAATCGTCTGCCGCAACACCATCCAGGAAGCTGTTCAACGTCCCGGGATAATCGAATCGTACTAACATTGCAAACCTCCTTAGTTTAAGTTGGACTTATTTTTCTCAGCCCTATGATCATCCAATCCTCGTACCACCACTCCAAGCCCCTAATTCGCGCAAAAAACGAACAATCCCCCGTTGATACTGACAAAACGTCTGACAAACTTGCTGGCTTTCTTGTCATATTCTGACGAAAAGCTGTCAGTACCTGAAAATTTTTCAGTCCATGCATGAAGTTCATTTCATCCGCCAATTCTTGATTATCCAACCTGTTTTGAGTACCCTTTTTAGTTATTTCCTGACCAATTGAGGAGTTCTATGCGCCGTTTGATCGTGTTGATGTTGCCATTGACATTCGCGTTTTCACAGCCAGCCAAAGTTGAAAAGGATGCCCGAAAAGGATACGACTCCATAATTCCCAGTGACTTGAAAAGCTATATTTCGGTGTTGTCGTCCGACAGTCTTGAAGGACGCGAAACGTCATATCCGGGACAAAAGAAGGCTGCTGAATATATTGCAGGCCATTTCAGGAAACTTGGGCTTAAACCCATTGGGGACGACGGAACGTATTTTCAGCATTTCGATGTGGATGTTGTCCGCGTTGACGACAATTCCCAAATCACCGTATCGAGCAATTCCGATACGAAGACATTTTCGTGGGCCAAAGACTACATCACCCTCGGACGTCGGGACACCGTTGTCCACGGTCCGGTTGCGTTTGTCGGATTCATGGATTCGAAGTACGACTCGGTCATCCAATCGAAGCTTGCAGGGAGAATCGTCGTTGCGTTGCTCGGAACAAAGCAAGGCGCATTCGACACGAGCCAGGCGAGGTCCACGCGCAGATTGTTTGCATCGCGCCGCGACCCGGGGAGCATCGCGACGCTCGTTGTTTCGGATGAGGATGGGCCGAGTTCCTACGAACGGATTTCGAGCTTCTTCCAGAGCATGGGCGCCGATAAGGGAAGCATGACATTGAAAGGTTCCCTGCGCCGAACCATTCCTCCGGCAAACCTGAGTTTTGTCGTCTCTCCTGCAGTTGCAAATGTGATCCTCCAGCAGACCGGAAAAACCGCTGCCGAACTGAAGAAATCGGTTTACGAGGATTCAACATTTTCCCCCCTCTTTCTCGATAACATTGACGTCACAATTAAGAACATTGTTCTCCACGAAACAAAACAGAGCGAGAATGTTCTTGGCTACCTTGAAGGGAAGGATCCCAACCTCAAAAATGAAACGGTCGTCTTTTCAGCCCATTACGACCACCTTGGGAAGACGTCAACGGGAGTCATTTATCAT
>JBARRO010000113.1:0-27562 GCA_049644265.1 Bacteroidota bacterium
ATATTGGGAGGCGAAGCTGACAGGACTTCAGCAGAACACCGTGTATTCGTACAGAATCGGTAGCGCTGGCGATGTCAACACATTCCGGACTCCCCCTTTGCCGGGATCGGGAGGATTCAGGGTTTGCACGACAAGCGACATGCACGACAACTCGTCTGAGTGCGTCGCCATGTTCGACCAGATTGCGGGATTCAAACCCGACCTTGTTCTTACAACGGGCGACGTGACCGGAGCAGGCCCTAGCGGACAACAAAAGGTGACCGTGCGTTTCCACGATGCGATGGTTTGGTCACAAAGTTCCGCATGGATGCCTGTCGAAGGAAACCATGACTGGGAATATACAACTGCTGATGACCTACGGACCTACAAAGGACGTTTTGATATACCGAATCCAGGCACAATTCCGAGTTCACCTGCTGTAAGCTGTTGCAGCGAGGACTGGGGTTGGTTCGATTACGGCAATACACGATTCATCAGTTATCCCGAGCGATGGACTTCGTCAAGTTGGAGTGAGTGGAAAACGCAGGCTCTTGGAGTTTTTTCAGCCGCGCAGCAAGACCCGAACATCGCATTCATTGTCACGTTCGGCCACCGGTCCGCCTATACAAGTACCTACTCCAGAAGCCCCGGAGAATCAAGTCTGCGGAGTATCCTGGACGGTATTCACATCGCGTATTCGAAATACGTCCTCGACCTCAGCGGCCACAACCATCAGTATGAACGATATCAGCTGCAGAGCGGCATGAACTATATCGTCAACAGCACAACAGGGTCATACTACCACAACGGATGGGCAAGTCCCAACAAACCGGCGGGATGTGCGTATCGCGCAATTCATTACGGAATCTTGGTTCTGGACATATCGGAGAACACAATCGAGGGTCAATTCGTGTGTTCCGTCAATACTGCCAATCCCAGTGGCGATTATATGCCGTTGGAAGAGCCCGTCTGTAGTAATCCCGGCTCTGTGATCGACGCGTTCACCATCATGGCAGCGACAACGACTGCAGTTCCTGCACTGGCAATTCCAGTCTCTTCCGAACTCTCAATCACGAACTATCCCAACCCGTTTAATCCATCGACAACGATCGCGTTCAGCCTCCCGCAGCGAAGCCGTGCGAAGATTGTCATCTATGATCTGCTTGGCCGCGCTCTTGCGACGCTGCTTGATGAAGTGACGGACAAAGGTGCTCATGCAGTCGATTGGCAGGCGAAAGATGGAAACGGGAATGATGTCGCGAGCGGCATTTACATAGCACGGATTCAATCGGATCACTCATTCAGGAACGCGAGGATCTTGCTCTTACGGTGACGCATGTTGGAATTGATGATTACCAGTAATAATTTCTTGACCAGACCAAGGTGCACGCATGAATAATAAACTACGCAACCGAACGTGGACATTGCTGCTCCTGTTACTCCTGCCAACACTGGTCTCTGCACAGGTTACGCGCCAGCCATATCTTCAGGAACCAACCCCGACCAGTGTGATCATCAGGTGGCAAAGCGGCACAGGCGTCATTGGGAGTGTCCATTACAGCACATCAGCTTCATCTCTTCCAACCAAGATCGTAGAATCCGCCGACGAAAAAATCTACCACGATGTGCGGCTGACTGATCTCGCCCCAAGCACCAAATACTATTACTCCGTTGATGGTTCATCAAAAGGGACTGAAGAACAGTACTTTGTTACCCCGCCCCCTCCCGGCAACGGAACACCGATCCGGATTTGGGCGATCTCCGATTTTGGTCAAACCAGCTCCAGGGAGAATGCGCGACGTCTTGAAACTGTCAGTCAGTGGAAATCCTTCAACAATAATAGCTACCATGCAAGCTTCGTCCTTTCAATGGGAGATCAAACGGAGGACGACGCGATCTATCAACTTCAGCACAATTTCTTCGACCAGCTTGAACAGGTTCTGAGATCTTCGCCACTCTACACGATAGTCGGCAATCATGATGGCCATGACAGTCTGTACAACTATGAACGCACGTTCTCGGTCCCAACCAACGCTGAAGCCGGTGGGATTGCCTCTGGCACGGTAAAATACTACTCCTTCGACTATGCAAACGTCCATGTCGTGAGTTTATGTACCGAAATTCACGATGATGCGGGAAGGAAAGCCCAAAGAGAATGGCTCAAGAAGGACCTGGACAATAACAAACAAGAGTGGCTGATAGCTTGTATGCACCAGCCTTTTCACAGTGGAGGGTACCATCCTTCAGATGAGGTCGAGTTTGGACAGTCTCAGAGATCCGATTGGCTGCCTGTTCTGGAAGACCACGGCGTCGACCTTGTTCTTCAAGGCCACAACCATGTGTATGAGAGATCGTATCTGCTGGACAATCTCATTGGAATGACAACCACTCTTACCGAAGCGAACAAGAAAAATACAGGAAATGGCAGAGAGGATGGAGATGGCCCTTACCTGAAGAAGAAGGGGTTGCCACACCAAGGGACTGTCTTTATCACGGTTCCCTCGGGCGGAGTTTCTAATCCAACTAAGTCATTCAGGCATTACCAGATTTTCCCGTTCTATTTCCCCGGCTCCGACAATGAAGGCTCAGTGGTCATTGACATTCATGGCGATAGGATGGATGTGACATTCTTGTGTAATGAGAAAAACGACAAAGGGAGCCATGTATGGGACTATTTCGCGATAAAAAAAGCCGAATAGCGAATTCGACCGATTTCATTCTTTGTCTTTTCACAGCTCAGAAATGAATCATAATGAGTGTCCCAACGAAGAAGAAAACATATTTGGGATTTGGCTTGGGTGCTGTTCAATCCGGCTTGATGCTTTTTGAAGCTTATAAATCCAACAATTTTGATAGATTCGTCATCCTCGAAGTCAATCCCGGTCTTGTAAACGAAATCCGATCCAACCATTGTTTCTTGACCATCAACACGGCAACGAACAGTGGAATCCTGAAATCCACGATTTCAGACTTCGAGATCTATAACCCGACAGACGGGAAGGATCAGGCCGCTATCGCCGCTGCCATTCATGACGCCGACGAGATGGCAACCGCCATACCGAGCACCGACTTTTACGACCAGGGCGCCAATTCCTTGGCACGATTGCTTGCAACAAACATCAACCCCAACAAGTCGCAAATAGTTTACGCGGCAGAAAACAACAATTACGCCGCCGAGATACTCGTGGAGAAAATGAAGGCATATACCAGTGAGAAAGCTCTGGGACAATTTCAAGCCATCAATACCGTCATCGGAAAAATGGGGGGCGTGATTCAGGACGACGCCACGATCAGTGAGTTGGGCCTGGAACCAATGACGCCTCACAGTAACACCGCTGTGTTGGTTGAACAGTTTAATCACATCATTATTTCGAAAATACGCCTGCAGCACTACCAACGGGGGATCGAGGTGTTTCAAGAAAAGGACGACTTACTGCCATTCGAAGAAGCAAAACTGTTTGGCCACAACGCAGTGCACTCAGTGCTGGGCTTTCTTGCGGCCCTTCGAGGCTATACATTCATGAGCGAGATCAGAAATGATCCAACGCTGTATGCATATGGGGTCCAGGCATTCCTCAATGAATGTGGCGCATTTCTGCTCAGAAAATACAAGCAGTTCGATGACGCCTTGTTCACCCCGGAGGGTTTCAAGTGGTATGCAACCGACTTGCTCGAACGAATGACAAACCCATTCTTACGCGATGAAGTTCGCAGAATCTGTCGCGATCCGTTAAGAAAACTCGAGTTCGATGACCGGCTCTTTGGCACAATCAGGGAAGCGCTGAAACAAAACGTCCGCCCCACAATGCTGGCAAAAACCGTACTGGGAGCGGTCTGCTATATCATCAACAACAAGATTGATGCAGGTTTCCCCTATCCAGTGTCCATCAAAGAGTTGAGACCAGAGAACGTGCGATCGATGGTGTTGTCGTTGTGGAAAAACAAACCTCAGGACGACTCGTCAAACGAGTGTCTTGATCTGATCGACGCTCAATTCGATGAGTTCTACGACGAATTCATACGAGCAAAGAACTGAACGGACGATGACAAGGAAAGAACGGGTCAAAGCCGCGATGTCTCACCGGGAGACCGACAGCGTCCCTTATCAGATGGACTGCCTTTCCGCTGCGGAGAGGAAGCTCAGTCAACATTTCGGCGACAAGGATCTTGGTGAGATCATTGGCAATCATGTTGCGATGTTTGAGCCAAGTTACTATTCCATCTTCAAGGTTCAGGACTTGGGGCCACACAAGTTCAGAGATGCGTTCGGAGCGATATGGGAACTCAAGCCAAACGACGATATCGGCACAGTAATCGAATATCCTCTGAAGGAAGCAAGCCTGAAGGGATATGAGTTTCCGAATCCCAATGCAATCATGGAGCTCGCCGGAATTCCTGCTTTCATCGAAAAGAACAAGGATAATTTCATCGTTGGCGCAATAGGGTTTTCGCTGTACGAGCGGGCATGGATTTTAAGGGGCATTGAGCCAATTCTCCTGGATTTTGTGGAGAGTCCTTCGTTTGTCGAAGAGCTGTTTGATAGGATCATTGAGTTCAATCTGGCAATTACGAAGAGACTGTGCCAGTTTCCGATTGATGCATTCCATTACGGCGATGACTGGGGCCAACAGCATGGTCTGATCATGAGTCCCGCGCTGTGGCGGAAGATTTTCAAAAAACGACTCAGGGTCCTGTATGATACGGTGCACGTCGCGGGACTACCCGTCTCGGTTCATTCTTGTGGTGACATCACTGAGGTCATTCCGGATCTCATTGAGATCGGTGTGAACATGATAACACCATTGCAGGCGGAAGCGCTTGATTTCAATTTCCTCAAGAAAGAATACGGCAAGGACCTCACGTTCTGGGGCGGGGTGAGCACCCAAAAGACCCTGCCATTCGGAACACCGGACGAAGTCAGGTCGGAGATGAGAGAGCGAATAAGAGTCCTTGGCAAGGACGGCGGATACATCCTGGCTCCTTCTCACGAACTCCAGGGCGACGTTCCGCTCGAGAATATGCTGGCCTTCATAGACGAGGCCCAGCATCAGCGTCCATGATGTGCTTCCATCTTTATCAAGCATTTGTGGAATGAATATCAAGAATCATTATCTCACAGGATAACGTAATGGCAACACCCATACTCCTACCCAGGCAAGGGAATTCGGTCGAAACGTGCAGGATTCTCAGTTGGAAAAAGAAGAAAGGAGAATCCGTCAGGAAGGGCGAAACGGTGTGCGAGGTGGAGACCGATAAGGCGATGTTCGAAATCGAGTCACCCGAAGAAGGAATATTGCTTGATGTGTTTTTTGACGAAGGGGCCGACGTTCCTGTCTTAACGAATATTGCAGCCGTGGGAAAGCTCGGAGAGAAGTATGCCGAGCTATTCCCTCACAAGGCGGTTGAACCAGCGCCAGAACAATCCAATGCGACCACTGCCGCTCATGGATCAACAGAACATGGCATGACAGGCAAGCCAGTCGCGTCGTCCAGTCAGGTCCATCCTGAGGTCGAACGAAAAACTATTTCTCCCAGCGCGAGAAAAATCGCCGAACAATCGGGAATCGATATTCAACAACTTCGGGGAACCGGGCCGGGTGGCCGGATCATCGAACGGGATGTCATGGAATATCTGGCATCGAAGGGGGCTACGCGTTCTGAAACGCCATCCGCGGCATCCGAGCGAGAGGATGTGCGGGCAGTTCCGCTAAAAGGCGTGAGAAAACTCATCGCTGAGCGGATGCTCCATTCGATTCAACATTCTGCGCAATTGACCTTGAACGCTGTTGCAGATGCGTCGAACTTAGTGGAAATCCGAAGGAATTTCAAGAACAACCCCAAGTATCGTCTGCTCGATGCCGTTACAATCAATGACCTTGTCCACTTTGCCGTCATACAAACTCTCCCCCACCATCCCGCTCTGAATTGCCTGGTCCAGGATGAGAATATCCTCTATTCCAAGAGTATCCATCTTGGTTTTGCGGTCGACACACCTCGCGGTCTGATGGTGCCGGTCATCAAGGACTCTCACAAGGTAAGTCTGCTGGCACTCAGTAAAGAGGCAAAGCGGCTGGCGGCTCGGTGTATCGAGGGCAAGATCCTGGTCGAGGAACTGAATGGCGGCACGTTTACAGTAACGAACCTGGGCAGTTTTGGCATCGAAACCTTCACACCGATACTGAATCTGCCGCAGGCAGCAATTCTTGGTGTGAACAGAATTGCCCCCAGGCCTGTAGAGGGCGAACGAGGCGTTGCGTTCATTCCCCACATTTCATTCTCCTTAACAATAGACCATCGCGTCATCGATGGAGTCGCGGGTGCGAAGTTTCTGCAGGACCTTTCAAGAGCCATCGCACAACTGGACCTGAACGTCCTCGGAGATATTCCCGAATGAGTGAGAATGGAATGCGGCATATGATGTTTTCTGAACTCTTGTTCTTTGAACAACCGAGCTATGAGATTGCCGAAAAACCCGAATACAAAGTGTCAAGTCTTAAAAGGAGGTAGATGTGCCCAGATCCATTCTTGTTAATCCTGTAGCAGTGAGAAATGCATCCATCCTGAAATCAAAGGACATCCCCCTCAATTGCTACAAACCTGATTTCAACGCTGAACTGAACAAATATGGCAAAGAGCGTCTCAAGCGTATCCTGCTGGACATGCTGTTGATTCGCCAGTTTGAAACAAGTCTGAACAGCATCAAGATAGAAGGCGCCTATCATGGGATTCCGTACAACCACAAAGGACCTGCGCATTTGTCGGCAGGTCAGGAGGCCTCGGCGGTTGGTCAGGCGTTGAATTTGTCCAAAGACGATTTCATTTTCGGCTCGCATAGAAGCCACGGAGAAATACTGGCAAAGTGTTTCTCCGCAGTCCATAAACTCAGCGATGATGAACTGGAGAAGATTCTGAAATCCTACATGAATGGGAGAATATTCCGGGCCATCGAGCACACACACAGCGGCACCTTCAAGGAATTCGCGATTGACTATGTGCTCTTTGGGACTATGGCGGAGGTTTTCGCCAAAGAAACGGGCTTCAACATGGGACTCGGCGGCTCTATGCATGCGTTCTTTGCCCCATTCGGAAGCATGCCGAACAATGCGATCGTGGGCGGTTCCTCTGACATTGCGACCGGCGCCGCGCTGTTCAAACGCATCAATCGAAAGCCGGGTATAGTCATCTCCAACGTCGGCGATGGGGGGTCCGCGACGGGACCAACCTGGGAGGCGATGATCCTGGCATCGATGGACCAGTACAAGACCCTGTGGCCGAAAGACGTTGGAGGCGCGCCCCCCATTATTTTTAATTTCATCAATAACTTCTACGGAATGGGAGGACAGACGAGCGGCGAAACCATGGGATTCGGAGTGCTCGCCAGAATCGGAGCCGGTGTGAACAGCGATGCGATGCATAGCGAGCGCGTGGATGGGAGTAACCCCCTGGCGGTTGCCGATGCAATCGACAGGAAAAGAAAAATTCTGGAATCCGGAAACGGACCGGTCTTGTTGGATACGATCACGTATCGGTTTTCAGGTCACTCCCCTTCCGACGCATCATCCTACAGGACAAAGGAAGAGCTTGAGCTATGGCAGGAGCAGGACCCCATCCGCCTGTATGCTGAGTACCTGAAGAGCAATAACATCATCACCGCGGCTGACTTCGAAACCAGCGAGCATGTCGCCGTCGAGAAGATCAAGCAT
Organism: Bacteroidota bacterium; assembly: GCA_049644265.1. Taxonomy (GTDB): domain Bacteria; phylum Bacteroidota; class Ignavibacteria; order UBA10030; family UBA10030; genus JBARRO01. Next base: position 7,683 of record JBARRO010000113.1, read on the forward strand.
ATTCTGAAGTTGGCAACCTCGATGGAAGTCTCGCCACGAATCTCCATGCATTCTGAGGCCATCGGAGATTTCATGTTTTCGAACCAGAAGATGGAAAAATGGGATGTGCGGGAGCCGGAAGTTCTCATGCAGAAAGCCGAGATCCCGAGAGTAAAAGCCCTCGCGACAAAGAAACGGTATGCGTTTGACGAAAACGGAACCATGCATCCCAAATCAAGCCTGTTCACGTACCGCGATGCACTCTTTGAAGCCGTGTTGCATCGGGCATATGTTGACCCGACATTTGTCGCCTACGGTGAGGAAAACCGTGATTGGGGTGGCGCGTTTGCCGTCTATCGCGGTTTAACCGAGGCCCTGCCCTACCACCGGCTGTTCAACACCCCGATTTCTGAAGGCGCAATTGCCGGCTCGGCAACCGGATATGCGCTGTGCGGCGGAAGAGTGCTTGCTGAGTTGATGTACTGCGATTTTCTTGGCCGCGCCGGTGACGAAGTCTTTAACCAAATGTCCAAGTGGCAAGCGATGTCGGCCGGTGTGCTGAAGATGCCGCTGGTTCTCCGCATATCCGTCGGCAGCAAATACGGCGCACAGCATTCACAGGATTGGACTTCGATCGTTGCCCACATTCCGGGACTCAAGGTGATGTTCCCGGCGACTCCCTACGACGCAAAGGGAATGCTCAATCTTGCATTGAGCGGCAGTGATCCCGTGATATTCTTTGAGAGCCAGAGGCTGTATGAAGTTGGCGAACTGTTTGTCAAGACCGGCGTGCCGGAAGAATATTATGAGGTCGAAGAAGGACAGCCAACGATCCGCAGGGTCGGAAACGATGTAACACTGATAACCATTGGCTCCACGTTGTATACTGCAATGAAGGCTGCGGAAACCCTTCAAACTGATTACGGAATCGAAGCCGAAGTGATCGACGCACCCTTCATCAACCCTCTCAATTACGACAAAATCCTGGAGTCGGTGAAAAAGACCAGGAAAGTAGTGCTGAGCTCCGATGCAGTTGAACGCGGATCATTTCTCAATACCATGGCGAGCCAGATTTCACAAGTGGCGTTTGATTCTTTGGACGGTCCTCCCGTCATTGTGGGATCCAGAAACTGGATCACTCCCGGTGCCGAAATGGAGGAGATGTTCTTCCCGCAGAAGGAATGGATTATCGACGCAATCCATGAACGCCTGTACCCGTTGGAAGGACACAACGTAACAACCAATCAGACGATCGATGAACTCTTGCGGCGTAACAGAAAGGGGATCTAGGAGAGACACGATGAAAACAACCGCTCTGAGGCTCTACGGCAAGAACGATTTGAGACTTGAATCGTTTGAGTTGCCGGAAATAAAGGATAACGAAGTGCTCGCAAGTGTGGTCACCGACAGCGTCTGCATGTCAACCTACAAGGCCACCCTCCAGGGAAGCGAGCACAAAAGAGTTCCTAAAAATGTTTCAAGCAATCCGATTATCGTCGGACATGAGCAATGTGGAACGATCTTACAGGTTGGCAACAAGCTGAAGGACAAATTCAAGGTGGGAATGAAGTACAGTGTGCAGCCGGCAGTAAACTATCCGGGACGGGAAACCGAGGCAGTGGGGTATTCGTACCGATACGTCGGCGGGGATGCCACAACGGTCATCATCCCATCAGAAGTTATTGAAATGGATTGTCTGATTCCCTACGCCGGGGATTCATTTTACAACGCATCGCTTTCAGAGCCGATTTCCTGCATTCTTGGAGCCCTCAACTCTCAATTCCACGAGAAGCCCAATGCGTATGCACATGAAATGGGAATCAAGAACAACGGCTGTCTGGCACTGCTCGGCGGCGCCGGCCCGATGGGGCTGGGATTTGTTGACCTCCTCCTCAACGGCAGGCGGAAGCCGCGGCTTCTCGTCGTGACTGACATCGACAACGTCAGGCTCAATAGAGCTGAAAAGCTCTTTCCCCGGGAAGAAGCATCAAAAAAAGGGGTGAGACTGGAATTCATCAACAGCTCGGGCAAGGACGCTCTTCGCAACATTGTGGAACCGACCAGTAACGCCGGATACGATGATATCTTCGTTATGGTCCCCGTTCCCGCTGTTGCTGAGCAGGCCTCGCAACTGCTCGGATACGATGGTTGCCTGAACATCTTTGCAGGTCCTACTGATAAAGCCTTCGGTGCGTTTGTCAATCTCTATCAGGTGCACTATAACAAGCACCACATCATGGGGACGACAGGGGGAAATGCCGCCGATATGCGCGAAGCGTTGGATTTAATCGGACGGGGGTTGATCAATCCTGCTGTCATGATAACGCATGTTGGCGGATTGGATTCGGCAAGCGAAACGATCAAGAATCTCCCGAAAATCCCGGGCGGGAAGAAACTAATCTATACCGGCATTTCTCTCCCTCTCACCGCAATTGACGATTTTGAAAGAAAGGGCGCAACCAAACCCCTGTTTAAGGAGCTCGCACTCATTATAAATAACACTCGGGGAATCTGGTCGAAAGAAGCTGAGGATTATCTGTTACGCAATGCGGAGACAATTAACTGAATTTGAACCGTAGAACGGGAGCTAGCCTTGAAGAAACATGGTTTTCCAGGACTCATCTTTGCGCTGTTCCTCTGTCCTCCTTTTGCCATTGCGCAAACCCTGACGCAAGGTATTGCGCCGCAGAGGATTGTTCTCAATCTGACAGCCGATCCCGCACACGGCATGGCAGTAACTTGGCGGACAAATGCAGAGGTAAAACATCCCTTGGCGCAAGTTGCTGTATCCGGTGATTGGACAGAGTTCCAAGGCAACGTCCAGGCCACAAAGGCTACATCCGAAAAAGTCAGGCTAGATACGAAGGCAGTCGGATTTTCGCATTCTGCGATACTGGATGGGCTGAAACCCAACCAGACGTATGCCTATCGGGTCGGAGGCGATTCGGTCTGGAGCGAATGGAATCAATTCACCACCGCTAAGGACGAACGTGCCCCGTTCGACTTCGTCTTTCTTGGCGACCCCCAATATGAAATAAAAAATCTTTGCTCACGGATATTCCGACAAGCACTCATCACCGCCCCCGGTGCAAAGTTCTGGCTGCTTACCGGAGACTTGATGGATCTGCCCCAGTATGACAGATTTTGGGTTGAATGGTTCTCTGCAACTGGATTTATTCATTCCATTGTGCCCAGTATTGTCGCCCCGGGCAGCCATGAGTATGCCTTGAAGACAGGCAGCGAGGTGCGATGGGATGTTTTTTGTCCGACATGGAATGCACATTTTACCTTTCCCCGAAATGGACCGAAAGGATCAGAAGAGAAGGTTTACTACATCGATTATCAGGGCGTGCGATTTGTCATCCTCGATTCGCAGATGGCCTTGAAAGAACAATCCGAGTGGCTCGAGAGTGTCCTGGGAACAAATCCAAACAAATGGACGATCGCGGCGTTTCACGAACCGGTCTTCTCCATAGCGAAAGACCGCGATGAGCGCCATACACGGGATGCGTTTATGCCTCTCATCGACAAGTATTCGGTCGATCTGGTTCTCACAGGTCATGATCACGGATATGCGAGAAGCAAGAAACTACGAGGGGGAAGGGTCGTCGGCGAGAACGAACACGGGACCATCTATATAGTGTCTGTATGTGGTCCCAAGTCTTATGACCACAATCCGCAGTACGATTCTCTCATGGTGAAAACCGGAGTTCATCAGCAATTATTCCAGGTTATTTCAATGCAGGGCAACAGACTCATGTACAAATCCTATTCCGTAACGGGCAAGCTCAATGATTCCTTTGAGCTGGAAAAACAATGACTGGACGGTGACCCCTTTCGATTGGGCCTTAGCAGAGACGGAGCATCATTCGCATGGCTTATGAAGGGGTACTAGAAGACTTTCAGACAATTTGGAAAATCGGCCGGCCACACAAATGAACGATACTCTTCAACGATTGATGCGATGTGTCGCATCTGGAAAGATCAACAAGTCTTCTCCGTATCCGCCAGAGCTCCAAGATCAGGATGGTGCGGATGAACTTTGCATGGCAGCGCTTCAGGAGGGAATCGCTCCGCAAGACATACTGAACAAAGCGTTGATTGTAGGTATGTCAAAAATCGGAGAGCAGTTCGCCAAAGGTCAGGTGTTTGTCCCGGAAGTACTCATCGCCGCAAAAGCCATGAATGTCGCCCTGAAACACCTGAGGCCGTTCTTTGCTTCGGGTCAGATAAAACGGAAGGGAGTCTTTGTCGTGGGAACCGTATTGGGAGATTTGCATGATATCGGCAAAAATATCCTCGCCATGGTCATCAAGGGCGCCGGCTGGGAAGTGATTGATCTGGGCACGGACGTAAGCGGAGAGCGTTTTCTCGAGACGATCGCTCGATATCCCGGCTGCGTGGTAGGCCTCTCTGCCTTGCTGACAACCACCATGATCAATATGGGGACAATCGTGAAGGAAGTGAAAAGGAAACATCCCGAAACAATCATGTTGGTCGGTGGAGCACCCTTATCGCATGAGTTCTGCAAAACAATAGGCGCCGATTTCTATTCACCCGACCCACATGGAGCGGTAGAATTCCTTCGCACACATGCCGCATGATTCAATCCATGGTTGATATGAAGGTAGAGCAACACACGTTCACCTATGCTGAGCTGAACATCTTAAAGGCATCGATGGCCGAGATCATGGGGTATCCATCTGCGTCACTGCCCCACTTTTTGATGAAACCAATTGACGTAGCATTCGAACTGGGCGAAACACTGACCGGCATCGAGGGGGGATACAGGATCATCGATTCCGTATGTTGGAACAATGATGAATGCACGCTGGTGGCAGACGGGATTTTACTCAAGCCCGAGAGAATCGTGTACCAACAGATTAAAAGGGCAAGCGCTGTGGCGGTATTTGTTTGCACTGCAGGAGAAGCCGTTGCGGAAAAATCAAAACAATGCATCACCGAGGGTGACCTCTTAACTGGCTACGTTGTTGATTCATTCGGTTCTCTGGTGGTTGAAACGGCAATGGATAGGCTCCAGAACATCCTTCAGGATCAGCTCATTGCAGGTGGTTTGAAGATGACAAATAGGTACAGTCCAGGGTATTGTGGTTGGGATGTTGCCGAGCAGAAGAAGGTGTTTGGCCTGTTGCCCGAACATTGTTGTGGAGTAGAATTAAGCAGTTCGTGCATGATGAATCCGATCAAATCCGTAAGCGGCATTATCGGAATTGGAAGGTCGGTCAAGTTTCGTCCATATGCTTGCGAGATTTGCAACGCAACCAGCTGCGTCTATAAACACCTGCACCTTAAGAGACAATAACTGGCCGATGAATTTCGAGGCCCACAAATCGAAGTGAGGAAACGATGAAAACAAAGTTTGCGGTTGGAGCTGCGATCATTTCTTGTTTCCTGGGATGCCCGGAGATGTTCTCTCAAGGGAACGTCACGCCAACAAGCAATGGAGCGAATCAAAATCGCTCCCTGGTGGATCTCATGAATTTGATCACGGTTCACCAAATGAAGGATAATGAGCTGACCAACGGGGAGTGTCGCAAGGGCGATTGGGATGTCGTGAAAAAATCGGGGCTTCCGAAAGCCATGTACTGGTCCTACACGACCGGCGTGACGCTCTTGACCATGCAACGTGTCTACGATATTACACACGACGAACGGATATTGGACTTTGTGAACAAGAACAACCGCATCTCGGCAGATCACTACGCGTACCTGTGCTGGCAAAAAACGGAGTTCGGCACGGTCTGGAAGACCGCGGGATTAGAAAAACTCTGGCGGCTTGATATGCTGGATGACTGCGGATCCATGGGAGCGGCAATTCTGGAGACACACTTGCGACACGGCGTCGAGTTCACTCTCCATGTCAGCAAACTTGTGGACATCATCGGAAACTTCGTCACAAATGTACAATATAGACTGAACGATGGAACATTCTGGAGGCCCAATAGTCCGGACGGTCAGACTATCTGGGCAGATGATTTGTACATGAGCCTGCCTTTTCTCATCAGATGGGCGGAGTACAAGAACAACCCCTCCCTCCTGAATGATGCCGCACAACAGATCATCAGCTACGCATCGTTGCTGCAAGACCATGACGGAGTCTGGTTTCATGCCTATTTTGTTGACAAGAAAACCCCCAGCTGCTGCAAATGGGGACGAGCAAACGGATGGGTGGCAGTGGCCATCGCGGAAGTCCTTTCTGTGCTGCCCAAGGATCATCCAAAGTACAAACAGGTGTTGGAAATCTGCAAGAAACAGCTCGACGGACTTATCAGATATCAATCCAGCGACGGCCTTTGGCATCAAGTGCTTGATCATCCCGAACTAACCTGGGGGACGGAAACGTCCTGCAGCGCGGCATTTACGTATGCGATTGCCAGGGGACTTAACAAAGGGTGGCTGGATAAATCGTATGCGCCGGTGGTGACAAACGCCTTGGGAGGTCTGAAGCTCCGGATCAACGAGGCAGGTGGAATAGACAAGGTGTCCAGAAGCACCTCCATCGGAAACGATCTGACATACTACAATGAACGGCCGACGCGAGATGACGACTATCATGGAAACGGTTTAATGCTCTTCGCATTGACTGAGGTGTATGCGATGCAGAAGGGCAAGTAAATCCAACGATCCCAACCTCAAGATACTCATTCAGAGGAGACGACATGAAGCACAATTCCGAAACAGGGTTGAATGACCTCTCCCGCAGAGACTTTATCAAGCTGACAGCGGCCTCAGGAGCCGGAGCATTATTATCGAACCGTGGACTGGCAAACGATACTACATCGCTCGGTGCGAAAAAACGCTACGCGATTGTCGGTGTGGGCGGAAGAACAGAGATGTGGCAATCCGGCCTTTACGAGTTCTTTCAGGATACGACCGAGGTGGTGGGATTTTGCGATACCAACATCGGCAGACTAAAGTTTTACCAGGCCTTCGCCAGGAAGGCCACTGGAAGAACCGTCCCAATGTACGAGGCAAAGGACTTCGACAGGATGATTCAGGAAACGAAACCGGATACGGTTATTGTCACGACCGTTGACAGTTTCCATCATCAATACATTGTTCGTGCGATGCAACTTGGTTGCGACGTCATCACGGAAAAACCGATGACCAACACGGAAGAGAAATGTCAGCAAGTCATCGACGCCCAAAGACAATACGGCAAGAACATTACGGTGAGCTTCAATTACCGCTATTCGCCGGCGAGGACACAGGTAAAGGATTTGCTTATGAGCGGTGTTGTTGGCGACATCCTGTCAACGGATTTCCATTGGATGCTGAACACCCACCACGGGACCGACTACTTCCGACGATGGCACAGCATGAAAAAGTTCTCAAACGGTTTGATGCTCCACAAAGCAACCCATCATTTCGATCTGATGAACTGGTGGCTCTCCGCGGTGCCGGTGTCCGTGAGCGCAATGGGTAAGAAGGAGTTTTACACACCGGAAATGGCAAAACGGCTTGGACTATCGGGTTATCACGAGCGATGTCGCACCTGTCCGGAAAAAAGCAAATGCGCCTTCGAGCTTGATCTCGCCGCAAACGAGAACTTAAAAGCGCTCTATCTGGACAATGAACAGTATGATGGTTACTTTAGGGACCGGTGCGTTTTCAGGCCTGAAATCGATATCGAAGACACGATGAACGTCCTAGTCAAGTACAGCAACAGTGCCACCCTGAGTTACTCGCTCAATGCATTCAATTCGTGGGAGGGTTACTACGTGATCTTTAATGGCACCAAGGGACGGCTTGAGCATAAAATCGAGGAAATGGTGTACGTCTCGGGCGACGGCGGGGTGCAAGGGGGAATAAAACCCGGCGGAGAGTACACCAAAATATTTCCCATCAGAGGTGCAGCGCAAGACATTCAAGTCTGGCAAGGCGAAGGTGGACACGGGGGCGGTGATATTCTCATGCTTCATGACATTTTCGATCCGGTCAAGAAAGCCGATAAGTACTTGCGCTGTGCCGATCAACGGGCCGGAGCGTATTCGTTACTAACCGGAGTCGCGGCAAACATTTCCATGAAAACCGGTAAGGAGATGAAGATCGATGACCTCGTGCAGAATATTGGAATGCCGGAGTACCCCGCGATGCCGAATCACACGGACTCCGTCCCCATGCCGGATAAGAGTCTGTAGTACCTTTTCGCTTCGTCGTCGTTGTTCTTAACGCGGAGCCGCAAAGAGCCCGGAGGAATGAAGGCCGCCAGGTTCTTTGTGGACTCCGCGTCCTTGCATTGAAAGCCAAACGTAACTCTTGAGCCATGGTCCTGCGGACAGATAAGAACCATACTATTCTTGTCGAAGTTTTTTTCTTGTTGCTTTGCGGAGCAATACCGGCTCTGGTTTCACAGTTGAATCCCGGAAAGCCGACGGGAAGATATATCCACATCGAGAGTTTCCGTTATGGCAAGGACCCTTCGACGATCCACTGCAATCGCGGCGACACGTTACATCTGACTTTTTCGTCCCGAGACGCCGGTCACTCGTTCTTCCTTCAGGACTTTGACATGGATGTCAAGGTCAGCCCAAGCACCGGGCAAGTGCTCCAGTATCATGCAAGCGACCCTCAACTTCCTCCGGTCACAGAAGATACGGTCGTTTTTGTGGCCGAACACTCCGGGTTCACGAGATTCCTCGTTTCAAAGAGCATCTTCCGCTGTCACGTGTATTGCGGGCCCCTGCATGCGTTCGAACAGGGCAATCTTGTGATCGGGCCGAATACTCTTCTCAATGCGGGCTGGGGAGTTCTCTTCGGTCTCCTTGTTGTCGGAGTTTTCAGGGTCAAGTTGTCCTTCAACTCCGGAATCCCTCCTTTCAGTTTTCGTGAGAACGATGAGGGCAAGGATATATTCAAGAAGTTCCCGCGATTGAAGAACTTGATCAAGAAGAGTTGGTTTCAACCTGCACTCATGCTGCTTGGCGGAGTCATCCTGTATGTTGTTCTTCTGACGTCAATATTCGGCACCAAGGTCTCCGGCAGAAACCTTGGAGTTATGTTGGTCTGGGTCGTCTGGTTGTTTCTCCTGGTCTCTCTTCTCACGCCACTCGGCGGCAGGCTCTGGTGCACGATGTGCCCGTTACCCACCGTCGGTGAATTCCTGCAACGCCGCTCGATTGCCACCGTAAGAATCGGTTCAACCAACGGCTACCGCAATCAGTTCTTCGGACTCAATCTTGACTGGCCGAAATGGCTTACGAATGGCTGGCCAAGACTGATTGCATTTCTCATAGCCGGAACGTTATCGACCACGTTTGTTGCACAGCCCCGATCGACGGGATTTGCTATCCTGGCGTTCGTTGCCACGTCCACCGCGATGTCGCTTGTGTTCAAGCTTCGTTCCTTCTGTCAATTCATTTGCCCGATCAACACGTTTGTCGGTACGTATTCTCAGGTGGGCAATCTCGCCCTGAGAAAATCCGACCCCGAGGTCTGTAATAACTGCAAAGGAGATTTCTGCGAGAAAGGAAGCCATACGGGATGGCCGTGCCCGTACGATTTGAATGTGAGAGATATAGACACGAATTTTGATTGCGGCCTGTGCACGGAATGCATCAGAAGCTGCGTCTACGATAATGTGACCATCAAATGGAGGCAATTCGGCAGCGAAGCAGCAATGAAAGACACGAGCCTGGGTTGGACCGCCATGGCGATGTTTGTCCTCGGGGTTGCGTATACAATTGTCTATCTTGGGCATTGGTCACGGCTACGGGACTACATCAATGTTGTCGAGGAAGGCCATTGGAGACTCTTTGCCATCTATACCGTCGCCATTTGGTCCAGTGCGCTCCTGGTATTTCCCTCCCTGATGTATGCGGTCACAAGTTTGTCCAGGCGGCTTTCTGGCGCTTTTGAGCGCACGTTCGGGCTGATGATTGCTTCCTCCGGCGCATTACTGCCCCTCGGATTATTTGTATGGATTGCATTCAGCCTGCAAATGCTTTTTGTTAACTTCACATTTGTCGAACAATCTCTCAACGACCCTTTTGGATGGGGGTGGAACATCTTTGGTCTTGCGGGAACTCCCTGGGTTCAAATTGCACCTCAATGGGTCCCCTGGCTTCAAGTGATCCTTGTCTTGACTGGATTCGGCTACAGCTTCAGAAATCTGTTCCGGATTTGGATCGACAAAACTCACGATCGCAGATTAGCGTTGAGAGGACTGCTGCCGATGGCATCGTTCCTTTCGATACTCACTGCAGCCCTCATCCAATTCTACGCAAACTAATGCTACTCCTGAAAAGGCATTTTACGATTCATTGGTAACAGTACTGGAATGCTTCGGTCATGAAGGAAATAACAGGATTGAAAGAGCCAAGACGAGAACGCGAGCGAAGGAGTAAACGCAATTCCAGGATTATTCTTGCGGCCGCCATCACACTGATCCTCGGGCTTCCGTTGGGTTTTCTTCAGCTTGAGTCTTCAAAAACCGGTAAGACCTGGTCCCAAGTCATTGATCGGTTTCTCTCTCAAACCGCTGAAGGGGAACGGTCGGCTAACATCCCTCGGGGGAAGAAGATTGATTTCCTCATTCCCCAGAAAATCGGCGACCCATTCACCAAGCCCCCTATGATTTCCAATCTTCAGACAGTCGATCTCGACAAAGACGGCCTGCTTGATGTTATCGTGTGCGATGCGTTGAACAACGAGATTTCCTGGATTCGTCAATCTCCTGCAGGCATCTACACTGAACAAGTACTGGCAGACAGTCTCCTTGCCCCAAGTCATGTCCAGGCGATGGACTTTGACAAGGACGGTGACTTCGACCTGATGGTCTCCTTGCTCGGCATGGTCTTCCCGAGCAATGACAAACTTGGCTCCATTATCATCTTGGAGAACGATGGAACAATGCATTTCTCCAAACATGTCATTGTTAACGGAATTGCCCGCGCTTCCGACGTGAGAGCCGGCGATCTCAACGGAGACGGTTTGCTCGACCTCGTCGCCGTCGAATTCGGATACGACGATGGCGAAACCAGATGGATGGAGAACCTGGGAAACTGGCATTTTAGGAACCACATCCTTCAATCTCTGTCGGGCGGCATAAACTGTGAGCTCGTGGACATTGACAAGGACGGCGATCTTGATATTATCACACTCATCAGTCAGGAATGGGAAGAGACATATCTCTTTACAAACAACGGAAAGGGTGGGTTCGAAGCCAAGTTGCTCTACGGTTCGACAAACGAGGATTTTGGATCAAGCAGCATTTCGCTTGCTGATCTTGATCAGGATGGAGATATCGACATCCTGTACACCAATGGTGATGCCTTCGACTATATTCCGCCGAGACCAAGGCCCTGGCATGGAGTGAACTGGCTGGAGAACAAAGGGAATGACAACTTCGAATTCCATCGGATAGCCAACTTTGGCGGTGCTTACGGTGTCTGCGCTCTGGATGTTAATCATGACGGACATCTTGATCTTGTTGCCGTGAGCGCATTCAATCTATGGGATCAACCGACCGCTCAGAGTATCATGTGGTTGGAAAATGACGGCAGGATGAATTTCACCCCGCACGATATTGCGAACAACCCTACACATATTCTGTGCTTATCCCTTGGTGATTTCAACAACGACGGTGACATCGATATCGTCACTGGAGGAATGCACGTCTATCCTCCTTACGACAGAATGGCCAGGGTAACGCTGTGGACAAACAACTGGCACAAGGTTGCGAACTGAACCCCATGTTCTCCCGCGATAGCGACCTCTCTCCATTTTCTGTCAGAAACAAGCTTGTCACCATTTCGCTTCTCGCACTGTTTTTAATTTTGACCACAGCGGTGGTCTTTTGGGTTCTCTCCCGACCATCGATGAGGCATGCCTCCACGGACATCCCGGATCTGCCCGACATGACCGGGCAGCCGAACGTCTTGGTTGAATATCTTCAGCGAATGAACCGGCAAGCGTCAGGCTCGCCTTCGTCGAGTGAGGCGATCGGCGCTTTGGCATTGGCATACCAATCGAATTTCTTTTATGACGAGGCAAGGGCATGCCTGAATCGGGCAACAGAGCTGAATACACGCGAATGGAGATGGATCTATTATTCAGCTCTTATCGACGGGGAGCTCGGAGATACAAAGGCCACCATCGAAAAACTCAACCGCGTTCTTGTGATAGACTCCGATGTTACCCATGCATGGTTCAGGTTGGGGAATTGTTATCTAAAGACAAATTCCTATCAGGAGGCCGAGAAAGCGTTCCAACGGGTGCTCACATTGAAGGAGTTTTTGCCTCAAAGAAGAGCCGGGGTCGGACTCTCCGATACCGGGGCATACCCCCTGAAAGCTTATGCGACCTATGGGCTGGCCCGCACGGAATTCCTGCAAAACAAATTGAAGGATGCAAGGGCTCTTTTGGAGAAACTCATAGAAGAGTATCCGACGTTCGGCTCTGCGTTTCGATTGCTCGGAGATGTATTAAAGAATTCCGGAGAGTATCAGAAAGGGGCCGAATGTGATCTCAGAGCGGGTGACTTTGAAAGCTATGTACCACCCGCGGATCCATTGGAAGATGAGATGATTTTATCCTCCCGCAATACTGCGTTCTTGATCAAACAGTTCGATATCTCCGCAAAGAGCAAGAGCTACGACTGGACCCTCGCTTTGATGAATCGCCTGATTACACTCAACCCCAATGACGGGGAAATTCTGACGAAATGGATCAAGTTGGCTCTTGATATGCAGATGCTGCCTACTGTGGACTCGCTGTTGCCCTCCTTTTACGGGATATGCGGTTCCGACGAGATGAAGCTGATCGACATGGCGAAATATTTTGTTTACAGGGGCCACTTTGAACCTGCTGTGATGCTCTTGAGAAAGGCCATCCAACTGAACTCCAAATCGACGGATGCTCATCTTCTGTTCATAGACATCTTGGCAGAGTTCAAGCAGTACGAAATGGGAATCAGTTACTGCAAAGAAATAATCTCGATGGCACCACAAAATGCAGACGTAAGGATGAAACTGGCAAGGCTGTATGTGGAGCAGGGCGACACTCGAGATGCAAGGAGTCAACTTGAGATTGCACAGAAATTGTCCCCCAATGATGAAGCACGATTCACGATGCTCGGCAAGATTGCCAGGAAGGAAGGATCCGTTGGACGTGCGTTGGAGTATTACCGCAAAGCCCTGAACACAAATCCTCGGAATGTCAACATTCAGCTGGAGGTGGGGAATTATCTGGTGGATTTGAGACGATGGTCCGAGGCGTTGAAATTATTCCAGAATTCCCTGGCAGCACTCCCCCACGACATCGATCTGAATGAACGGTATGCATGGACCCTTGCGGTTTGTCCAATCGGCGGTTTGCATGATGGAGAAAAGGCGTTGAAATTGGCGAAAGTTCTAAGTCTAAGAAGAAAATATACCAAGGATCAAGAGATGCGATGCGGTATTACTTTGGCAGCGGCCTATGCGCGCACAGGGCAATTTGAACGAGCTGAGAAGGTTGTCAACCACTATATGGTCTTTGCGAAGACGACAAAGAAGAGTAGTTATCTGCACAGACTTGAAGCAATGGCAACATCCGTTAGAAACCGCAACCCGTACAGCCTGTGAATTCTCTCCGTTCCCAGCGTTTCATGAACAGCCGACAACCGCAGTGGGTGGCGGGGGCCAATGTTTAGTCTAGCCGGCTTGCCCTTATGAAATGGGTTTTTGAACTTGGGAACTGGTCGGGCTAGCCTAAGCCATCGAGGCTCGAACGGCTGGAAGCAATGCTGGTCATGAAAAGGAGTTGCAGGTTCAGGTCGGGGTTAGGAAAAAAAAGAGGCCGAATCTTTTCAGAATCGGCCTTTCGCGTAGCGGGGGTCCGCTCTTTAGCAAAGTCACAACTTTTCACAGAATCTTCGAAATGTCATTGGGGTAGGGCAATTGGGGAGAACGCTTGGACTTCTGGCGCTATTGCAGAGGTTTATTGTGTCTGAATCGAATTTTCTGTGGCTATTGTCTATTAACAGAATAAACGATTCTCTCTAACTCGAATGAATAAGAAATCGCCACACACTGATCATAGCGCTATCTATTGAGATCTTTGAACTCACCAAATGAAGCCATCAATTGCCAATGTTCACCAACCATAGAAAACTGACAACTGAAGCGGAAATACTGAAACTACCAAGACTTACCATCGCCCTCAATCAAGTAAACCGATGTTTGCTGATATTCCGAATTGGATGTTAAAGGCTGCTGCTTGTTGAATTCCGTTGACCTTCTGGTAGACCGGAAGCTGGATGTAGCCGAGGACGGCGATCGCATCGTTGACTTCCAGGCTCAATCCCGGGCTCGTGTAGATCCACGTACCGCCTGTGTTTTCTCCGGGCTCGCCTGTCAGCCCGACGTCGGCATACCCCTGAAACTTTCCGTTCACCTGGAAGAGCAGTGTCGCTCTGTGGCTGAATTGATACGATGTGCCGGCATGGACAAGCAGGGTGTTGCCGAATCTCCATCCGTCTGTTCCGACACCCGTGAACTGATACGACACGCCCGCTGCAAGCGGTAACGAGCTGAAGTCGCCGGAGAGCGTCGGTACGCTTGCAATCGTCTGTCGGAAATGCAGTCCGACAATTCCATCGGTCGAACCTGAGCCGGGTTGGATGGAAACCTCCGCCGCCTCACCTTCCGCGTTCCTCACATCCGTCACTCCTGTGGCCAACTTAACGCCGGCGTGGATTCCCAGGTACGGATCGAACTCCGATTCCGGCAACAGGATTGAATACTGAGCGCTTACGATCATGTCGCCAAGTCCGCTGAAGCTCCACGATTCCCACAGGTCCTCTCCCTGATGGTGATGGATGTGGCTGTGCTGACGCGAGACAAACGGAATGTCAAGTCCGAGCCCCAGCCGGTCGGAAAACCCGAGCTGCATCTGCACGATGCTCCTATCATTGATCGTCTGAACTTCGTCATGATGATAGGGGATTGCTCCGACGAACGAACGCTGAGACCCGAGGTAAATCTGATCCTGGTTTATATATTCTCGCGTAAATCCGATTTGAAATAGCCCCGCATGAAGATAGCGATAGTTGTTGAGGGGGCACGATGCCGAGCCGCAATTCGATACCAGCATTTGCGGGATGAGTAGGATTATTAGAATTGAGAATTTGAAAAAGGCAGACCGATTCATATGTTATTCCTCCTAGAATTTTAGAAAATGCGCACGTGCAGGTCCAGGAATTCCTGAACCTATGCTCTCAGATTAGTTGCGTATGAGGATCTAGCAGGGAGGATGAAATATGCGGTCACACAGCTCGGAGGGTACGTCGCTCACGTTCTGTGAAGTGTAGAAGGTTGATCTTGCACAAGACACTGATTCCGTGCGAATGGGAGACGAAAAGAAGTCCTTCTGGGCTATCACGACCGGAGAGTCCGTTCGGGAACTGCATCCGGATTGTTGGAACTTGCTGGCGACCCTTGACGGTTGCATTTTGGAATGGCAGACTGGATCCACGGGCTTGTGGCATCTCATCCCGGGAGATGCGTCACACTGTTCACCCACGGTGCAACGGCATGAGCATTGTTCCATTGAACCCGACGGTTGTGCGAGTTCAAACAACTCATCGCCTGAGCTTACAAGTAACGCAGTCAGAATGACAACTGAGAGTACTTTTTTCAATTCTTGAAGGTGATGATGGTGCTTTGTTCGAACAATTTAGCGCAAAGTGTCCATAAACTCAATTCACTGGAACAGTTTTGGGGGATTGGTCTTCAAACCTCCACAGCGCTGTTATGAGAACTCCGACAGCGCCGGCGCAAAATGCGGATCCGCGCAGCATTCCCTCCATAGTGCATCAATACACCCTAAATCGCGAAAGTCGACGGAAATGTCCGGCTTTTTGTAATCGGACCCTCGATGATCCTGACCTACATCGGAAACTTACCCTTGCTTTCTGCTGTTAGGTTCTTATCTTAAGGAAGATTCCCACTATCGCCCCAAATGAGTCGATTACGCCAGATATTCAGCATTGCCCTCACGATGATCCTCCTCGTCGGACCCATCGCCTACGAGCTCGGGCACCGCGACTTCATTGAGGCAGGTTTTTCCCAACGCCAAGCCGTCAATCAACATAGCTGTGGTTCGAGAGAGATTCACAAGCCGCTGTCAGTTGTTCATTCATGTATCCTCTGTCATAGGTTTGTCGATGCTTCGACCCGGGCTTCTCGCGTCAACATTGAACGGCCCACGACTTCCTATTCTTCTCTGAGTGTTCCGGAGAGCCCGCTCCACTCTGCACTAAGATCCTCTGTTTTCCAGGGACGCGCCCCTCCCTCGTTCTCGTAATCCTCCACTCGTTCAAAATCACTTAACAAGTTCCGCACGCGGGATTAATGCGCGCGTCTGGTCATTTGGTCAAACCGAAAGGAGTCGTATGTCCCGTCCGGTGAGAGCCGTCCAAGCTCTATTATTCATCCTGGCACTTGTCTCGTCGTTCGCTGATGCGCAGGTGAGTTCCTCCGTTCCTGTATCCCTTATCGACATCAGCGGAGTTGTACGAGACAGCGTGACGCGACTACCCGTTGAAGGTGTTCTGGTCGCAATCGCTGAACTGAAGCGTGTCACGTACACGGATGCCGAGGGTGTATTCCGTTTTGTGCACGTTCCGTCGAAGCACGCGATCCTGGTGTTCAGATTGGTTGGCTATCACGACCAGGAGGTTGGCGTTCAGCCGGTTCAATCGAACGACCTCAATGTACAGCTCGCGCCGGAAGAAATCCTGCTCCCTTCAGTCACGATCAAGGGTGAGAGAGCGCCGACGACGGTCATGGAAAAGGACCATGCTGTTGCGTATTTGAATTCCCAGGAGATTGAGAAACTCCGCGGGCAGACGCTCGGAAAGACACTTGAAAATGTCGCCGGTGTCACGCTCTTGCAGACTGGGCCCTCAATCGCAAAGCCGGTCATTCGAGGTTTGCACAGTCAACGCATTCTCATTTTGAACGCCGGAGTGCCTCTTGAAGGACAGCAATGGGGAGGCGAGCATGCGCCGGAGATCGACCCGTTTGCTCCTGCCGAGATTGTTGTCCTGAAAGGTGCAGCGGGCGTGGAATACGGAGCTGGCGCAATTGGTGGTGTCATCCGTCTCGAACCGAAAGCGATGCCTGATCATGCAGGACTGGATGGGGACCTCATGCTCAACGCCTTTGCTAACAATCGCCAGGGTGCCGGCTCCCTGAGTCTGCAGGGTATGTCGGAGTTGGTGCCGGGAGTGAGCTTCAGAGCGCAAGGCAGTTTTCGCAGGGCGGGAATCTCAAGCGCACCGGATTATTCCATTGGCAACAGCGGATTTCATGAAGAAAACGGATCGATGGCCGTCGGCTACAAAACGGATCAGTCTGAGTTGCGTGCGCTCTTCAGTCACTACCAGACTGAACTCGGAATCTACAAGGGTTCTCACATCGGAAGTGTCACGGATCTGCAAAGGGCGATCGCAAACGGTCGGCCCACGGTGGATTATCCGTTTACATACGACATCATCCCCCCCAAACAGAACATCTCACACGATACGTGGTCTGTTGCGGGCTCTTCGAACATTCGCGACCTCGGGAAGTTGGAGATCCAGTACGGCTGGCAAAGCAACCACCGCCAGGAGTTCGATGCATTCAGATTCTTTAACAACGTGCAGCAACTCCCGACACAGGCGGCGTTTGATTTGACGCTGACGACACACAGTGCTGACGTTCGGTTGCGTCATCTCCCAATAGGAGGGTTGTATGGTTCCTTGGGTGTGTCCGCGCTCCGTCAGGGAAATGTTGGCGCCGGAAGTTCGTTTCTGATTCCCAACTATCGACTGTATGCGGGCGGCCTCTTTTGGGTAGAAGCATTGAACCTGGATCGTCTGACACTGAACGGCGGCATTCGGTACGACTATCGATGGCTTCATGTGTACCCGTTTGAAGCAAAGCGGATCACCGAAGAGACGTTGCAGTATAACAACGTTTCCGGTGCAGTCGGGTTCACGTTCGAGTTTGGCACCGGCTGGTCTCTGGGAGGGAATGCGGGTTCGGCGTTCAGGCCGCCCAGCGTAAACGAGTTATTCAGCGACGGGGTCCATCACGGTTCGGCGGAGTATGAAAAAGGAGATCCGAACCTCCAGACCGAACGGAGCTACTCCGTCGACATGACCCTCGCATATCGCGACGATGAGAACGAGTTGTCAGTCAGTACGTTCTCGAACATGATGGATCATTTCATCTTCCTGCTGCCAGACCCGGTTCCGGTACTCACCCTCCGGGGGGCCTTCCCCTACTTTCAGTACAAGCAGGCTAATTCAATTCTGCGAGGAATGGAAGCTTCGGTCGGCTGGATGGTCGCGAGTCAGTTGCGGCTCGGGATGACCATCTCGTTGGTCCGGGGAGATAATCTCGAGACAAACGAGCCGTTGTACCAAATGCCGGCGGATCGCATACGAACCTCATTGAAACATGAGTTCGCCAATGCGGACCTGTATGACAATGCGTACGTTGAAATCGCATCGTTGTTTGTTGCCAGGCAGGATCGGTTCCCGCGTGGTGTTGACTATGTCGATCCCCCGGGAGGATACTCCTTGTGGGAGATTGCCACGGGGGCCGACGTCAACGTGTTCCAACAACGCGTAGGATTCCATTTGCATGTTTCGAACCTCTTTAACAAAGCGTACCGGGACTATCTGAGTCGGTTCCGTTACTTCATCGATGAGCCCGGAAGAGACATCGAACTGAAATTACAGATCCCATTTTTCCTGTATCACTCATAAACTCATAGAAGGAGGTTTTATGGTTTCGACGAAAACCAAATTTCTTATCAGTGTTCTCTTCGTTGCCGGATCTTTATGGATTGGCGGATGCAAGAAAGAAGAGAATCCGGCAACACCGCCTCCCGCAGTGGAACATCCGCCGGCAACGACGGTGTACTTCATCGTCACTGAAGTGGGTGGGTCGGGAGTGGCTGACACATGTATTGTGAGAGATACGACGCAGACACCCATCAAGAAGTACGTTGACGGTACTTTGAACCTGGTTTCCGGAAAAACGTACAATGGTAAGTTCGTCCTGTTCGACGAGTCAGTCAACCCCAGAGAGGATCTGACGAACGATATCATAGACGAAAAGGACGCCCACGTGTTCAAGTTCACCTTCAACGGAGGGTTGGATACGAATCGCGTGAAGATCACGAACCTGGACACGGACAGCAAGGGCCTGCCCTTCGGCCTGAATTTCAAGATCACCATAGCGGGGTCTGGAGCAGCCAGTGGCAACATTCATGTCATTCTGGAACACCATGATGACGGAAACAAGGCAGGTACAGAGTTCGACCTCGATCTGGACCGCGATTTCCCTGCTGCACTTCAGTAGTTTGAGGGACCTCATATTTCAAACAGACAACAGGAGACAAAAAGGGGCTTGTCTCCTGTTTCATTTCCCTTCACACTTTTCCTCAAGACGTCCAGGAACAATTTGCGTTTGCATGTGTTAAGAGATTCCGCTCAACTTGTGGCAATTTTCAGTCTCCTCGTTTCCGTCGTTACAGCGGCACTGAGGATCACCTGGACACGAATGAAGAGAATTGTTGGAATGATTTCACAATTCCTTGAGCCGGTCGGGGTTAAACTAAGCCATCAAGGCTCGAAAGAGAAGAAGTTGTAGGTTCAAGTCGGGCTCAGACAAAAAATAGGCCGAATCTTTTCAGAATCGGCCTTTCGCGTAGCGGGGGCAGGAACTGCACGCGATTGTAACTTTGGTCTGATACCGGAAGAGCTCCTTTGTGTACCGATACTGGAAGGCCTGAAATGATTCGTTTTTGGGCTTCGTTATCCAGGAGCAGAGAACAAACAAAAAAACAAATCTTTTCATGTTTAGCTTCTGGACTAGTGCCGCTTCTCAGAAATAACCTTGTAG